>JACQTY010000219.1 GCA_016210545.1 Chloroflexota bacterium
CTCTGCGTGCAGGACTTCGTTGACATTTGTGAGTTCGGCGGTCCTTTCCCTGATACGTTCCTCCAACTCGTTATGGGCCTTGCGCAGGTCGTCTTCGGCCTGCTTTCGTGCGGTGATGTCTTGCAGGGTATGGACTATGCCGGTCAAGCGTCCGTCGGGAGCGAGCATCGGTTCACAGCGCACATTGAACCAGCGGTTGCCCGGGTGGGGATCCTGGATGACAAGTTCACATGGTTGGCGCAGTTCCTTGCATCTCACCGAGGGGCATTCAGGAGTTGGCTCCATGAGGCCATGGACTACGCGAAAGCAATGCTGGCCCACGATCGCATCGGGCGATGTGCCTGTCAGCCGTCCCATCGCGGAGTTGGCCTGCAGGATGCGGAGGTCAGGGCTGAGGATCATTACGCCATCTCCTATGGCGTCGAAGGTCAGTCCCCATTCCTTGGCTGCCGCCTCCACCTGGCCAAAAAGCCGGGCATGGCTCAGGGCCACCGCTAGCTGGTGGGCAATGGGCTGGACATATTCCAGGTCTGCCTGGGAGTAGCGGCCCACCTCCCGGCTGACGATGTTCAGGGTGCCCAGCACGTTGCCCTCGGCTGAAAGGGGCGCCACCAGACCGGAGTGGAAGCCCGCCTCTACCAAGTGTTTTACTACAGGGTAGACTGATGCCTCCAGCTCGAGATCACGGTAGATGCAGGGCTCGCCCGTTTTGGCCACCTCGCCCAAGGGGGTGTCCTCGAGACTCTGGCGCTGCGGCATTTGCTGAGCCTGGCCAATCTGCAAAATGGATATGGCATCTTTCTCCGGGGTGAGGATCCCCACCGTGAGGCGGTCGTAAGGAATCACGTGGCTTATCTCACGGGCTATGACGGCGTATATCTCATCTATGTGCAGACTGGAGGCAATGGCAGCGGTGATGCTATTCATGGCGGCGCGCTTCTCAGACCTGTCTTTCATCTTCGCAAGGAAACGGGCATTATCTATGGCCATGCCCACCATGTTGCCGATACTGGTCATCATATCGGTATCGGCGGCGGAAAAGCTCCGCGGCTGCGCGCTGAACCCGGTCAGGGTGCCCACTACCTTGTTCCCCACCTTCAGCGGCAGGAACATGGCGCACTGGAAACCGGCGCGGGCCAGGAAGGGATGCCGGCTACGCCGTGCGTAATCGTCAACTATCATGGGCAGTCCCGTCTGCACTACTTGGCCTACCAGCCCCTCGGTCAGCTTTCTCCTGCCCAGAACCACGCCAACTTCTTTGGATATCTCCGATGGGATGCCCAAAGTGGCGAGCATGACGGTCTCCTCGCGAGCCTCGTCGACGTATCGGATAAATCCCCCGTCCAGATTCAGGATAGCCAGGCCCTCCGCCAGGGCCTGGCCGGCTACTTTCTCCAAGTCCAGGGACGCGGCTACTGCCTGGCTTACCCGCTGCAGGGCAGCCAACTCCTGGTTGCGGAGCCTTTGTCCCTCAAATAGCTGGGCGTTGGCCACGGCCACACCGATGATATTGCCCAGGCTGGATAGCATCTCCACGTCGTCCGGGGCGAAGCTGCGCCGGCTGGTGAAGAAGGCGGACATCGTACCAATTGCCCGGTCGTTTACCTTCAAGGGAAAACCGGCGAAGGTCACAAACCCCGCGCGGCGCACCGGGCCGTAGAAAAGGTCAGGGCGGGCGGTGATGTCTTCGATCACAACGAGCGTCTCCGATTCCAGTATCAGGCCGGAGGCGCCATGGCTGCTCTTAGGCCCGGGCTTGGCCTCTATATCCTGGACTGCTTCGGCGGGTAGGCCCCGGTGGGCCAGCAAAACGAGCCTTTGTTCAGCTTCATCAAAGCACCTTATTATCCCGGCGTCGACACGGAGGATGTCGATGGCGGCGTCGAGAGCCAGGTTAGCCACGTCTCGCAAGGCCAGCGACCGCGTTACCGCCTGGCTGACCCTGTACAGGGCTTCCCTCCGCTGCTCCTGGCGCCGGACATCCGCCTCCGCCTGCCTGCGTCTGGTGATGTCCACAAAGCTTCCTATGAGCGCCGTTTTCCCATTGTAGGTAATCGGGGCCGCGGTCTGTAACACCCACCGGGTCTCGCCGCCCTTGGTGACAAATCTGTGTTCACACGAGGACGGAAGCCCTTTTTGCACTGCTTCCCGGGCGTTGTTTCGTACAAGGCGCCGATCATCGGCGGCCACCAGTTCCAGAAAGTCGGCGCCTATCAGCTCCTCTTCACTGTATCCTGTATGCCCGGCGAACTGTGGGTTCACGTAGGACAACTTACCGTCCTGGGCTATGCATACGCCGGCGGGGGTGCTGTTTACGGTGGTCCGGAACGTTTGCTCAGCGGTCTCGAGGATTATCTGCGTTTTACGCAGCTTGTCTATCAGCCAGACGCCCAGGAGGGTGGTAAACCCCATAAATCCCTGACGGGCCATTTCGTAAGTCTCGTCAGGAAGGTCGAAGAAGACATAAGGCACGTGTAAAGCCAGATAAAAGATAGCAGCCAGTTGTCCCAGCCTGGGGCGCCACCGGTAGGCGACGAACAGCGCGACCCCCACCGCGATCAAGTCATCGATCTGGTCGATGACGAGGAGCGGGCGCGAGTAGGCCGTTGGGTGCTCCAAAGCAACGCTGTCGAGCAGTTCCACCGCGCTGAGGAGCGCCATGATCAGGAGAACTACGACCGAGAGGATCGGATGCTCGGCCAGGGAGTCCTTCGCCTCACGCAGGATGCGCGTGATTGCGTCCCGCATCGTGGGCTTGTCTCCCGGCGAGTTGTCCTGGCCCGATGGCACGTTTGGTTTCTTTATCCGCATCGGCGCCCCCTGTTTTTCCGGTCTTTGAAGGGCTGTTTGCAGCAATTCTACCACAAAGCGCGCTCCGTGGCTCTGCCCGGATGAGAAGAAAGTGAATATGGCGGCGGAGAGTAGCCAACGTGTTTTTTCGCTCCCGTAATCCGCCATCAAGAGGCCCGAAACAGGGGATCCATCATGTCATTCCGGCCTCCGAGCCGTCCCGACAGGTCGGGATGGCTCCCGTATCAAGTACGGGACAGGCTTTCGCTAATGAATTGTTGTGACGCCAGCCGGTGAAGAATCATCCCGTTTCGTGAGATTGAATTGACGGTGGATTTTGGTCACCCTTAGTCCGCCATCAAGATTGACGTCAAATGGAAGAAACGTGGGGGGCCTTACCGTTTCTCCCCCTTTCGCAAACTGAGCATGTCCCACATCTCGGGCTGGACAC
>JACQTY010000220.1 GCA_016210545.1 Chloroflexota bacterium
GGCCATGTCACCTGTCATTCTGTCCGAACGAAGTATCCCGATATATCGGGATGTTTCACTCGGAGAGCCCAAGCGAAGCATCTGGGGAGCGGGGAGCGCCCCACCCTTCCCGACTTGTTCCCGACTGATCGGGACTACGCTCCTCCGAGTAATACATCGGAGTCCGATGCGTCGGACAGAATGACAATGCAAAGACCCTGCACGGACCCATCATCAGCGATTCGGCGTTGCAGGTCGTCGCGGTGTATTGGGACCACCCGACCGTGGCCACTTGCGGGTACAGAACGGATCGCTTCGCGGAGTTTACCCTGAGTAGCGCGAGGGGCTTTCAACGACGCGCAAAGCATCTTATGGATTGTCGAAGACCCTCGGCTTATTGGGGTGGCGCCGTGAGGGGCATGGCGACCTATCGTAGAAGACCTGCCAGGACCTTAAGAGGCGGTCCGCGGCGGGCTGGCGAGTCCTCCGGCTACGATGATGTCCAGAAACGGCTTGAGGATGCGGGCGGTAACCCCCCAGATGACGTACCCCCGGCAGTCATAGAAGTAGCCGATTCCACCTCCGGGACGCGCCTCCCGCCGGCAATACCGCTCATCGAGCAACAGGGACAGAGGGGCGTGGATTATCTCCGCTACCTCCTCCTTGCTGGGATGAAAGGTATAGGGATACGGGATGAAGCCGACAAAGGGGGCGACCCGGAAATTCGTCCCTGTTATCAGGTCATCCAGCTCGCCCACCACCTCCACATCCGAAGGGAATAGCCCGATCTCCTCGAACGACTCCCTCAGGGCGGTATCCAGCAGATTCTCATCGCCGGGGTGATAGGCGCCGCCGGGGAAAGATATCTGTCCCTTATGGTGCTCCACCATCTGTGTGCGGAGGGTGAAGATGATGAAGTACTCCCCATCCTTCTGGTACATCGGGATCAACACGCCGGCGGGGACCGGCGGCAGATTGCCCGGCGGCGGGGACTCCTCAACAGTCTCTTTCTGGCGCCGCGAGAGAATGACCTTCAACTTCTTCTGCATCGCGCCGCCTTCGTCACGCGCCACCGGCCTGCATCTCCTGCTTCCACGCGGCGTAGTTGGCCAGCCGGGCCAGGGCGCGAGCGGCCCTGTCGACGGTCGGGTAGGCTACCATATTTTCCGCCTCCATGAACTCGCGGGCCGCGACCTCCCCGACGTCGGCTGAATGGACCCAGCAGACCAGCGGCTTTGAGGGATATCGCCGGACCAGGTCCTGGGCCAGGTCAGGCGAGCCGATGGGATCCGATCCCGGCGGGGGACGAGAGGGCAGGATGAAAAGGACGGAGTCCACGCCCGGGTCGTTCAGTAGCGCCTCAACCGACTCGGTGAATATCTTCCGCCCATCGGGTTCCACAAACTTCGACGGCCCGATGTCTACCGGATTGCGCACCGGCAGCCAGCGCGGCACAATGCGGGCAATCCGCTCCTTCGTCGCCGGGGCGAGTTCGGCCATGTCCAGGCCCTGGCTCGACAGGGCGTCCGTCGCCATCACCCCGGCGCCCATGGTATTGGTCTGCACAGCGACTCTTCGCCCGCGGGGCAGGGGCAGGTACCAGAAGCTCAAGATCAGGTCGTCCAGCTCGTCCATGTCCGCAGCCCGTATGACGCCGCACTGCTTGAAGGCAGCGTCATAGATCTCAGCCCGGCCAGCTACGGAGCCGGTGTGGGACTGGGTCAGCCGTCCGCCCACCGGCGTCCGCCCCCCTTTTATGGCGATAATGGGCTTTTGCAAGGCTACCTCGCGGGCCACCTTCATGAACTTGCGCCCGTCTTTCACATCCTCCATATACACGGCGATAACCTTCACCTGGGGATCGGCAGCGTAATACTGGAGGGCATCGGCGAAGTCGATATCGCAGGCATTGCCCAGGTCGATGGCCTTGCCTATCAGCCGCCGCCGATGGGTGCCGCCGAAGAACATCCCCGTCTGGGAGATGGCGCCAATTGACTGGCGGTACAAGTCGAAACGGACGAAGGCGGTGTTGAGGTTGAGAAAAGCGTTGGCCACACCGAAGGTGTTCGGCCCTAACACCCTGGCCCCTCCCTCGCGGGCTACCCTCACCAGCTCCTGCTGAAGCGCCGCCCCTTCCCCACCCACGTCGGCCATCCCCTGGGCCACAATTATCAGCGCCTTTATGCCCCGGGCGATGCACTCCCGGGCATGTTGCGGGACCTGGTCCCGCGGGGTGGAGATCAGGGCCAGGTCGATGCCCGGGGGAAGATCGGATATGCTACGGCACACCTTGACCCCCAGAATAGTATCGGCGCCGGGGTTCACCGGGTAGACCTTGCCGTTGTAACCGTCGCTCAGAAGGTTCTCCAGGACGTTGTGCCCGTCACCTGTGCGGCGGGTGACGCCTATCAGGGCTATGGAGCGGGGCTCGATGAAAAGCCTTATCTGATCAACAATGTCCAATGTACTCCATTTCCAGCAGGGGCGTCCCGATTCATCGGGACTGCCCCCCTACGATTTCATCCGTCTTTGCCTCGGTCTCTTGCCACTTGCGCCTTGCATCATGCCCCTACAACCTGTCCAGCCCGCGCTTCTTCCACAGTTCGGCAACGCGTCGCCTCAGCTCAGCCAGGTTGCAGTTGGTGTCCACGACCACGTGGGCGTAGCGGGCCTTCTCGGCGGCGGGCATCTGGCTGCGAATGCGGTCCCGTACCTGCTGCTCGGTGAACCGCCCGCCGACCAGCAGCCGCTTGATGACGACATCTTCCGGGGCCGAGGTCACCCATAGCTCGTCCACCAATGATTGCCAGCCGGCCTCGATCATCACCGCCGCCTCGAAGACTATCACCCTGGCCCCGTTGCGGCCCATCTCCTGCCACTTCTTCTGGGAAAGCTCGATGATGCGCCGCCACATGATCTCGTTGAGCTGCTTCAGCTTTTCCGGATTCTGGAAAACGATGGCGCCGAGTTTCGGCCGCTCCACCTCTCCCTTCTCATTAAGGATGCCGCGGCCGAACGTGGCGACTATCTCCGGGTAGGCGGCGCTGCCAGGGAGCAGCAGCTCGTGGCCGACCTTATCGGCGTCCAGAAAGGCGCCCCCCAGGTCCCGCAGCATCCCGGACACGGTGGACTTGCCGGTGCCGATGTTGCCCGTGACGCCGATGACTTTCATGTTGTAGTCCACCTCACCGTCTGGCCCCCCCCTCTACGTTGACGGGAGAGGGCAGAATAGATGCACCAAACCCCGGCCTCTTCCCGTTTTGGGAAGGATAGTATCCTGTCTATGTCAAGACCGCACATCGGTAACAGGGCTGGGGTCAGGTCGCCGCCGGCCGCACATGCCTGATTGTTGCTGCTGGATCGAAAGCCCCCGCCCCGATTCCCGTGTGAACCGTCCCGATGCATCGGGATTTAAGTAAAGGGGGCGCAGGGGGATTCCCGCCCTACTTCTTTTTCGGCCTTGTCTTCCCTATCTCAGCGAGAATGCGGCCGGCCTTCTCTATCTCAATGCTGGCCCCGATCCGCGTGTACATGGCCAGCGCCATCTGATAGTGCTCAACGGCCTTGCCGGGATCGCCTTTCTGCAGGTAGACCAGGCCCAGGTTGCTCAACTGCTTTGCCTGCCCCGGAATATTTCCGATCTGCTCGTAAGTCTTCAGCGCCCCCTGATGATGCTGCGCTGCCTCAAACAGGTCTCCTTTTTGCCGGTGCACCAGGCCCACGTTGCCCAGGGCGGCAGCCTCCGCTTCCCGCTCGCCCTGTTTTCGGGCTTTCTCCAGCGCCTCGGTGTAGCTTCGCTGGGCCTCCTCAAGCCGGCCGAGGTAGAAAAGGCAGTTGCCGATCAGTATGAGCAGGGCCACTTCTTCAGCGGAGGACTCGGACTCGCCCAGCAATTCCCCAAAGAGCGGGAGAGCCTCTCCAGACCGATTGCCCACCAGCAGGTCCCTTGCCCTCTCGAAAGCAGCTCTTCTGGTTGCGTTGACGGTAGTCGAAAGTCCGTCCAGGTATTCATCGGTAATGATGGTGAGTCCTCCGTGAGACAAGCCGGAGGAATGTGCGGGCACGATGTCGCGATTAATCGGGGTGCCCCTACCGCGACATCACTCCTGCTCCTTCCCTCTTGCTAGATCTTCACTACCTCGACGCGCTGTATTCTGTCTTCCACACCCTCCGGGATCGCTCCGCCCTGCCTCTTCAAGGAGGCGATGTAGCCATTGATGGTGTACTTGATGGCTTTGAGGGTCTCCTCCACCGTCTCCCCCTGCGCCGCACACCCCGGCAAGTCCGGGCAGGAGGCAATGTATCCTTCTTCCCTAGCTGAGGTTATGTAGACCAGGTACTTCGGCATTTTGGACCTCACCCCCTTCGAAAGTGCTTCGCCTTTACGTCCCGACCTGTCGGGACATCATCGGACTGACGCCTCTCCGTAAACGGAGTGGGGGACATTAATACCTAACCCAAGCCCCTTCCGGTATCGGCAATGGGTCGCCGGAACGAAATCCCCCGGCCCGACATGTCGGGCCGGCCCCCTTTATCAAAGGGGGCGAAGGAGGATTACACACCCACATCCGCCTCTCACTTCTCAATACGGAAGGAACTCTCTGCCCATTAACTCACGGCTGATGATTATCTTCATGACCTCGGCAGTGCCATCCGCCATCTCCCAGCCAATGACGTCCCGTAGCCGCTGCTCAAGGGCATGCTCCTCACTGTAACCGACATGGCCGTGGATCAGAAGCGCATCGTGGATGACCTGGACGGCCACCTTAGGCCCCAGGAACTTGCACATAGCCGATTCTTTGGTATGCGTCTGCCCCTGGTCCTTCAGCCACAGGGTACGGTAGCACAGCAGCCTCGCCGCTTCCAGGCGGGTGTAGTCTTCGGCGATCTTGAAGGATATTCCCTCGTACTTAGCCAGCGGGTTGCCGAAGGCGGTGCGCTGCTGGGCGTACTTCATGGCATCCTCCAGCGAGACCTGAGCGCAGCCCAGCGTCATCAGCCCCAGGTTTACCCGTATGAGGTCGAACTGCCCCATGACCAGGTAGAACCCCTTGCCTTCGCCCCCCATGCGGTACTTCAGCGGCACCTTCACGTTGTCCAGGATAATGGAGCACCGGCCCATCGGCTTACACCCCATGTCGGGCAACCGGGAACGATGCACCCCGGGAGAATTCAAAGGGACCAGGAAAGCAGTGACGCCACGCGCCTTCTGAGTGGGGTCGGTCTTGGCAAAGACAATGCAGAACTCCGATTGCATGCCCACGGTGATGGACGTCTTCTCACCGTTGAGGATGTAATGGTCGCCCTCCCGGACGGCGCGGGTCTTCAACGACCCCACGTCGGAGCCGCAGCCCGGCTCGGTGGTGGCAACGGAGCCGAGGACCTCGCCGCTAATAAGTCGGGGCAGCCACTCCGCCTGGACATCCTCGGAGGCCAGCTTGAAGGCCAGCGCGATCCCCGCGTCCAGAGTGGGTACAATGGACAGGCTGAAATCCCCGCGGGCTACCTCCTCGACGGCTATCCCCAGAGTCACCCAGTCGGCGGGCTGTCCGCCGTACTTCTCGGGCTGGTTGATGCCTAACAGTCCCATCTCGCCCATGCGTCGCGCCAGTTCCGGAGGAAAGGAGTCCTGCTTGGCCCGGATGCGAGCATTCGGGGCTATTTCCTTCTGGACAAAGCTGCGCACCTGGCGGCGGAACATCTCCTGCGGTTCGCTGAAGCCGAATCCAGCCATGCTGGGCGCTCCTTTCTCGGTGGCAATTACCATCAGAATCTAGCATGCAGCGGGGAAGTAGTCAATATATCGCGCCCGCTTTTCGTCGAGGATTTCACAATGAGCGCGACCTTCTGGTGTCCTGACTGAACATCACCTTACAGTATTTGGTTCGTCCTCAGCCGGGATCAAGGATTCTCGTAGCCCAGATGTCGACACTGGTGGCGGCAGGTACGGGTTAGGGATGTGTTGGAACAGGTGACACGAGGGTCCGCTCCTACGGGCGGCAGAGCGCATCGTGGGCTATTCTCGGGGAAACCGTTCATGCTCATGTGGTGAGCACCGCGAAGGATGAAAATAGCTTCATTTCCAGTTTGGCACAACGGGTAAATCCCCCTACGCCCCCTTTAGGCTTTGTATCAAATGTCATTCTGAACGGAGTGAAGAATCTGGGGAGGGGCGGTACTCGTATCTCATTGCCTCTCCACCCCAGACCCCTCGCCCAGCTCAGGGTGACAGTGAAGGCACTTTTGATACAAATCCCCCCCTTTAATAAAGGGGGCGCCTAAGGTCCGCGCTGCGGACTCTCGCTGGCGGAGCAGGGGATTTTGTACACTGGATTCCGCTTCCGCGGGAATGGGGAAATGGCTATTTTCGGGAAGAATACGGAACGCAGAGGACGCACATGCCGAGAACCCCGATAACCGTGGACAGTCGGGCGAGAAAGAAGGCGGGCCCCGATGCCTCGAGGCCCGCTGGGGGGTAATCCGCTTGCGCGAAAGGCGGCTACCTTGTCTTGGAATCGTCCGAAGAAGCGCTGGACTTGGAATCGTCGGGAGAACCCCCGGCGGCGGACCCACCAGAGGATCCGGAGCCTGCCCCACCGGTACCTGAACTCTCGCTGCCCGCACCCGAGCTGGCGCTGCCAGAGCCAGAGTCGGCGCTGCCAGGGCCAGAGTTCGCGCTCCCGGGACCAGAATTGGCGCTGCCAGGGCCAGAGTTCGCGCTGCCAGGGCCAGAGTTCGCGCTGCCAGGGCCAGAGTTGTCGCCGGAGGGGGCGCTGGAGGCCGGGCTGACTGACCCGGACGGCGACTGGCTGGCAGATGGAGCTCCCCCTGGAGCCGGCGAGACTGCGCCTGCGGCAGCAGATTCACCCGGCCCGGCATCGGAAGAATCTACCACTGCGGCGCCGCTGGAGCTAGTCGCCTGTGCGGCAGACTGCGAAGCCGGACGCGGGGTCTCCTTTGCCGGTGAGCTCGGAGACTCCATAACCGTAACCGCCATAAGCCCCACGGGCTTCGCCCCCACTGCCAGCGGAACGGCCCGGAGTTCCGCTCTGGCGTGAGCTATGTGGTTAGTCAACACCTCGTCTGGCGTGAAGCCAGCCCAATCGGAGCCGTATGACACCTTGAAACCGCCAGGCAAGGTGACAATGGCCCTCACCTTCCCACCCTCGGTGAACGCGGTGAACTCTACCTCGAAGGTTTGCCCATCGATTACGACTGTCACTCTCTTCGCCACGTCGGACAGCGCCCCTGTCTCGTTCACAAAGGCTGTCCACACATCGTGCGCGATAGCCGGCCCCTGATCTCTTTGCCCAACCCCCGGGGCCGCTCCGACGCTAGCCGGGAGGAGTAGCAGCGATAACGCCAAAGCGGTTGTAGTGGCTGACCGGCAGAACCTGAGCATCGTACCCTCCTTTGATTTCCTCAGTAGTTACGTGGTAACCATCGTTACTACGCAGCGCTGGCTCCAGCGTAAGCGTTTTGACCTAGACTGTCCATCGTGAAACTACTGAATTTCGGGGGGGGGGGAAACCGTAGATAAGGTCGGGCCATCACGTATCAGACCGCTGGCTCCGGCGTCAGGGTCTCTGCATTATTGGGGAGCTACGTATAGAGGAGGCCATGCCCCCCGTCGTGCTGAACCGAAGCGCTCAGTCCCGATGGATCCGGACGAAGGAGCAGCGAAGCAAACCGTCGGGTTCCGTTGGGCCGGTTACATTGTGGCACGCTTTCGGCTTGGCCACCGGGAGGAACACAGGCGGGAACCTCCCGTTCCAATGACAGTGAGAGCCGTTCACGCTGTGTCAGGGTAATTGGTGAACGGCTATAATCGCGCCGGGGGATCCGGCCTGATGTCTCACAGGTTCGTTTGCTGAGGGCGTCACGCGCGACAGAGTGCAGCAGCCACGAGGTACCAGATATGGAGAGAGGGTCCCGATGCATCGGGACCCTCTCAAGCACTTCGCTGTGCCGGGCTAACGGGCCATCCCTTCGGGCATCAACGCGGCCCGGAGGAACCCCCACCTCCCACCTCTCACTTCTCGCCTCTCAATGCCATGCGGGCCGCCATCGGCACAGCCAGAAGCACGGTATCTCCCTGGGTTGCGCCGTTTGCCTCCACCTGTTCAAGGGCAAAACCAGCCCAGTTCGAGCCGTAGGACACTTGGGCGCCATCCTCGGTCACTATTGCACGGACCTGGCCCTCCAGATTCAATTCGGTGAACCGGACGAAGTAAAGCTCACCCTGCGCCACTACCCTGTACTCCCGCGACAGGTCCGTCAACACCGTAGCCAGGACCGGAGCCGCCGATGGAGCGGCCGCCGCCGCAGGGCTGACCCGGATAATGCCCCACAGGCCGCTTTCCAGGAACGGTACTCGCTGGTCTCCATACATGTAGTCTCCGGCCGCATGGATAGCGCCGCCGGCGCCCCCCTCCAGTACAGCGTCGATGGTCACGAACGGGGCAAACTGCCGCGCCGGGAAATGGGCATTGCCAGGCCGGCTAATGTCAAACGGGAAGCGGTGATTATCAATAGAGAACACATGGGGCTGCTGCCCTGGCCCGCCCATCACATGTATACGTATCTGCTCCCCGGCTTTAGCCTCGATAATTGGCGTTCTGGGGTCGGAATGGCCCCCGCCCGTATGCAGCACCTTAGATATGTCCTTGTTCTCGTCTAATCTCTCGGCAAAGGGCTCAGCCTTCAGGTTTATCCCCCGCGCGCCCTCCACCTCCTTGCGGTAGGGCATAACATCCCGGTTCATGATGGGATCGTCATCATGGAAGATAAGAGCTGCGTCTTTGAAGCCTCCCCCGGGCAGGGATGGATTGCGCACGTCGACTATTACGCCAGAGTTCGCTGGAGCGCCGGTCTTCGGGTCGTGGAAAGTAGACCCCTCTGGCTCTACGATGAACATCCCGAACAGGCCGGTCACCCTCCGTTCCACCGGGTCCCCAAAGTCAAGGATAGGAAAGGAACGGGGGACCTCGAACCTGGGATCGATGACAAACAACTGGGAGATGGACTCCCCCGGGGCAACCGTGGAATCGTTATTGAAGCCCAAGGCCGCGCCCTGGGAGTCTGCGCTCTGAATTAGCTCGGGCATATGGAAGGATGCCCGAGCCTTAGCCAGCTTGTTGGTGAAGTTGACCCTCACCGCCTCGCCGATGTTAGCCCGCAGCACCAGAGGCGCCACGGGCTTCGTCCCCGCCCGCACCGCGGCCTCGTCCTCGGCCAGGACATAGACCCGCCCGGCGGGAAGACGTATGTCCCTGCTCAACGTGATAGGCGTATCGATGGCTACCACGTCGAAGGTGCGCACCGGCATGTCCGGCGCGACCAGAGCGCTGGCGTCAGCAGCCTTAGGGGGTCTGCCTCCGGTTACGGCAGGCTCGGGTGTTGACCCCAGTGGCCCCGGTGTGATAAAGACATTCGGCGACCTGTTGGTTAGCGGCAGCAGGTCGGGCTGGAGGTCATCATGGACCCGGATAATACCCCACGCCCCATCCATCATCTTCTCTTCCATGCCATTCACATATACGTAGTCGCCGGCCTGCAACCCCACCGAACCCGCGGTGAACAGCAGGTCGAAACGCTCGGCAATGCCTAAGGACAGAGCGCTCTTAGCGGCCTCCCTGGGGTCGAAGCGCTCCAGGCGGAAGCGGTGTCCGGCAATGTGGAAACTCTGCATATCATGGCCGGAGGAGTTGATCAGCCGTATGGCCACCAGGTCGCCGTTGTACGCTCTAAGCAGCGGCGTCTCCGGATCGCCGTGGGTCACCGAGGAGAATACCAGGGACGGATCGGGGTTGACGCCCAACCGCCTGGTCAAAGGCTCCACCTTCATGTTGAAACCGCCCGGCTCGCCCTTGGAGGTGAGCTGTCCCTTCAGGTCGGTAATGGCGCCCATCTGGTGCAACACCTGCTCGCGGAAGTCCTGGACGGCTACACC
>JACQTY010000216.1 GCA_016210545.1 Chloroflexota bacterium
ATCTCCGTGTTGCCCCCCTTGCGCGGGCTACAGCAGATTCCCAGGATTCTCATATGTCCCTCCCCCGAAAATAGCTACTCTGCCATTCTCCCGAAAATAGACCCATTCAAATGTAGTTGCCCGATTTATCGGGCAGGGTTTGCCCAATGAATTGGGCGACTACGGGCCGCGGGTGGGCTATTTTCATACTTCGCGGCGCCGCGTGCAACCGGGCATGAACGGTTCCCTCGAAAATAGATAGCCTATCGTAGGGGCAGACCCACGTGTCTGCCCGGGGCGGGTCACAGACCCGCCCCTACGACCCACATTGCCGCTATTTTCATGCGTCGCGGTACCCCTGTGAAACCGGGCATGAACGGTTCTCTGGGAAACGATGGTTCAGGTGGTAACTTCGTTCCGGGCCGTCGCCAGCGTCCTGTTGTAACATTCCAGCACTGTGCGGAAATGGAACCCGCTGGCGGCAAGCGTCATCGATACGGGGAAAAGACGGGGATGCCTCAGCAGGGTAGAAAACAAGAGCCCCCAGAAATACCTTCTGCCCCCCCTGTACCTCAACCCCAGGGCCCATGTGAGCCTGGCGAGGCTGACGAGGGCAGACGGGCGAGACCCCAGTCCCCTCTTGTGCCTGGGTCTGTACTCTCTGAGAAACACCTTGATTCGCTCATAGTGGTGTTTCGGCGAATAGATACTGTTAATAACCTTCCGATAGCCACTGAGAAGCGTCTCATAGCTCATCTTGGGAACAATGTTCGTTGAGACACTGTCGCCCCATTTGTCGGTCTCCACCAAGCGGTTCTCTCTCTTCATTCGCTCGTATAGTTTGGTGCCGCGGGGAGCGTTCAACAGTGAGACCACTGCGGACACGATCCCGCTGTTCTGGATAAAGCTGATCTGCGTTTCGAAAATAGAGGGGGGGTCATTATCAAAGCCGAGTATGAAGCCTCCGTGCACCTGCATGCCGTAGTTCTGGATCTTCTTGACGGAGGCTATCAAATCACGGTTTCGATTGTTATTCTTGCCGCATTCGGATAGGCTGTCCTCGTTCGGGGTTTCGATGCCCACGAATACCGTGACGAAACCGGCCTCCGCCATCTGCCGCATCAGTTGTTCGTCATTAGCCAGATTTATTGATGCCTGCGTATAGAAGGAGAAAGGGTGTCTCTTTTCTTCCATCCACACAGCCAGGGCAGGCAGGACCTCTGTTTTCAGTTTCTGCTTGTTGCCTATGAAGTTATCATCGACCACAAACACGCCACCCCGCCATCCCCCGGCGTACAAAGCCTCAAGTTCGGCCTGGAACCTGTCCTTCCCCTTGGTCCGCGGCTTGTGCCCGTTAAGGACAACGATGTCGCAGAACTCGCAATCATACGGGCAGCCCCGAGAATACTGGACGCTCATCCAGCCATATTGCTTCATATCCACGAGCTGCCACAACGGGATAGGAGAGCTATCGATGTCCGGCAACTCGCCGCTGGTGTAAAGATGCCTGGCCTGGCCGCTCTCCAGGTCTTTCAGGAAAGGGGGAAGAGTGACCTCGGCCTCGTTAAGCACAAGGTGGTCGACGCCATCAAACTGGTCGTGCGAGGCTGTAAACAGAGGCCCTCCGGCAACAATCTTGACGCCTAACCGGTTGCACCTTAGGATAACGCTATCGACCGACTCCTTCTGGACTGACATAGCGCCAAGGAACACGTAGTCGGCCCATTTGAGGTCTTCATCGGTCAACGGTCTGACATTCATGTCCAGGAGCCTCTTTGTCCATCCCGCGGGCAGCATGGCTGCCACCGTCAGCAGGCCCAGAGGTGGAAAGGATGCCTTTTTGGAGATGAATCTGAGGGCGTGTTTGAAGCCGAAGAAAGTCTCCGGATACTGTGGATTGACCAGCAATACTTTCAAATCTGTCTCCTCGATAATAACAGGAAAAGGTGGGGAATCGTAAGAGCACGCGACGGCCTGAGCTACCTGAGAGTGCCTAGTATGCCTCGTATTATACGTCAGAACCTTCCTCTCCGCAAAACTCATGAAGCAAACGGGCGCCGCCCTTCGTTGAGGTACCCGGCGGCCCTTCATGCCGGCGTGACCCACTGTTCGCCATGACTGCCGCGATGAGCCGCCTTATACGGCCATGCACGGGCGCAACAATGGCCAAACACCTTAAAACGTGTTAACATTTTTGCAGGCGCTTCTGTGAACGGAACTCGACAGGACCATCGATGTCATAGGAAAGCGTCTTGACTACCACGTAAAGGTGGGACAGAAGCACCCCTTCCCCAAATGGAGCGAGATCTGCCCGTAGAGAAGCTGCGTCAGATAGCCCGTGAGATGGACGCATGCAACCTTCGGCTGCCGCTTGATTTTCGAGTTAGGCGCGGATGAACGAAAGCCTGGAGTCGCGGATAGGGGCCATCATAGAGCGTGACGGCCCTATCTCCTTCGCCCGATTTATGGAACTTGCCCTGTATGACCAGGAGCGGGGTTACTACTCGTCACCGCCAACTGGTCAGGACTACTACACCAGCCCGTTCACTCACCCTGTATTCGGCGCTCTGGTCGCCATACAGCTAGAGCAGGTCTGGTCGGCGCTGGGCCATCCGGGCGATTTCCCTGTGGTGGAAATGGGCGCCGGAAACGGCGTCCTGGCCGCAGATGTCCTTGATTACGCCCCACAGGTCTCGCCCGGTTTCGCCTCGGCGCTGCGTTACACACTGATAGATAAACACCGGGGCCAACTGCCGCCCCAGCCCATCGAGGGATGCTTCATCTCCAACGAGCTAGTCGATGCCTTGCCCACACACGTAGTAGCGCAGACCGGCGGCCGGCTGAGGGAAGTGATGGTAGGGGTGGAGGGTGGGCGCTTTGTGGAGGTCCTCGGAGAGCCTCTGACCGAGGTCGCCGAGCTGCTGGCCGAGGAGCTCTCCGCCGCTGGCCTGGGCACGGCTCTGCCCGAAGGATACCGAACAGAGGTCAACGTGGAGGCGCCCCGATGGATGGCCTCGGTGGCGCAGGCGCTGCAAAGGGGCGCGGTCATTACGATCGACTATGGCTACGTGGCCCGGGAGCTTTACTCACCCCAACGAAAACGGGGCACCCTGATGTGCTACTACCAGCACACCTATAACGAGGATCCCTTGAGCCGGGTGGGCCGCCAGGACATAACCAGCCATGTGGACTTCACTTCGCTCATCCGGGCAGGTGAGAAGTCCGGCTTGCGGTCAGAGGGTCTGGTCACCCAGCAAGAGTTCCTCACCAATCTGGGCATTCGGGACTTCATGCAGGCCCTGGCCAGTCTCGACCTTCCCCCTTCCGAGTATTGGGCCAACCTGTACGCCTTGCGGGACCTGGTCCGGCCAGAAGGCATCGGCTCTTTCGGCGTCCTGCTTCAAAGCCGGGCGCTGGAAGGCATCGAGTTCATGGGTCTACACGGCCCCGCTGATACTCGCTACGTTGCCCCGCCCAGGGTACCGCGGCTACGCCCCGAGCACCTGCCGTTGTATCAGGCAAAATACCCGTTAGTCGGAGAGGAGTTTCAGCTATGGCAACTGACTTAGCCCTGGAAGCCCTCAGACGCGCCCTGGTCCTGGAAAAGGAAGGCATCAAGTTTTACGGCGACGCTGCCCAAAAAGTGCAGGATGTCGCCACCCGGCAGATGTTCGCCACGCTGGCCAATGATGAGAAGCAGCATCAAAAGATGCTCATGGCGCAGGTCCGCTCGCTCAGGGAGAACAAGGGCTGGCGCAAATACCCTGCCGCCGAAGAGGCCGCGTGCCTGGCAGGCGCCCCCTCCCTGTTCCCCAAAGACAAAGCCGCCCTGGACAGGATATCTCAGACATCGACAGACATAGATGCTCTTCGCTTCGGTCTGACCATTGAGAACCGGAGCTTCGAGTTTTATTTCAAGGCGGCCCACGACTCGGAGTCCAGCGAGGGACGCAGCATGTACGCCTTCCTGGCCGAAACAGAGAGGGGCCACTTCGACATGCTGATGATGCGGCTCGAAGGAATCATCGGACCCCTGGGATGGACCTACTAGCGTGGTATCCTACAGATGGGTTTACAGAGGTTCCTAAAGACACAGCTACACTGAGACGCAAAGGAATCTTCCGACTGATCGCCACTCTGGCGAAAGCCTGTCCCGTACCTGATAGGGAGCCAGAACCCCTGGGATTTCCTGGGTCTGGATTCTCCCGGCTCGTCGGGGCGCTGGAATGATATATGGTGACTCCGTTCCAGAGCCGTTGTTTCCAGCCCAGATTAGGGAACTCTTGATTGTGAAGCCCTTTCGTAGATAGTACACTATCCAACGCGTAACACGCCTCACTGACCGCGCACATTGCCTCGAGGTAAACGTTGGCATTCGACCCACTGGTCTTATTGCTCAGAGCACAATTTGTGGGCTTCCGACCTCATACTCTCTCCCGCTTCCCCCCTCTCGCTTGCCTCCCTGCACCCACCCTTCACATTAGCTCCAACAGGTCGCCCGGCCTCTCAATCAGGTCCTTGGCCCCGCCGGCCAGAAGCTCGTCAGGGGTGCGGAAGCCCCAGGTGGCTCCCACCGGGTGCATGCCCGCGGCCACTGCGGTTTTCATATCGATGTCCGAATCACCGACGTACAGGAACTCGCCGGGCTTCAGGCTAAGCCGCCGGGCTATGTCCAGCGCCGCCGCCGGGGAAGGCTTTCTGGGCACATCGGGCAGAGCTCCCGCCACAATCTGGAAATGCCAGCGTCCCAGGAGACGGGACGTCATTAGCTCGGTGAAGTCATTCGGTTTGTTGGACAGGATAGACATGGCGACGCCCCGTGCGGTAAGGGCATCCAGAAGCTCCGGCACCCCTTCATAGGGGCAGGTATTGTCCGCCCAGTGCGCGGCGTATTCCTCGCCCATGCGGGCGACCAGTCTGCTCAATGTCGCCGCGTCCCGTTGATGTTCCGGAAGGGCCCGGAGGGCCAGCGCCTCCCGGCCGTCGCCGATGAAATACTTGTAAGCTTCCAGACTGTGCGGGGGAAAGCCGAAACATCCCAGCGCCCGGTTGGTTGAGACAGCTATGTCCCGGAGGGTATCCAGGAGTGTTCCGTCGAGGTCAAACAGGACAGCCTTGTAGTTCAAAATACTCCTATTCGAAAAGGACCAAGCGCCAAACAACATCCAAATTCCAATACCTGAGACCCTGTCCCCCGAAATGGCGCCCGTTCTCCGTAGCACGGTACCCCCCCGGGACATGTGACTTGGGTCATTTGAGTTTATTTAGAGATTATCTCAAAATGTGAGCGGAGTGCTACTAAGGTCGTTGCGCTTGCTTCGACCTCTCCCCCTAGCCCCCTCTCCGATTCGGAGAGGGGGTGGCCCGCCAGCGGGCCGGGGGTGAGGTTTGGAACCCTGACGCACCCCGTCTGGACTACCAATATCATCTTGAGATAGTTTCTTAGTGCCCTCTAACGAGCGACCGGGTCGCTACGCCTGGTTGGAGCGATCGCGGTCCGGACCATCCCCGGCGCAGCCAGACGGACGCGGCGCTCGGGCCAAATGCCTCTAACCGACAACCGCCTTACTTCTTGGACCCGCCACGCTTCTGACCTCTGCCCGCCACTGTCTTTCTTGCCCCTCGTTTGGTTCGAGCATTGGTCCTTGTCCGCTGCCCCCTGACCGGCAAGCTCCGGCGGTGCCGGAGGCCCCTGTAGGCGCCGATCTCGATGAGGCGCTTGATATTTAGGTTGACTTCCTTCCTCAGCTCCCCCTCTACCTTGACCTGTTTGTCGATCAGCTCTCTCAGCCGGGAGACTTCTTCTTCGGTCAGGTCATTGGTCCGGGTATTGGGGTCAACCCTGGCCTGGGCCAGTATTCTCAGTGCATTGGAAGGGCCCACCCCATAAATGTATCCCAGGGCCACTCCCGCTTTCTTATCCTTTGGAAGATCAACACCAGCTATACGCGCCATACTTCCCCCTTACTCGCCTGACCAGCGCCCTATCCCTGGCGCTGCTTGTGCTTGGGATTGGAACATATGATTCGGACCACACCCCGCCGCCGTATGACTTTGCATTTCGCGCAGCGGGCCTTAACGGAAGCTCTGACTTTCACCTCGACAACCTCTCTCCGACTACTTGAACCGGTACGTAATGCGGCCCCGCGTCAGGTCGTAGGGCGACAACTCCACCAGGACACGGTCACCGGGCAAGATACGTATGAAATTGAGTCTTATCTTGCCCGAAATGTGGGCCAGCACGTGGTGGCCATTAGCTAGCTCCACCCTGAACATAGCATTAGGCAGAGACTCTGCTACTGTACCCTCTACCTCCAGACTTTCTTTCTTCGGCATACTTCCTTCGGTCTCGTTATCCTAGCGAAGTCAGCACCTCTGCCTCGTTATCTCCGATGGCAATGGTGTGTTCGAAATGGGCACAAAGACTACCGTCCTGTGTCACCACTGTCCACATGTTGTCCAGTACCCTGGTACGCCAGTCGCCCGCCGTTAGCATCGGCTCCAGAGCCAGGGTCATGCCCCGCCGCAGCACTGGCCCCCGGCCCGCAACCCCGAAGTTCGGTATCTGAGGGTCCTCGTGGAGCTCCCGCCCCACGCCGTGCCCGCTGTACTCCCTCACTACGCCCAGACCGCGCGACTCGGCGTAAACCTGTATGGCCGACGAAACGTCACCCAGCCGAGCGCCGGACCGGGCCGCCTTGATTCCCGCCTCAAGCGCTTCTCTAGTAGCCTCGACGAGACTACGGGCCTCCGCGGTGATCTCGCCAGCCGCCACCGTCACCGCTGCATCCACCATAAAGCCCCGATAGATTACGCCGGCGTCCAGCGTTACGACTTCCCCCTTGTTAATCACCCGTTCTCCCGGAATACCGTGGACCAGCTCATCCTGTATCGAGACACATATGTTGGCCGGGTAGCCGCGATATCCCTTGAAAGGAGACTTCACATCGTACTTCTTCATTTCCTGGACGCCTATTTCGTCCAGCTCTCGGGTCCTGACGCCGGGTCTTACCTCCTCGCTCAACCTCTTCAAGATGGACGCCAGGATTCGGCCACCCTGGCGCATTATGCCTATTTCCTCTGGGGACTTGATAATGATCCCCACTGCGTTTCTACCCTCTGCTGTTCCCCATACTTTCCCGCCAGGAAGAGTGTCCTGTCACTCCTGCTTCGTCCCGGACAAAGCTTTCAACATGCCTTTCCCCACCACCCGCGGGTCTCCTTCTCCCTTCACCTCAACCAGCTTCCCCTTTTGTCGGTAATAGTCAATCAACGGCGATGTCTGGGCAAAGTACACTTCCAGCCTTTTCTTGACCGTGTCGGCAGTATCATCAGCCCGCTGATAAAGCTCGCCGCCGCACTTGTCGCAACGGCCGGCCACACGAGGCGGGGCGCTCTGCATGTGGTAGGGCGCCTGACACTGCCGGCAAATCCACCGGCCGGACAACCGCCTCAGCAGTTCATCGCTGGACACGTTTATGAAAACAGCTTTGTCGACCTTCTTGCCCCGTACCTCCAGGTTTTTGTCCAGCGCCTTTGCCTGCTCCAGGGTCCTCGGGAAGCCGTCCAACAGGACGCCCTTCGCCGTCCCAAGGCCGTCCACTTTCTCCTTTATGAGACTAATCGTTATGTCATCAGGAACAAGCAGGCCCTTTTCCATATAGGATTTCGCCTTCTTGCCCAACTCCGTCCCCGCCGACGCCGCCTCCCGAAAAAGGTCCCCCGAGGCCACATGGACGAGGTTGAACTTCTCGCACAGGGTATCAGCCTGAGTCCCCTTACCCGCTCCCGGAGCGCCTAACAGAACGATATGCAAGCCCTCTCCTACTTAATGAATCCCTGGTAATGCCGCATCAACAACTGGCCCTCCAGTTGTTTCATGGTATCCAGCACCACCCCGACCACTATGAGCAAGCCTGTGGAGCTGAGCTGCAAGACCTGGACATTGGTCGCCTGGCGGGCAAAGAAGGGCAGAATAGCGACGAACGCCAGGAAAAGCGCACCCCCCCAGGTGATATGCGTGATTACCTTGTTGAAATACTCCGACGTAGGTTTCCCCGGCCTGATGCCGGGCACGAACCCCCCCTGCTTCTGCAGCGTGTTGGCCAGGTCCATCTGTTGAAAGATAACCATGGTGTAAAAGAAAGCGAAACCCACCACCAGGAAAAAGTACAGCCCCCAATAAACATAGGCCCAGGGCATGGTTACGCTATCGAACATGCGCATGATGAAAGTCGCCGCCCTGCCGCTGAATCCCGGGCTATTCTGGAAATAGCTGGCTATGGTCCCCGGAAATATCATGATCGAAATCGCGAAGATAAGCGGGATCATGCCCGCTGTGTTGACCCTGAGGGGCAAATACGTGGACCCCCCCTGGCGGTACATCCTTCCACCTCGATAGGTCGCCCTGGCATACTGCACCGGAATCCGCCGGTGGGCTTCAGTGAATATGACTATCAGCGCGACCGTCACCAGCCCCAAGATAGCAAAGGCAAGAAGTCCGGGTAGGTTGCCCCGGCCAATCAATGACCTGCCTATCATGTCAGGCAACCCGGCAACAATGCCGCCGAAGATTATTATGGATATGCCGTTGCCGATCCCCCGCTCCGTAATCAACTCCCCAAGCCACACCAGGAACATGGTGCCGGCGGTCATAGATATGACCATCGATACGGTCGGCAACAGGTTGGGCCCGGTGAGACCAATGCCGCTTATAACCCCCTGCTGGCTGAGCAGGACCAACTGCCCGTAACCCTGCAGGATGGCAAGAGGTACCGTTACCCAGTGGGTAATGACATTGATCCGGTTCCTCCCCGACTCTCCTTCTTTGGCCAACGCCTGAAGGCGGGGGATGACCGGCACCAGAAGCTGCATAACAATAGAGGACGTGATGTAGGGGTACACTCCCATGGCAGCGACGCTGAGGTTCCGCATGGCGCCGCCGCTGAACAGGTCCAGCATTCCCAGAAGCTGGTTCTTGTCGAATAAGTCCCTCATCGCGGCCAGGTCGACACCGGGAAGTGGTACATGAGCAATGAACCGGAAGGCAACGAGCATTCCCAGGGTAAAGAGAATCCTACCCCTCAGGTCTGGCAACCTGAAAGCGTCCATCATCGCCCTAAGGAGAGATGGTTTACTCGCTTGCACGCTCGATCACCTCCACCCTTCCCCCCGCCGCCTCGATCTTCCCCTTCGCCGAGGCGGAGAAACTGTGAGCCTTCACCGTTAGCGCCGTCGCGATCTCGCCGTTACCGAGGACCTTGATCTGTCCCCGAGTCGAGCCGACCAGGCGCTCCCGGGCCAGCAGTTCAGGGGTTACCTCTGTGCCCGCCTCGAATCGACCAAATTCGCCCACGTTCACCACATTGTATTCCACGCGCCACCGGTTGTTAAACCCACGCTTCTCCGGCAGCCGCTTGACTATGGGTAGCTGGCCGCCTTCAAATCCGGAGCGGAGCTTTTGGCCGCTGCGTGCCTTCTGCCCCTTGCAGCCTTTTCCAGAGTAGCTGCCATGCCCCGACCCATCCCCTCGACCCACCCTTTTCCTTGAGTGCCGCGAACCCGGCGGCGTCATCAGCTCATTTTGCCTCACTGGTATTCACCTCTGCACTCACCTTGAGCATGTGGCGGATCTTATGGACCATGCCCCTGATCGTCGGTGAGTCCTCATGGACAACGGTCTGGTTGAGACGCCGCAGCCCCAGAGCCTCCAATACGAGCCTCTGGTTATGGTTGTATCCTATCGCGCTCTTTACCCACTGAATCCTAACCTTGGCCACTGGCTGCCTTCTTTTCTATCTTCTCGGCCTTCTCTGCCTTTTCCACGCTGGGCTTGCGCTTGGCTACCACTTCGGTCGGATTGCGCAATTGAGACAGGGCCAGCAAAGTGGCCTTCACTACGTTTATGGGATTGCCGCTGCCCAGGGACTTGGACAGGATATCCCTGATCCCTGCCGCCTCGAGGACTGCCCGTACACCCCCGCCTGCAATCAGACCGGTACCGGGCGCGGCGGGCTTCAGCAACACCCTGGACGCGCCGAACACCGCGGTAATCTCATGCGGAATCGTGGTAGTCGTAATGGGCACTTCGATGAGGTTCTTCTTGGCCTGAGCGCCCGCCTTCTTAATCGCCTCGGGCACCTCGTTAGACTTGCCCACCCCCATGCCCACCTTGCCCATGCCATCCCCCACCACTACCAGAGAACTGAAACGCAACCGCTTACCGCCTTTGACCACCTTGGCCACCCGGTTGAGATAAACCAGTTTCTCAGTATATGTC
>JACQTY010000223.1 GCA_016210545.1 Chloroflexota bacterium
GACACGGCTTCATACCATGCCTCGCCACCCCAAAACCCCCTAATCTGAAGAACGCAAATCGCGGCCTCCGCTGCGGCATCAGGAGTCGAAGATCGCCACACTTTCTCACAGGGCTCCCCCCTTCCCCCCGCGATTAGGTCTCGCGACGCGATTGTCCCTCCAAGCATGCCCTCAAGCCAGTGCGACGCCAGCTCTTT
This sequence comes from Chloroflexota bacterium, assembly GCA_016210545.1. Taxonomy (GTDB): domain Bacteria; phylum Chloroflexota; class Dehalococcoidia; order JACVQG01; family JACVQG01; genus JACVQG01. Next base: position 198 of record JACQTY010000223.1, read on the forward strand.
AGAGTCCGTTGCAGTCATTGTTTTGCTCATAAGCTTAAGAATACTTCTTCAGCAGTTCGCCTTCCACGAGCTTCAGGAACCAATCGTGAGTCAAGTTGTATGAGGCTTGCAGCCAATCTGCCGCCGCCGCAGGCAGTTTAGGCACGTCAGCGCCGCGACTCACGACTGCAGTCTCCCACACCACTGCTCTTTGGTCGGCGGCAGTGCCGGTTGCCACGTTCAATTGAACAACACCTCTCGGCGATTCGCATGGGTAAACAACTTGGAAATTAATGCCCTGTGGTACGCCGCGTACCCCGGTCTGCTCAAACAAATCGGGGGGAACAGCAAAGCTTACCTTAAGCCCCTGTCGTAGAAACTTCGACACGTTTTCAGTCAAGAAATCGAACGGCTCGGCATTGAGATACCGGAGCAAGAACGAATCTACTACAATGTCGCGCTTCTGCGGATGTGCCTTGAACAGCGCTTGCAGCAGTGCTTCTGCCCTGTGGTAGAAATCTGACCACTTGTAGCTCGCAGTATCGTTCAGGGTCAGTATCCCCGGACCCATTTGAACCAAAGGCCAACTGTCCTTCCCTTTACGGAAACGGTGTCGGACCAAGAACGGTGCCACGTCAACTGGAATCACGGCGGACGGCAGCTTCTCATGGAATGGGTAGGCACGAGACAATAGACCGGAAAGCCGACCTACCAGTAGGTCATAGGACGGATCCACTGGCATCGGTCCCTGAGACGCATCGGCGTGAGCAGACGTGGCCTGACGATCCCCTGCTGGAGATTTCACCCTCCATCTTAGTTCGAGGATCACCTCTACCAGTGGTGGATTCTTTAACCGCTCGAATGTGCGGATAGTCATCAAACCCTCAGATCCATCATGGTCATGTGTAGTGTACTCAGGCTTCTCTGCCCCATGATACTTCCTCTCGGATAGAATCGCAAGATGGGCTCACGAGTGAGCGGTACGGCAATTGAGAGTTTGCGACAGCGTGTCCCATGTGGAGGGCAGTCGCCCTTTGCCTGGCAGGGGAAGTTCATGCCTGCCCGTGCGCGTGGCTCAAAGAGGCTCGCTCAACACCGAACGGTCCAGAATGACATTTGAGGCAACCCTGGTCTTGGGCCGAGGGAGGAATCCCTCAGCCGAATCCAGGCCGTCTTCCTCCTGTTCTACTTCGCCACCACGAACGATGTCTCCTTTGTCACTGTACCGCCACCCTGACTGGCGCTTACCACAATGCGCCACGTGCCGGGAGTCGTGCTCGATCCCACCATCCATGTCCATTGCACAATACCCTCCGGGTCTGCCATCTTGGGCGACAGGCCGGCCGCTTTGCTGGGTCCGGACTTGTAGTACACGGTGATAGTACAGTTGGCTCCGGGAATTGTCCTCGCTGTCAACGTGGCTTTGGCTCCGGGGCGCACGGGAGAGCTCACAGATCGGATTTCCAGAGGCAGTGTAACAGGTGCAGGGGCCGGCGCCGGCGCTGGTGAAGGCAGTGGCGCATGAGCCGGTGTTGGGACCGAGGCGACAGCGGGCAGCGGCGTGGCCAGGCTGGGGGTGGTCGTAGACGTAGCTGCTGGAATGGGCGCGGGCGCCGGGGTAGGTGTAAGCGCTGGAGTTGCCGCAAGCGCGGTTGTTGTCGTGGTCGGTTGTGCAGGCGTGGATGCAGGCGACATGCTGGCATCAGCAACTGGCGTCGGTGCTGAGTCCGGCTGAGGTGTTTCGCGGGGAGTTACAGTTGGAATACTGGATGCAGGTTGAGAAGCCGCTTTGTTCACTGGAGCAGCAGCCGGGGCTTTTGTACAGGACAATAGAAGCGCGAGAGAAACTGATGCCATTAGGAGTCCGCGCCAATCCATGGGTGGCACCCCCCAAAGGAACAAATGTGAAATTGCTGTCGGACGGCTGCCATTATAGCACTCGCTGCTGCCGCAGTAAAATGACTATGACAACCAAGATCCGCCGCCCATTCAATCTCGCCAAACGAACAGTTATTTCACCTACGTGGTGCTCGATTATGACCGTCTTCCGCTCCCGAAGAGCACCTAAAAGCCGCCCATCAACCCCTAAATCCCCCAATCATGTCCGCCTTGCGAGACTCTCGAACCCCGACAGGTCGGGGTTCGGAGGGGGACTTTGGAATCTGTCCCGACAAGTCGGGAAGACCCCCGTCAGAAAGTTTCCTGAACCTCTTTCCCCTCACCTCGTCCAGGGCCAAAGGGCATCTTGATGGCGGATTAAGGACAAGCGAACGGTAGGGGCAATTCGAGGACTTGCAACAGCGCGCCCTGGGCGCAGGCCGAGAGCAAGGGCGACCGCTCCGCGCACGGACTCCGCAGAAAGCGGACCAGTCGCCCCTACGGGCCACGACGCGGCCCCCGGCGGCTGGACGCCGTGCGTCTCTGTGGAGTAGAATCGGGCGCGGCGAAAGGCCCCGTCAAGCGTGCCCTTGCGAGGGGGGCGCAGCAAACGTCACCGGGATCAACGATCATCGAGGCGCCTGCAAGTTTCGTCGGAGGTCAAGCAAATGGAAGCGTTGGTCGAAAGAGCAGCCCGGGACCTGGCCAACTCCAAACACGCCATCGCTTTGACGGGGGCCGGCATGTCCACGGAGTCGGGGATCCCCGACTTCAGGGGGCCTTCTGGAGTCTGGACGAAGAATCCCGAAGCGGAAAGGAAAGCCTACCGGAGCTACGAGTTCTTCCGGGAGGACCCCAAAGCCTGGTGGGAGGACCGGCTGTCCACCACCGGCGTCCTGGGAGACGTGGAGAAGGCGGCGCCAAATAGCGGCCACTATGCGCTGGCAGAACTGGAGGGGCTGGGCATCCTCAAGTGCGTCATCACTCAGAACGTTGACGGCCTCCACGAGAAAGCAGGGACGCGGCGGCTCGTAGAGTATCACGGCAGCATTCTGAAGCTGAGGTGCGTGTCCTGCACCGCCAGGTTCCGCCGGGACGAGTTTGACCTGGAAACTATGTGGAGAGAAGGCCGTCTGCCGCCACGTTGTCCCCGCTGCGGCGGGGTAGTGAAGACCGACGGAGTGGCGTTCGGGGAGCCGATCCCGCGGGACGTCGTCGAAAGAAGCCTGCAGGAGGCGGGCAGGTGCGATGTGATGCTTATCTGCGGGACCTCGGCGGTGGTCTATCCCTTCGCAGAGTTACCTCGGATAGCCAGACAGCGGGCTGCGGCGGTCACCATCATCGAGGTGAATGCCACGCCGACACCTCTTACCGAGGAAGGAATCTCCGATTACCTGCTCCAGGGGAGGACAGGGGAAATCCTGCCCCGGATAGTAGAGCAGGTGAAACGGCTAAGGGCGGCGTGAATGCGTCCGCCCTTAGATTTCTTGTTTGCAAAGGCCGGGCATGTCATCTGTCGTTGCGAGCCCTTCGGCGTAGCTCAGGGTGAACTCCGCGAAGTCCCGACCTGTCGGGACTTCGTCGCCACGCTCCTTTTAATAAACCGTGCATTTGCCAATCGGTTCATCGCTCTATGTTGGGTCGGCCACCCCGACCCAAGGGACTGGCAACGACGGTTAGGGCTAGGGGAAGCACCCTAACTGGCATCGTACAATCCTGATCTTGAGCAGGGTCGCCGCGTCGCCCACCTCTTTGGGCGTCACCTTTAGCTGTCCGGCGACCTTGAAGGCCGCGGCGCAGGGCAGTTCGCCATCGTTGGAGGCCGACTTCACCTTCTCGGCCAGGGCTTTCGGCGCTTCCTTTCCGGTTATGTCCGTGTGGGTGGCCTTCTTCGTCCCGAAGCATCCCAACTGGCAGTCGACGATCCTCAGGCCCAGGGCGTTGGCCATCTCTCCGACCTGCCCGCGGCTCACCTTCAGTTTCTCGGCCACTTTGAAGGCAGCGACGCACGGCAGCCTGCCCCCAACCAGAGAGGCTTTCACCTCGTTTTCCAGGTTTCCCGCGACGGGCGCTCCGGCGTTTCCGCCTTTCAGACTTGCATCATTCATGCACTCACTCCTGATAGTTCACTACAGGCACATCATAAACGGCCGCATAGACTAATAATATGACTTTTGTCGCAGGAATGGAAATCACCTAACCCCCAACCCCTTCCCTTCGCTTCGCTCGAGGGCAGGCCCGACACGGGAAGGGGAGTTGCCGGTCGAGAGGGGTTCGGGGGTGGGGCTCTATTTCCCTTTGTATACCGGGGTGCGCTTCTCGGCCATGGCCTTGATGCCTTCCATGTGGTCCTCGGTGCGCAGGGCGGCGCCGGCGCAGGAGTAGTCGAAGTCGAGAGCCGACTCCAGGTTTACCTCCAGGGCGCGGTATGCCTGCCTCTTGCTAAGCCTGAGGGCCACCGGCGGTCCGGCGGCCAGCCGGGCGGCCAGGGCGTGGGCTTCGGACTCCAGGTTCTCCGGCGCCACCAGGCGGTTCAGCAGGCCGAAGCGGTATGCGTCCTCACCCTGATAGAAATCACTCAGCATCAGGAACTCCAGCGCCCGCCCCAGGCCCACCACCCTGGTCAGCAGCCACGGGCCGCCGGATATGGCGTTCATGGCAATGCGCCCGTAGCCCTCGCAGAACCTGGACTTGGAGGACCCGATCCTGAGATCGCAGGCCAGGGCCAGGACAAACCCCAGGCCGACGGCGTCCCCGTTGACGACGGCCAGGGTCGGCTTTTGCGCCCGTTGCAGGCTGAAAACGGTCTTGGCCAGTGGGTGCGACAGATTACCGTGGAAGATGCCCTCCAGGGTGGGGCGGAAGTCCTCGGCCAGTTGCGTCGAGACCTTCCCTGTGCTCACGTCGTGGTAGCGGAAATCGGCGCCGGCGCAGAAGGCCCTGCCCGCCCCGGTGAGGATGAGCACCCGTACATCGTCGTCCTTGTCCGCATCGGCGATGGCGGTCTCCATCTCCATGGTCATGTCCTCATTGACCGCGTTCAGTCTCTGCGGACGGTTCATGGTGATGGTGGCGATGTGCTGCTCCGTGGTGTAAATGATGTTCTGATAGGCCAAGATTCTCCTCCTCAAAAAGATTCTTGTGGTAGGGGCGGTTCGCGAACCGCCCCTACGGATTCGCACGGGAGTTGGTGGTCATTTACAAAACAAAGTGGCATTCTCACATTCTGAGGTAGCGTAGCCACCAAAGAATCTACAGACCATAATCTTGGACACAATTCTGCGGGGCACCCCCAAACCCCCTGATAGGGGGTTCAAGGTAGCCCTTCGGGCTAATAAGAGAAGGGGGACACCCCCTTGGACCCCTGCCAAAGGGGAGCGCCCCTTTGGAATCCCCCGTTGGGGTTCTGGCAAATATTGTCATGATGAACGGTGTTGACCACAAATCCCTAGTGGCCTTTGTCTTGAAAGACCGGTTCTCGCTTCGCGGCCATGGCCCGCACGGCATCGTGGTGGTCCTCCGACTTGAGCGCGATGGAGACGTAGGCCATTGTCATCTGCAACGCCAGCTCCATATCGATCATATAGCTGCGGTAGGCCTGGGCCTTTATGAGCCGGTAGGCTATCGGCGGGCCTTCCGAAAGCCGGCGGGCGAAGGCAGTGGTCTCCGCCTCGAACGTGTCCTCGGGGAAAAGCTTGTTGAGCAGCCCGATACGGTACGACTCCTGGGCATCGACGGTATCGCTGGTGTAGAGAAGCTCCAGGGCCTTGCCCAGGCCGACTATCTTGGGCAGGTGCCAGATACCGCCCATGTCATCGGCGAGGCCGACGCGGGTGAAACCGACGGCAAAGCTGGTCTTGGGCGAGCCCACGCGCATGTCGCAGGCGCAGGCCAGGTCGAGGCCAGCCCCCAGGCACGGGCCATTGACGGCGGCGATGGTCGGCTTCTCCAGATTGTGCAGGGGCAGCATCACCGTGCCCACCCAGCCGGGGAGCAGGTGGCCGCGATAGATATGGTCGTAGGCGATGCGGTTATCGTGGGCCTGGTCCGGCGACACCTTGCCCTCAGCCACGTCCCGGTAGCGGAAGTCGCCCCCGGCGCAGAACGCCCGGCCGGCGCCGGTCAGGACGACGCACCGGATGGCATCGTCTTTGGCGGCATCGGCGATGGCCACAGCCAGGTCTTCGGCCATGGCCTGGTTGACGGCGTTGAGCTTATCAGGACGGTTCATGGTGATCCGGGCAAGGCGACCGTCCTTCTCATAGATTATGTTCTTGAAGTCCATTTGGCCTCCTTGGTTTGTGCATGGCCCCGTGCACCTGTCTTGTTTACGGCCCGGGATAGGCTGAAAACGCTCCCATTATACAGCGTGTTGGCTGGGTGGGGAATAGGGGGAGGAACCTAACCCCAACCCCTTCCTTTCCCTTTGCTCGAAGGCAGGCCCGACACGGGAATCCCGATGAATCGGGACTCTCCGCGCGCAGAGAGGGGGAATGCAAAGTCCTCCTGGAGAAATGGAAAGAAAAGAGACCCTTCTTGGCCGATTCTTTGATTGTTTTTTCACGGACGGGGGAAATGGTTGGCAATTCGTGAATTGCCACTACTGCTTCAAGGCACCCACCCTTCTGCAAGCTGAAGGTAAACCCCAGGATTGCTTCCACGAGCGCACGGCGCCATTTCGCACCCTGGTTTCGCTCCCGCTCCGCGAGCGGGGTCTTCGACCAGGGGCGAGAGGACTGGCATGTCGCGTGATGTGGGCTGGCAATTCGTGAATTGCCGCTGCTGATTCAGGGCAACCACCCTTCGACAGGGCTCATGGGGTTGGACAACGCTCCGGACGCCAAAAAGCTGTGCTATAATAGGTCACAATTTTTGCGGCCGTCCCGACTCGTCGGGACAGCAAAGGAGGCAACCCTATGAAACTGGCGCGCAAGGTGGCGCTGGTGACCGGTTCGGCGAGCGGCATCGGCCGGGCAATCGCTCTGGAGATGGCCAAAGAGGGGGCAAGCATCGCCATTGCTGACCTGAACCTGGATGGGGCCGGCAAGGTGGCAGAAGAGGTCAAGGCCCTGGGGAGGGAGTCCCTGGCGGTACGGGTCGACGTGAGCAAGAGCGCGGATGTCAATGACATGGTGAAGACGGTGCTGGAGCGCTTCGGCCGTGTGGACATCCTGGTCAACAACGCCGGAGGCAGCGCCCGGCAGAGGGCGACGCTGTTCCACAAGTCGACGGAGGAGGTGTGGGACTACGTCCTGGGGATCAACCTGAAGGGGGTGCTCAACTGCAGCCGGGCGGTGATAAACCACATGATCGAGCGCAAGAAGGGGGTCATCCTGAACACCGCCTCCGTGGCCGGCATGGTGGGGTCCGTCGGACGCGCCGACTACTCCGCGGCCAAGGGAGGGATCATCGCCTTCACCAAGTCGCTGGCCAAGGAAGTGGCCGAATACGGCGTCCGGGTGGCGGCGGTATCGCCGGGCGTTATCGAAACTCCCATGTTCAACAGTATCCCGCGAGCGCACCTTCAGGAGTTACTCAAGAATGTGGCCCCGGTGGGAAGGCACGGCAAGCCCGAGGACATAGCCCACATGATGACGTTCCTGGCCTCGGACGATGCCGCTTTCATCACCGGGCACAACTTTGTGGTTGACGGCGGCGTCATCCTCAAGGTGGCCGTGTAGTCAGCGTACCTGGTAGCGCAACGTAACTTCCCGGGGACTGCCAAAGGAAAAGGAGTTATCGAAGTAGAGGGTGTGAATGCCCGATGTCTCAGCCCGCGCCTCGAAGCTCAGGCCGCCCTGGGCCCGCTCCGAACCAAACGCCAGACCGCCGTTGGGGTCCTTGATGTAGAAGTCGATAAAGTTCTCTTTGCCCGAAACGCTGAAGGTGCCTGAAATAGTGCGGCCCTCCCGCAGGTCCACGGCGATGGTGTGTTTGGCGCCTGCGGCCACGGTGAAGGTGGTCTCCAGGACCGGGGCGCCGCCCGGCAGGACCTCGCAGGAAGACAGGACTACCAAGAGGACAAGCAACAGGGCAACACGGCGCGCCATATAAGCCTCCTATCCGAGAAATAAGCTCACACCGTCTTTGCGAGTCCCTTAGGTCGGGATGGCCGACCCAATGTAGAGCGATGAACCGATTGGCAAATACACGGTTCATTGAAAGGAGCGTGGCGACGAAGTCCCGACAGGTCGGGACTTCGCGGAGTTTACCCTTGGGCTACGTCGAAGGGCTCGCAAAGACATGGAACAGCAAGCTGGCCGCTCGTCCTTCGACAGGCCCAGGATGGCGGCCATCCCGACCTGTCGGGCTTCGACGGGCTCAGCGCGGCGTCATTTTCACGGGCCGCCGCGAATTTCTCCACGCAACGTGTGCTACACCCCGCGGAAGACTGCCTCCCTTTTCTGGGAGAATGCCTGCACGCCCTCTTCATGGTCTTCCGAGGGCAGGTTGATGGCCTGGGCCAGGGCCGCCATCTCCAGCGATGTCTCCATGTCATGCTGCGGCGCCTTGTTGACGATGAGCTTGGCTAGCTTGATAGCCGTCGGCGGGCCTTTGGCAATCCTGGCGGCGAAAGCCATAGTCTCCTTTTCCAGGTCCTCGTGCTTGACCAGCCGGGTCAGCAGGCCGATGCGGTAGGCCTCCTCAGCCTCGACCATGCTGTCAGTAAATAGCAACTCCTTGGCCTTTTCGATCCCAACCAGGCGAGGCAGGTGCCACAGGCCGCCGTCGGGGGAGACAACAGCCAGGCTGGTGAAAGCAACCTTGAAGCGGGACTTCTCGGACCCGATGCGGAAGTCGCAGGTCACTGCCCAGTCGAAGCCGGCGCCGGCGGCCACGCCGTTCATCATGGCGATCGTCGGTATGTCGATGGTCGCCAATCGCTTGGATATCTTTTGCACCTGCCGCCGCAGCGTCATGCGCACCATCTCCGGCTTCATTTTGGCCAGCGCCCGCTCCGGGCCGCCCTCCTTGATGTCGCCTCCGGCGCTGAAGGCGCGCCCGGCGCCAGTGAGAATCATGACACGCATCTTATCGTCCAGGGACACCTCATCCAGGGCCCGGGGCAGGTCCTCGATGAGGTCGCCGTTCAGCGAGTTGAGGGCCTGGGGCCGGTTCAGTATGATGGTGGCTATGTGGCCCTCTTTCTTGACAATTACAGACTTATATTCCACGCGATCCTCCTTTTCAGTTTGGACATTCACGTACGGGACGGGTAAATTCGCTGGAATTGTAACACGGGAACGGGTACGCGGGCAATAGGCGCGCATGCCCAAAATCCGCCACCTCTCCAATCTATTCAAATCGAAAGTTCTTTCACCAGCTTGGTGCTACACTTGCCTTTGGGGCCGAAGTGTCGGCCTCCCTTTGCCGAAGGGGAGATTGAGAGGGATTTTGATGGCGGATTAAGGATGCCGCGCAAAGCGCAGAGGGGGTGCCGCTCCCGAGGCAGCTCCGATAAATCGAGAGTCTTCGACGGAGAACGCGGAGACGCCCTATCTAAAACCCGTCTTGGTCAGCGTAGCCAACCGAGATCCCTGCCGATCAACAATTCCGTCATGGAAGCATGGTGGGTGTTCTTCATCGATACTGTTCGAACCTGGAAACCGTGGCGCATAGCTAGCTCCGAGACTTCTGAAGCATTATCGTACGTCATGAGAAAGTCACCTGCGACCCCGGAGGTTATATCGAAGAGCCTGTTGTGGTCGAGGTTATGGTAAGTGTACATCCGGGTACCCGCCTTCTTTCCGGCTGCTGTGTAAGGCGGATCGATAAAGAATGCGGCTGTCTGCATTGAAGCGTACTTTGAAATAACTTCCATGCCATCACCGCGAACGAACGTAATCCGGTGACGGATACTCGCGATGCCCTGGATCCTCTTTGCCAGCGTCTGTGGGTACCAGCGAGAACGAATGCCTTTGCCGTTCTCTCCGAACTTGATGACATTGCTCCCCGGCGCCAATATACCTCCGTGGAAAGTTCGATTCTTCAGAATTGTTTGAAATGCTATGTCCCGGAGGGACTGCGTCGGCTGGGATAGCTCTGCCCGAACGTTCTCCTCTGTAACGTTGAACGTGAGAATTCGGTCGGCCAACCATTCGCTGTCTCCGTTGAGAATGCTTTCCCAAACCGCGGCCACGCCCTCGTCCAACTCTACAAGCATCACGTGCTCAGCCAAATCTTCAAACGCGGCGGTGAGGGCGACAATGGCCCCTCCTGCAAAAGGCTCAATAAGGAGGGATGGCTTACGCCGAAGGGATGGCAGCCATTGGCGCACACGGGGCACCAGCCAGGTCTTGCCTCCAGGATAGCGAAACGGACTTCGCTGGGGGACGGAAGCCACATTCACTATGCGGTCGTCCGCTCTGAGGTCCTCAAGTATCAATTGATAGCCAGACTTAGAATAGGGCATCCACCGTCTCCGTGTCTGGAGGCTCACCGTTCTCGAATTTCTGGTTCACCTTTATCTGTAGTTGCTGAACGAAGTCGTCAACGCTGCCCGGATCGGAGCGGGTTATCTTCTCCAGGCTCTCGTGGAACTTCGTGTAAACCTTCTTGAGCCGCTGCAATTTGCAAGTGTTACTTTTGGAGTCTTTCACTAAATCATATATCAGCCAGGCGATGTCTGCATGTGCTGGCTCTACCGCTTCAAGAGACGGTAAGGTCTCAAAGAAGCCCTTGTTTAGCGCCACGGCTGCCTTTTTACCCCACGCCTTGAAAATACCGCCTTTGAAAATGAGTTGCGGCGCGAGGCGTTTCCGTGAAGAAGAGAGGTAGTCAGGATTGGGGTAGTTCGGACGCCCACTCCAGTCCATGGAGGCACGACGTGTGGTGTTTTCCATGTAGTACTCGAAGGGGTTACGGACATTGCCCGATATGTAGACGGCCTGTACCTCGAGCGCTCCAAAGTCCGTGATCTTGCCCGTCGTGTTATAGGATACCAGTACCACGTCTACGTTTCCGGCAGACTTGCCCTCCTTGTCTTTAAGTCGTACCTCAGTGAGGGTGGTCCACTTGCTGCGAGGGGCAAAGAAAAACGAAGCTGCATCCTCAGCGATAATCCAGCTCTGACGAAATCGAAGGGGACAGGTGATGACCACCTGGTTGTCAGCGAAGACGCTACATACGCCAAGGGGGGCGTTTGCTTTGTCTTTGGTGCAATTAGGTACCTTGTTACCGAAAGGGCAGAGACGGTGCTTTCGAAAGCGCTTGGCTTCGGGGCTCATGTTATCTATTGGGAAGCCAAAGACTTCTGCAAGCGGCTGTTTTGGCATCTGGTGACTCCTTCCCGCCCGATTATCAGTCTTCGACTTGCGACTGTCAATGGATAATCTCCGTCCCTTCTCGTCAGACGCGATGAAGTCTTGCCCCAAGCACCATTGTTCAAACCTCCGTTGGTCCGGTTTGCCGGCCGCCTACGGCCACTCGCAACGACGCTCGGACTGAATCCGCCATCAAAATCCCTCTCAATCTCCCTTTGCCAAAGGGAGGCCGACACTTCGGCCCCAAAGGCGCGTGTAGCACCAGGCAGGTGAGAGGACTTTCCCTTTGAGGAGGTTCAATGGGCGGCGGATTTTGGCTGGACTGCCGCTTTGTCCAATGGGCAGAGAAAGAGGTACAATAGATTATGAAGCGGTTGGGAGGGGCCGATGGGATGGTGCGATTGAAGGGAGGTTGTTATGCCTATCTATGAGTATCTTTGCTGTAGGTGCCGGCAGGAGTTCCAGTTGACACGCCTCGTGCGCCAGGTTGAAGAACCGGCATTCTGTCCGGGGTGCGGCGCGCCGTCAAGGAAGCTGATCTCGGCTTTCGCCTCCAAGTCGGAGGCCTACATAAGGCCGCCGGACAGGCCGGCATTAAGGGAGTACGCTGCAGTTTGCGGCATGCAAGCCTGATTTGCCGGAAACCGAAGCGAATAACGGAAGAGTCCACGCCCCCCTTCTTAGAGGGCGTGGACTCTTGCTTTTGGGGGAATCCATCATGCCCGGTCGCATAGGACACCGCGATGGATCAAAATAGGCCAGCGGCATCTGGAGAAGGATGAATCTGTAGGGGCAGACCCATGTGTCTGCCCTCGTGTGGGCCAAGGCGGGCGAACACGTGGGTTCGCCCCTACGGTGGCGGAAACGAATTGCCCCTACTTTCGTGGGGGAAACCGGAATTGCCATGCGGCTTCAAAGGGGTTAGAATACTCGCATAAATCCGAAATGGCGGGGGGAAGCATGGACGCAGAGGAAATAGGCCGCAGGAAGCAACAATGGAGCGATAAGAACCGCATTCCCAATGTCCCCAGGGCAGGCAGCGAGATCGGCGACAAAATAGACCCCCTCTACACTCCGGCCGATGTCGCCCAGGAAAAGTACATCGAAGACATCGGGTTCCCGGGGGAGTACCCGTTCACCCGCGGCAGCTACCCGGCCATGTACCGCACCAATCTGTGGCAGATGCGGCCCTACTCCGGCTTCGGCACCGCCGAGACCACTAACAAGCGGTGGAAGTATCTTCTGGCCCACGGCGCCAGCGGCCTCCTCTGCGCCTTCGACCTGCCCACACACCTGGGGATGGACTCCGACCACCCCCAGGCGGTGCACGAAGTGGGACGGGTGGGGGTGGCCATCGATACCCTCAAGGACATGGAGATACTGTTCGATGGCATTCCCATAGAGAAGGCGTCGACGACCCTCCAGCTTATCTCTCTGGCCCCGGTGATGCTGGCCATGTATGTGGCTGTGGCCGAGAAACGAGGTACCCCGCTAACGGAGCTGCGGGGCAACATCCCCAACGACCCCCTCATCGAGTACGTCTGTCGCGGGACGTGGATCTATCCACCCGGCCCATCCGTCCGCCTGGCCTGCGACGCTATGGAATACTGCATCCAGCACGTGCCCAAGTTCAGCCCGGTTGCCGTGCGGGGCGGCGTGCTGCGGGAGGGCGGCGCCGACATGGTCCAGGAGATAGCCTACGCCTTCCCAGTTGCCTTCACCTATATGGACAATCTGCTGAAACGGGGCCACAGCATCGAAGAGGTGGCCTCCCGGGTGACCTTCTACCTGGGAGTCGGGCCGGAGTTCCTGGAGGAGGCCGCCGTCCTGCGGGGGGCGCGGCGGCTGTGGGCCAGGACCATGAAGGAGCGCTACGGGGCTAAGACCAACGCCGCCCTTTCCTGGAAATTCAGCGGCTCAGTGTATGCCAGCTATTTCAGGGCGCGCGAGCCGGAGAACAACCTGGCCCGGGGGGCTTTCGGCCTTCTGGGACTGCTGCTGGGGGGCGCCCAGGGCGCCTTCCTTCCGGCGCTGGACGAGTCCTACGCCATTCCCACGGAGAAGACGGCCCGCCTGGCCCTGCGCACCATGCAGGTCTGCGCCTACGAGACAGGCATCACCAAGACCATCGACCCGCTGGGCGGTTCGTACTACATCGAGGCCCTCACCGACAAAGCGGAAAAGCAGATAGCCAGGCTAGTGCGGGAGGTCGAGGAGTCGGGGGGCATCGTCCACTGGATCGAGAAGGGCTACGTCCAGAAGAAGTGCGCCGACAACGCCTACCGCCTGGTCAAAGATGAGGAGTCGGGGGAGAAGGTGGTGGTGGCGGTGAACAAGTTCGAGGGCGAGGAAGAGGGCCGGCCGTTCGAGATCCACAAGGCGGACGAGACGACGGTGGCCCGGCAGATCGACCGGCTGAACCGGGTCAGGTCGGAGCGGGACAACGCCGAGGTAGCCGGACGCCTTGAGGCGCTGCAACAGGCGGCCAAGGGGACAGAAAACCTTCTGCCCTATCTGGTATCGGCGGTTAAGGCCTACGCCAGCGTCGGCGAGATCACCGAGGCACTGAAGAAGGAGTTCGGCGTCTTCCGCGAACCCTCGGAGACGTTCTAAGGACGTAGATCCTAAGCTCTAATTCTATTTTGCGATCAAGATGGCAGAAGAATATTTGGGAGAACGCACAGGCCCCGACTTGGAGCTTACTCAGAAGAGGGGGGCCAAATGTCACTCCAGCGAAGGCTGGAATCCAGAGGTGAAGTTGGGAGACTGGATTCCGGATCAAGTCCGGAATGACGGGGAAGGTAATTTCACATCACCTCTTGGCTGTGCGCCGCACCATAACGAATTGTTCAGGATTTTGTATTTCGTATTTCGTATTTCTCGGTGGTTAGCATCCCGGACTGTTCCCCTGACCTCGCATGTCCGGGGGTGGTAAGCAAAAGAAGGAGGTCACCATGGAACTCAGCGCACGGAACCAACTCAAGGGCAAGGTGAAAAGCGTCAAGCTGGGGACGGTAATGGCCGAGGTGGTTGTAGATGTGGGGGGCCAGGAGATCGTGGCTGCCATCACCCGGACCTCCGCCGAGAAGATGAAGCTCAAGCAGGGGGATGCGGTGTCGGCCATCGTCAAGGCCACCGAGGTAATGATTGGCAAGTAGCCTTTCGACTCTTCCTGCCCCGACAGGCCAACACAATTTGATGTTCGAAGGTCGCAGGATTGACCGGTTCGGCCGTGTGGTGTTCCCGCGCCGCGCTGGTTCGATTGGTGACGGATGCCTGCGCTTCAAGGAGGCGGCCCTCGGCCACCTGCCCCGCGCTGAATCGCCCTTTCCGTGTATTTGACAACACATGGAAATTGGGACAGGCTCTTTGCACTGTCATGCTGAAGCGAAGCGAAGCATCTGGGGCCGTGGGCCATCCCTACGAAGGTTCAGCCTCCACCCCATCCCGACTAGTCGGGATTCGTCGCTTCGCTCCTCAGAGTGACAGTCGCTTCAGGACGTTCTGGACTATCCTTGCTGAAGAGCGTCGAGAATGCAAAGACCCTGGAAATTGGCCCGTTTCACTTGACCGCGCCCACCAATAACGGTTAGGATATGTCCTGATGTCTACGCAAATGTCAGCAAGAATACCCCAACAGGAATCCACCCGGAAGAGCCCTGAAGTCAGACTGCTTTCCGGAAACGAGGCCCTGGCGCTCGGCGCATACCACGCCGGGCTGACCGTCGCCGCCGCCTACCCGGGCACCCCAAGCAGCGAGATCCTGGAGTCCATCGCTAAGTTCGACGGCGTGTACGCCGAGTGGTCCACCAACGAGAAGGTGGCTATGGAGGTGGTCCTGGGGGCGTCCTACGCCGGCGCCCGCTCGCTGGCCTCTATGAAGCAGGTGGGCCTGAACGTGGCCAGCGACCCCTTTATGGCCGCGGCCACCACCGGCGTCAACGGCGGGATAGTTGTCGTATCCTGCGACGACCCGGGCATCCATAGCTCGCAGAACGAGCAGGACAACCGCCATTACGCCCGTCTGGCCAAGGTCCCTATGCTGGAGCCGGGCGATAGCCAGGAAGCCTACGACTTCATGGCGCTGGCCTTCCACATCAGCGAGACGTTCGATACCCCGGTGCTGTTGCGCTCCACCACCCGTCTCTCCCACTCCAAATCGACGGTGCGCATAACGGGGAAGCGCGGCCCGACGGGCAGGGAGATAGCCTTCCACCGCAGTCCCGAGAAGTACGTCATGCTGCCATCATCGGCCCGCCTCCGCCATCCCCTCATCGAGGAGCGCCTGGTCAAGCTGGCTGAATACGCCGAGACCTTTGCCGCCAATCAGGTGTCGTGGGGCGACCGAAAGTCGAAAATCCCGCACGCGGGGCTGGGCATAATAGCCAGCGGCATAGCCTACCAGTACGCCCGGGAGGTCTTCACCAAGGCCTCGTTCCTGAAGCTGGGCATGACCTACCCCTTGCCGCAGGGCCTGATCCGCGACTTCGCCTCCAAAGTGGCCCGTACAATAGTTATTGAGGAGTTGGACCCCTTCCTGGAGGAGAGCATTAAGGCTATGGGAATAAAGGTTTCCGGGAAAGAGTTCATCCCGCGCGTCGGGGAACTGACGCCTGTTGTCATCGAAGAGAGCTGCCGTCGCGCCGGGCTCTGGGACGTGGGCGGTAAGGGGCGGGAGGCGAGACCCACCTCCCAACCGCGACCCGCCGTGACTCCGGGGCAGACCGGCCAGTCGCCCTTGCAAGCGTCGGCCCTGCCCAAACGGCCACCGCTGCTGTGTTCAGGCTGCCCCCATGCCGGGATATTTTTCATACTCAGCAGCCTGGGCCAGCGTTCCAAGCTGCCCAGGTCCAGGGCCACGTTGCCGAAGGACTCGAAGCTCATTATCACCGGAGACATCGGCTGCTACACCCTGGGCGCCTACCCGCCGCGCAACGCCATGGACACCTGCGCCTGCATGGGGGCCAGCATTGGCCAGGCGTTGGGCATGGAGAAGGCCGGGCTCAAGGATGGCCACAAGATCATCGCCGTCATAGGCGATTCCACCTTCATGCACTCGGGGATAACGCCGTTGATCAACGCAGTGTACAACGAGGGACACATAACTGTCCTCATCCTGGACAACGGGGATACGGCGATGACCGGGCACCAGCCCCATCCCGGCGTCGGCGTCTCCGCCAGGGGTCAGAAGACCCAGCCGGTGGTCCTGGAGAAGCTGGTGGAGGGCATCGGCGTCAAGAACGTCAAGGTGGTCGACGCCTTCAACCTGAAAGCGGTGAGGAGCACGTTGAACCAGGCCCTCGACAGCGACGAGCTATCGGTGGTTATTGTGCGGGGGCCGTGCTCCATGCTGTTGCCGCAGCGCAGCGGCGCGAGGTGCGTTGAACCTGAGAAGTGTAACGAGTGCGAGGTCTGCCTAATGCTGGGGTGCCCGGCCATCAGGCACGAAGACGGGCACGTATTCATCGATGGTACGCTCTGCGTGGGGAACGCCTGCACCCTTTGCGAGCAGATCTGCCCGCGCCAGGCTATAGGGCCACAAAAGCGCACTTAGGGTCGACCGTTCACCGCAGAGAGCGCAGAGCACACAGAGAGAGCCGCGCCAGCGGGTTCCGGTAGGGTGGGTGCAACCCACCACAACCAGAGAAGAAAGCCTGCTGGTGGGTTACGCCTCGACTTAGTCGAAGCTACACCCACCCTACGACTGTTCTCCGGAATAGTGAGAAGGCCGGGTTGAAGAAGCTAGACATACTGATAGCCGGCGCCGGCGGGCAGGGGGTCGTCCTGTCCAGCGACCTGGTAGCCGAGGTGGCCCTGGCTTCCGGCTATGACGCCAAGAAGACCGACATCCACGGCATGGCCCAGCGGGGTGGCAGCGTCATCTCCCACGTGCGTACCGGCCCCAGGGTGTGGTCTCCCCTGAGCAGAGAGGGCGACGTCGACATTCTGCTGGCCTACGAGAAGCTGGAGGCGGGCAGATGGAGCTATTTCCTCCGGCCGGGGGGCGTCGCCATCGTCAACAACTATGCCTTGCCCCCTCTATCAGTGAACCTGGGCGTCGAGAAATACCCGGGCGATGATGAGATCGCCAGCGTCCTCAAGCAGTCCACAGATGAGGTCTACCTGGTTGCGGGCACGTCGCTGGCGGCAAAGCTGGGAGATATGAGGACGGTCAACGTCCTGATGCTCGGCTGCGCCTCGGCGTTCATGCCCTTCAAGCTCAGCGTCTGGAACGACGTCCTGTCCAACCGCCTACCGGCCAAGATCCGGCAGATAAACCTGGCCGCCTTCGAGCGCGGCAGAAAGGAAATCCGAGGTGCCCATATCTGAACGGGTCGCCAAGAACATGTCCGAGGGGTCGTGGATACGGCGGATGTTCGAAGAGGGCATTGCCCTCAAGAAGCGCTTCGGCCCGGACAACGTGTTCGACCTGTCTTTGGGCAACCCCATCATGGAGCCCCCGCCTGACTTCCACCGGGAGTTGAAAAAGCTGGCCAACGGACCTCTGCCCGGCATGCACCGCTACATGGAGAACGCCGGCTATGCCGATACCAGGGCAGCCGTCGCCGAACAGCTTTCCCTGGATACGGGGGTGAGCTTCACCGGCGACCAGGTTGTGATGACCTGCGGGGCCGCCGCCGCGCTCACCGTGGTGTTGAGGACGCTTATCGATCCCGGTGACGAAGTGCTAGTCCTCTGCCCCTATTTCGTGGAGTATGCGCACTACGTGAGCCACGCCTACGGGGTCGTCAAAGAGGTACGCACCGACGCCTCGTTCGTGCCGGTGTTCGGCACGCTGGAGAAGGCCATCGGGCCAAAGACCAGGGCCCTGATCATCAACTCGCCCAATAATCCGACTGGCGTGGTCTACGATGAGCACTGCCTCCACCAGGTTGGAGAGCTACTCCGCGCCAAGGAAAGGCAGTACGGCTCGCAGATATGCCTTATCAGCGACGAGCCGTACCGGAAAATCGTTTTCGATGGTCTCAAGTTCGTATCGCCGCTGCAACACCATCCCAGTAGCATCATTGTGACATCCCACTCCAAAGACCTGGCCTTGCCCGGCGAACGCATCGGCTACCTGGCGGTACACCCCCGGTACCGGGGCCTGGAGGAGCTAATGGGCGGACTTATCTACTGCAACCGGACGCTGGGGTTCGTCAACGCGCCCGCCTTGATGCAGCACCTGGTGAAACACCTTCAGGCGGTGACCGTGCCTGTGGCCGAGTACCAGCGCAAGCGGGACCTCATTTACCGGCGACTCACAGAGATGGGGTATACCCTGGTGAAGCCCCGTGGGGCCTTCTACATGTTCCCCAAGTCCCCGATAGACGATGACGTGGCCTTTGTGCGGGAGCTGCAGCAGTGGCAGGTGCTGGCCGTGCCGGGGACCGGGTTCGGGGGGCCAGGCTATTTCCGGATATCCTATTGTGTCGATGACCACACCATCGAGGGGGCGCTGGCGGGCTTCCAGAAGGCTGCCAGGAAGTACGGGCTGAGCTGACGTTCCTACTGTCGTTGCGAGCCGAAGCCCTGAGTCCCGATGGATCGGGACGAAGGGGCAGCGAAGCAATCCGTGGGTAGTGTCGAACGGATTCCTTCGCGGAGTTCACCCTGAGCTTTACCGAAGGGCTCGCAACGACAATGGGGTACTGGCCTTCCTTCGCGGGGTAATTGCCTGCCGGAGAAGCCCAGGAGACTGCGTAGCGCCTTCCAACGCGCGGTAGCCCGTCAGCGAAGTATGAATCACAACTCACGCGAGAAAATGGATGCCCTGCAGGGCGTTGCAGAGTTGAAGGCTTTGCAGCAGAATGAGCCTATCGCCTCCTTTCTCGGAATGGAGCTGGTAGAGCTATCGCCGGGCTATTCCAGAGTGGCGATGAGGTTGCGACCCGAGTACGTGAACTTCAACGGTCTGGTCTTTGGCGGCATCATCATGGCGCTGGCCGACCAGGCGTTTGCCTATGCGACGAACTCGGTCGCCCGGCCCAGCGTCGCCTCTCAGTTCAACATACACTTCATCGCCGCCGCCAGGCCCGGCGACAGGCTCCTGGGCGAGTGCCGGGTTGTCAGGAACGGCAGGCGGGTCGGCGTTTCCGAGATGACCATAACCGACCAGGACGGCAGGCTCATAGCTAAGGCTACCGGGACCACCATCCCGGTGCGATAGTTACTTCTGCCCCTTCCCTTACCCGGGCAAATCCCGGCAAGGCCACCCCAAACGCGTGCTCATCCTTCTCTGAACGTAACAAAACGTCTTGACGGCCCACCCACGAAGAAGTAGACTGAAGCACAATCTGCAAAAGGAGGGCTCATGAGGCCATCTATGGTGGGCGTCTCTCGGACACTGCTTGGCTCCCTGCTGATTCTGGGTGTTCTTTCTGCGTGCGCGCCCAAGGCGGCGCCTGCCCCGTCCACGCCAGCGCCCCCGGCGCGTCTCCCCGTATCCACTCCCACTTCTAACCTACCACTTCCCACTTCTCAAGAGGCTGCGTGGGCGAAGGTCGTGGAGGCGGCCAAGAAAGAGGGCGGGCTAACTATGTACTCATTTAACCTGGTGGGGGACGTAGGCGTGGCGGTTTCCAGGGGCTTCAAAGAGCGATACGGTATTAGCCTGGACATAATTACCGGCCGCGGC
The DNA here is from genome assembly GCA_016210545.1 of Chloroflexota bacterium. Taxonomy (GTDB): domain Bacteria; phylum Chloroflexota; class Dehalococcoidia; order JACVQG01; family JACVQG01; genus JACVQG01. Next base: position 19,956 of record JACQTY010000223.1, read on the forward strand.
GCCGAGTTTGTGGAGAGACTGAAGACAGAGAAGCGAATGGGCAAGGTCGTAGCCGATGCTGCCGATGGTTCTTCTCTGCACCTGATGAACATGAAGGCCGAGGGCCTGACGATCAGCGTTGTGGACCAGTCGCCCGTCTTCAGCGAACAGGGCGTGTGGGCGGCGAATGTCTTCAGCATGGACCCCAAGGACAAGCACCTGGCCGGGCTTTCCCTAAACTACTGGTCACCCTGGATTAACACCAAACAGGTGACGGCGGCGGATGTGCCCCAGGTGTGGCGCGACCTGCTCAAGCCCCAATTCAAGGGGAAGATGGTCCTCACCGACCCAACCACTAGCGGGGGCCCGCAGCAATTCTTCGTTCCCCTGATGAGGGAAAGGGTTGTGGATGAGGAGTACCTCAGGGCCCTTTACAAACAGGACCTGTTGCTCAGCGCCTCGCTGCCCGACGAGGGCCGCCTGCTCGCCCGGGGGGAAAGGCCCATCTCGGTCAGAGGGTCCATCGCTACTCTGGCCAAGTTCGCTGCCGAGGGCGCACCTATTAAGGCCATCGATATGAGAGACGGCGTCGTCCAGCTTGTTTCACCGGTGACGGCCATCATCGCCGGCGCTCCGCACCCCAATGCGGCGCGGCTTTTCATGAATTGGTTCCTTTCCAAAGAGGGACAAGCTGTTTATACGAAGGCGTCCGGCGCCCCCCCCATCCGCCGTGACGTGGCTGATCCCTCGCCGGAGGCGGCGCGCCTCACTCCGCAGAAGGCGGTCCTGCAGACCCTGGAGGACAACGACAAGGCGAACCAGTACTTCAAGGACAGATGGCTGGACAAGCTGTGGGGGCGGTAGTCTCCCGAAAATAGACGCTTCTTGTCACCCTCAGTCCCGACACTTCGGGACTCCATCAGAATGACAGCGCCAAGCTATTTTCATGCTTCGCGGTCCCGACAGGTCGGGATGAACGGTTCCCCCGACGATTGCGCCAGGCGGACCGTCCGGGCGAGCACAGGCCCGTGGCGGTATCCGTAGGGGCGACTGGCGGTCGCCCCTGACCCGGATAAGTAAGCCAGATATTGGGGCGCCTTTTTCACGGAGGGTTCCCTTTCTTTGTGAAAATCCGGCCCTCTCAAGCGGCAATATACCATTTCCGTTTGCGTTCACGTCGGCGGGTCTGCCTGAATCCGCCATCAAAAAAGTCGTAACCAGCACAAACGTATGGAGAAAGTTGAAAACCGACAGGCACGGAGGCCTGTCCCACCGGTATGGCAGGCGTCCCTGCCTGTCACCAATTAGGTGAAAAAGTTACTCCTTTGGCGAGATTCAAGGGGCGGCGTATTTTGGTCTGACCGCGCGTCTGACCGCGCGTTTGACAGCGGGCGATTTGCCGTTTATCATGGGGCATCTTGAGCGGCCCCGGTACATCGGGGGCCAGCGGAGGAGAAAGACATGAAGGCGTTCTCAGTATCAGTCACACTTGTGGTGCTCCTGGCGTTCCTGGCAGCCTGCGCTCCCACGCCCGCGCCTGTCGCCACGCCTGCCCCCGCTCCGGCGGCAAAGCCGCTGGCAGCGCCGGCAGCGGGGCCGGTCCAGACCGCGGAGGAAGTTGCCTGGCAGAAGGTGATCAGCGCAGCCCGGAAGGAAGGGAAGGTCACCCTTTATGCCTGGGCCTTCACGGGAGACATTGGGACTGAGATATCGCGCATTTTCAAAGAGAAGTACGGGGTCACCGTGGAGATCATAACCGGCCGTGGCAACGAGCAGATCGAGCGGCTGAAGACGGAGCAGCGGATAGGCAACGTGGTGGCCGATGTGATGGAGAGCTCCATCTTGAATGTGGTGAATGCCAAGGACATCGGGGTTGTGGTATCGCCGGGTGATCTGCCGTCGCTCAGGGAGAAGAATGTCTGGCTCATGCCGCCGGGTCTGGACGCTGAAAGCACAGTCTTCGCCTATCAGGCGGCGCCGATGGTCGTCTGGGCGCACAAGAACATGAAACCGGAGGATGCCCCCCAGAGTTGGAAAGATCTGCTGAACCCCAGGTGGAAAGGCAAGTTGGTCATGGCGGACCCGACTGTGTCCAGCGGGCCGTACCTGGCCTTCATTCCCTTGCTGAATGCCAGGGCCATCGACGAAGACTATCTGCGTTCTTTGGGTAACCAGGACGTGTTTCTGGAGGTGGGCAGCACCCGCGACGTAGCCAAGAAGGTGGGCTCAGGAGAATACCTCCTCGCCATGGCCATATCCAGCTCCTCGGCGGGTCCGCTGGTGAAGGAAGGACTCCCCTTAAAACCGCTCGATATGATTGAGGGGGTGGGAGTCTCCGGACTTGGAGTCGCTATGGTGAAGCAGAGCAGTCATCCCAATGCCGCCAGGTTATTCCTGAACTGGTCGCTTTCTGCCGAAGGTCAGGCGAAGCTAAGTGAACTTATCTCCTCGCCTGGAGTCCGCAGCGACGTCCCGGACTTCTCTGTGCCCGGCGTCCGGATCAAGCCCAAGAAGCTGATGCCGCTGACTGTGAAAGACATGGCCGACCAGAGCCGGCTGTTCCAGGCAAAGTACCTGCTTCAGTTCTTCAAGAGGGGGAAATAGGCCCTGTGCTTGCCGTTAGCCTTCTTGACCGGTAGGCCAAATCCCCAGTCCCGATTCCCCGCGGGGAATCGGGACTCCCCCTTACGTAAGGTCCCGATGTATCGGGAGACTCACCACCCCAGGTGGCACAGCTACTCGCCAAAGGCATTGAGTGAATCGGGCGGGGGATTTTCCCGCTTGGCTGAGATGGTCTCCTTTTCCAAAGCCGGGCCATTACTCAATGTTGCACCGACCAGGTGCGAGAACCTTCTATTTCGGCGAAACTTGATAGGCGGTGGATTTCGGACCTGCCTTGACTGGGGAATGATAATGAGTTAGCATTATTGATAAGCACCGAATCAGTAGTACTAATCGTCTTATATTAGTATGGTCTTGCTGGCCTCAGCACAAAGGACATTTGGCTTCAGACTATTATGAGACCATTAGTAACGCCTGAATCCGCCATCAAATCCCTCTCAATCTCCCTTTTCCAAAGGGAGAGGTGGGTTGGCCGCCTATTTGCCGCAAGGTGCGCGCGGACCAAGGTGCTGCACCAGCCAGGTGAAGAATCGTTCCGTTTCGTGAGATTGACTGGGCGGCGGATTTTGGTAACACGTATTGACGATGTCGGTTATGGTAGGTAGAATGAGGGCATACACGGGCTGAACGTCCATGTA
>JACQTY010000224.1 GCA_016210545.1 Chloroflexota bacterium
CTCATAATCAGTTGTCAATATGCCAGAGGCAAGATTATTTGGCACCACAATGCGATTTCAGCCAGATTTGCCATGCCCAAGAATCATATCTGGACCGGCGGGACCACTGTAGAACTTGAGTCAGAGTTGAAACTCAAGGGCGACACCGGGGAGTACAGGGGTACTCTCGACATGGATGTCAGCACCGCCCCCGGGGGGCATATCACGCTCGAGCTCCGTGGCACGGCTACACGGGAGATAGACCCGGTTGATGGAGACATTGAAATCGTGTCGAGCGGTTCGTTCAAGACCAAGAACACGGCTGGCCTATACGCTGGCCTGATTGCCAGCGGCACATTCGCCGAGAAGATCAACGAGAGGGACGGGCAACCTGGCGCCAAGGTGACCATCACTATTGCGACTACGAGCGCGGCGCCCGCGGCCACTTCTGTCGCCCCACCACCATCCGCCTTCGTCGGCGTACCCGGCCCCGGCTATCCCACCGGCCCGCTGAACATGACAATATCCGGCGCCCAGTTGACCACCGGCGTGGTGGGACAGGTGAATGAGCAGGGCGGGCAACTGGAGATCAAGGGCCGGCAATACGCCGCCGCAGGCTTCTTCCCTGTGACCATTAATGACGTTTCCCGCATTGCCAACGAGATAAAGGTAGTCTCTAACTTGAAGCTCACGGCGGGGAGCGGACAGCACCAGGGAAGCCTAGATATAGACATCGCTGCGGCGCCTGGCGGCCATGTGACTCTGGAGTACCAGGGCACAGCCACCATGACCGGCTCTGCCATCATGTCCAAGGGCAGCTTCAAGACCACGAAGACTACCGGGACATTTGCCGGACTGGTGGCCGACGGCAGCTATGACATGAGCATTGTGGAACTGGCCAGCGGTCAGGGCGCCCCGGCCATGATAACCATCATAACCAAGAGCATATTCCCGCCAGTCGCAGGGGCTATAGCGCCTGTAGTTGCTATCTCCCCGGCCCCTGAGAGCGGCTTCGCCCCCGGCGACCCTCTGAGCATTTCCATGCCCGATGCCGACCTGACCATAACCAACTTGGGCATAGTGACGCAGGGCGCCGATACGTTGCAGATCAAGGGCCGGCAATATCAAGGGGGCGATGGCCTTCCTGTCACCATAAATGGGGCCACTTTTGCTGACTACGAGCTCCAGGTGACCTCCGACCTGAAACTCATCGGCGGCGTCGGGGAATACAAGGGGAAGGTGGACATCCACGTCAAAGGCCCGCCTCGCGGCGATCTGGCCCTGGAATTGATAGGGACAGTCACCATGAGGGTGGATGGACTGGTGACCAAGTTCAATTCCAAGGGGACCTACACAGTCAAAAAGGCGAGAGGAATGTTCGCCGGACTGGTAGGCGAGGGCAACTACGAGATGGAGCTCAATGAGAAAGGCAGCGTCCTGGGGTCCAAGGTTGACTTTGGCCTGTTCATCGGCAACGCCGCCGCTGCGGCAGCGCTTCCTTCTCCAGCGGGCGCCCTAACGCCGGAGGCCGTTGGTGGGCCCTTCGTGGGCGTACCCGGACCCGGCTATCCCACCGGCCCGCTAGATATCTCCTTGACCAGGGCCGACCTGACCTTGAGTCAACTGGGGCAGGTCAAAGAGCAGGCCGGGCAGATGGAGATCAAGAACCGGCAATACCAGGGGAGTGGGGCCTACCCCATCACCATAAACGGCAGCGCCCTCACGGCAAGCCAACTGGCTATGACTTCAAGCCTGAAACTCAAGGGTGATGCCGGTGAGCAGGGAGGCAAGATTGATATCGATGTGAGCACGGCCCCCGGCGGACACATTACGCTGGACTACCGCGGCACGGCCGCCAGAGAGGTAGACCCGCTCACGGGAGATATCACCATCCTGTCAGGGGGCTCTTTCAAGACCAGTAAGACAACTGGCCTGTGGGCTGGCCTGGTTGCCGATGGTACCTACACCATGAAGATCAACGAAAGGAGCGCGGCGCAGGGCGTCAGAGTAACCATAACCATCGCCACTACCAGCAATGTGCCCGGGGCCACGGCGGTTGCCCCGGCTAAAGCTAGCGGCTCCGGCAAGGGCTATGCCACTGGCCTGCTTGATATCTCCATGCCGGGTACTAGCCTCACCATGACCAACGCCGGGCAGGTTAAGGAGGCCGACGGCCAGTTGGAGATCAAGGGCCGGCAGTACGAAGGGGACGAGGGTCTCGTCCTGGCTACCCTTAACGGTGAACCTCTTGCCCAATATGATGTCAAGGTGGTCTCCGATCTGAAACTCAAGGGCGACACAGGTGAACACAAGGGTACAGTGGAGATCGAGACCGCTGATGGCCGTGTGGCCCTGGAATACCAGGGAACGGCGACCTACACCGTGGAAACAGAAAAATCACGGAGCAAGATAAAGTCTAAGGGTTCCTTTAAGACCACCAAGGTGACGGGCGTTTTCAATGGCCTGGTGGCTGAGGGAACTTACGAGATGGAGCTAACGGACAAGGGCAACACCGTTGGTTCCAAGGCTGAACTGACGCTGACCACTTCCAGTGTCGCCCCGGCTGCGGCGGCGCCGGCAACCTCGCCAGCGCCTGCCTCTGCCCCGGCGGGCGGCTCTTCAGCTACGGGCACATCGACCTCTGGCGCCACCAGCGGCGGCTCTACCTCCGGTGGGTCGACCTCTGGCGCTGCCAGCGGCGGCTCTACCTCCGGCGGGTCGACCTCCGGCGCTACCAGCGGCGGCTCTACCTCCGGCGGGTCGACCTCTGGCAGTTCCAGCGGCGGCTCTACCTCCGGCGGGTCGACCTCTGGCAGTTCCAGCGGCGGCTCTACCTCCGGCGGGTCGACCTCTGGCGCTACCAGCGGCGGCTCAAGCGGGGGATCCACCTCCGGTGGGTCTGGCGGCGGTGGAAGTGATGACAAGGTTGCGGAACCCGCCAAGTAAGCATGGATAGCCGATAGCCGGGCGGGGCCTGGCCCCCGACATGTCGGGGGCCAGGCCCTTTTGCCGCCCCTATCAAATCCGCAGCATCCGACCCCATACCAAGGTTCTCTACAAAGCCTGGCCGCCCGCCTCTTGGCCTGCAATGACTGACGTTCGACTCCCCCGCAGGGACAGAGAGACCGTAATCCACCATCAAACTCTGGCGCCAATAGTGGCACGCGTGCCGCCTTAAGTGCGGGACTCATCC
>JACQTY010000231.1 GCA_016210545.1 Chloroflexota bacterium
CATTTCGCAGCAACGGGAGGTGGTGGGTTTCGTCCCGATTCCATCGGGACTGCACCCACCCTACAAGGCTGGTATCTGCGTTCCACATATCAACAAATCTATTGTGTCCAGCAACCCAGGATATGGGTAAGGGTCAGTTTGCAAGGGGGGAGGGCTGCAACCGGCTCTCCCTTTGGTAAATCCCGATGAATCGGTATGAGCCGAGCGAAGCGAGTCCTGAGCCTGTCGAAGGATCTCCGAAAGGGAGACTGAGAGGGATTCACTGGTGGTGAATTCAGGCTGGTTGGTAGTCTATCATCTGAAAATGATTCACTACCACCTGGTTCGTGGATTGTCTTTGTAGGGGGCAAAGTCGACCCTGGCCCCTGGCAGCAGGTCTATTATGCGGAGTTCGACGGGCCGAGGAGAAAGCGGGTCGTCTTGATGGCGATGGGTGAATGAAAGGCGGCCTGGCGGCCCGCCGCGGGCCGCCAGGCCACGAGTCCTGTTACTGGACGCTGATCAATCTTACCAGCAGGGCCAGGGGACCGCTGCTGGTCTGCACAGTCCGAGCTACCACGCTGTCGCCTACCTTGAGGTCTTTCAGTTTGGCGTTCTTCTCGCCAGATATCTGAAAGCTGGTCTTGGAGTCAACGTTAATGGTAACGTCGCCCTTGTCCTGGGTGGTGAGTACAAAGCTCTTCTCGTTCTTGTCTATGCTCTTGATCTGGCCGGAGACAGGGGCGACCGGCAGTCTCACCACGAGGGCGAGGTCGCCGTCAGTCGTTGCCACTACTGTCGCGGTCACCCCATTGCCCACCTCGATATCCTGGAATTTGGCGTTCTTTTCACCGGGGATCTGAAAGCGGGTCTGGTCGTTGACCTTGATGGTGACGTCGCCCCTGTCCTGGGTGGTGAGGACGAAGCTCTTGGCGGTGCGGTCTAGGCTCTTGACCTGCCCGGAGACTGCGATGGGTAGCACTCTGACGCGGACCGCCAGGTTGCCATCGGCGGTCTCCACTATCGCTGTGGTCACCCTGTTGCCCACCTTGAGGTCCTCGAATTTGGCAGTCTGGCTATTGTAGAACAGGAACTTGGTGTTGGTATCGGTCTTGATGGCGACGTCGGTCTTGTCCTTGGTGGTGACGACGAAGCTCTTGGCCGCCAGGTCTATGCTCTTGATCTGTCCCGAGACCGGGGTCGGCAGCAGCCGGACGCGCAGAGCCAGGATTCCGTCGCTGGTCTCTACCGCCGCTGCCGTGACCCGGTTCCCCACCTTGAGGTCCTCGAATTTGCCGGGCTGGCCGCTGTGAAGCAGGAATTGAGTCTTGGCATCGGTGTTGATGGTGACGTCGGTCTTGTCTTTGGTAGTGAGCACGAAGCTCTTCGCGCTCTGGTCTGTGCTCTTGATCTGCCCGGAGATTGCAATGGGTAGGAGTCTCACGCGGACCGCCAGGTTGCCATCGGTGGTCTCGACTACCCACGCCGTCACCCTGTTGCCCACCTCGAGGTCCTGGAATTTGGCATCTTCGCCGCGATAGAGGTGGAATTGGGTCTTGGAGTCGACCTTAATGGTAACGTCGCCCTTGTCTTTGGTAGTGAGCACGAAGCTCTTCGAGCTCTGGTCCAGGCCCTTGATCTGTCCGGAGACAGGGATCGGCAGTAGTTTCACCTGGAGGGCGACGTTGCCTTCACTGGTCTCCACCACAGACGCCGTAACCCGGCTGCCGACCTTGAGGTCGTCCAGCCTGGCATCATTGCCAGTGTAGAGCTGGAAACGGGTCTTGGAGTTAACCTTGATGGTAATGTCGCCTGTGTTCCTTGTGGTGAGCACAAAGCTCTTGCCAGCCAGGTCGACGCTCTTGACCTGCCCTGATATGTGAATTGGCAGAAGTCTGACCCGTAAAGCCAGGTTGCCATCCTTGGTATCTGCGACTGTTGCGGCCACCTGGTTACCCACCTTGAGATCGCTCAGTTTGCCGTTTTTGTCATCCTTGTCGCCGTAGAGCACGAACTGAGTCCTGGCATCGACCTTGATCGTAACATCACCCTGGCTCTTGGTAGCCAGGACAAAACTGTCTGACCCCAGGCTCTTCACTGTGCCTGAGAAGTTGAGACGTTTCACCACGGGGCCCGCCACCACCAGCCTCGCCGCTTCCAATGTGGCCGCATCGTAGGTTGCCGTGACACGGTCATTGACAGCGAGGTCGCCGAGCCCCGCCTTGGTAATCATGGTCTTTTCTACGATCTTTACTGTGACGTCCGCCCCTTCTTTGGGATGAATGGTTACTGTTGGCGGACTGGCCGCTTTGTCGATGGCGGCGATTACGCCATTGACATGCGCTGTTGGGGGAGCTGGCTGGGCCTGGGCGAGCGAACCGCCGAGGCTGGCGAAGACCGACAGGGCCGCGATAACCGAAAGAAAAGCCATTTTGAGCAGGTGCCGCATCATACTACCTCCGACTTCATTCGTTGTCTTGCCCAGCACTGCAGATGCTGGTCTCGGGCGCCTCCATTGTTTATAACGCTTGAAGAGGCATAAGGTTAGGGGCTGCCGGTCATCCCCGCCGCGATCTGCGTTGACAACAAGATGTCAGCGGTATACCATCATGGCGAAGACCCCCGAGATACCACCTGCGCAGTCCGCCGCCCTTGCTGCATCCCTGTTAAGGCGCGATTCCATCGTTCGAAGACAAGAGCGAAAAGGAGACGCAATGAGTTACTACTTTACCAAGACAATAGGAATGTCGTTCGACGCCGCTGTCGCCCGGGTAACTGAGGAGCTGAAGAAAGAGGGCTTTGGCATACTTACGCAGATAGATGTGAAGGATACCCTGAAGAAGAAGCTGAACGTCGACTTCAAGAAGTACCTTATTCTTGGCGCCTGTAACCCGCCGTTTGCTTATCAGGCGTTGCAGGCAGAGGACAAGATAGGCATAATGTTGCCGTGTAACGTGGTGGTGCAGGAGGGGCCGGACAACGAGGTGGAGGTATCGGCGGTCGATCCTGTGGCGTCGATGCAGGCCATCGATAACCCACGACTGCGGGATGTGGCCGAACAGGTCCGGAGTAAGCTGAAGAAGGTCATCGACAACTTGTAGGACCGGAGATTGAGGTCCGGTCGAGAGGGGGATCCATCATGCCCCCGGCTTATCTCGCCAGGGCGCTCAGCTTGGCCTGGGCCGCGGCTGTTAGTCGCTTGTCTCCCGGCGCAGCCCGCATTATGGCCTCGAAGTCAGCGACAGCCAGGTCTTTTCGGCCCGTGGCCAGGTAGCTTTCACCGCGATATAGATAGACGCGGAGGTCGCTCGGGCTGAGGCCCAGGGCTTTCGAGAAGTCGGCCACGGCGGCTGAATAGTTGCCCGCCCGGTGAAAGGCCATGCCGCGGAGAATATATGTGTCCGCGCTATCCGGGATGGTTTCCAGTTTGGCCGTCAGCACCCGGACCGCTTCCTGGTAGTCCTGCTGCCGGTAGAGTTCCCCCGTTTCAGGTGGAATGCCTTCCAATGCCGCCGACCCGGCTGCGTTGTCCCGAGCCCTGAGCAATAGCGGAACAGCGGTTGCCCCGGCCGCCGCAGCCGTCGCGATCAGCACATTGCGGCGGGTAATACGGTTACGTTTCACTCTGGTAACTCTCCTCTGATTCGATTCAGCCAATCGCTCGGTTGCTGTCCGATGGCCGGCGAGTCTACGGGCGCGGATGGGATAGGTGAAGTCGCCACAAGTTTTAATGTTATTGCTCAGAGCGCAATATTGTTTGCCATTTTTGGGGCTATCGGCTGCACCCTTCCCTTCGCTCATGGCAAGCTCTCTCCCGTCGAGGGCGATCCCGATATATCGGGACTCTCCCCCCTTTGAGGGGGAGAGTTAGAGAGGGGGGGTGATGTAACCTATTTGTTTGTTGCCCTGGAATAATCCGACAGGTGTGACACCAGTGTATTGTCTCGTAAATAACATTACAATGTGCGAGCTTATCCTGAATGCACTTCCTATCGAATCTTGCAAGATAGAAGGTTCTCGTACCTGGTTGGTGCAACATCTTGATACGCGGACAGCTTCAGCCAAGGAGCGGGCCCAACCTCTCCC
>JACQTY010000248.1 GCA_016210545.1 Chloroflexota bacterium
GTCTTTCATACCTCACCCCCTTTGTCCCCCTCTCCGATTTCAGAGAGGGGGAGATTGACCTAACCCTGAATCCCTTCCCTATACGGGAAGGGACTTGGTACGGGCACGGCACGCCGTGCCCCTACGAAACTTCCCCTTCCCACTCTGGGAAGGGGTTAGGTCTTACCTCCCGCTTCGCACATCTCACCTCTCAACGGCGCCACCGAGAGCAGCCCGAAGCCAAACGCCTTGCCGGGGCCGATGCCACTGATGATGGCCCGACGGAATAGCCCGGCATCGGTGACTGTGAGAACGCCTTTGTAACGGACGAGGCGTCTGCGGCCAGTGTCCTCCTTTGCCTCGGTCTTCTTTGCCTTCTCTGGTTCGGGCTTGCGCCAAAACATGTAACCCGGTTGGATGATGGGATGTCCCTCGACGCGGAAGCCGTGACGCTTCCCCTTACGGATGAGCCAATCTTCAAGCTTATCATTTTGGACAGGTACTCGCTGGCCCCCGTGCTTCTGCTTATTGTTATTGGCAATTTCATCTTTGCGGACTGCGCGGGCCTGCTCCACCGCGACTAGAACTGTAGCATGGTCTAGGTCTGGAGCGGCAAGGAGCATGTTAGCCGTGAGGTCGCGTTCACGGTTTGATAGCTTTAGCTCGAGCTGTTTGATAGCAGCGCGGCACTCCGAATAGGAGCGCCTGTGACGCTCCACGGAAGGCTTGTTGCCGTCGCCACCCACCTCGGCGCCGGTCTTGCATGCCGAATTGGCCGCGAGGCGGAATCTCAGTGCCTGCCCCGCCGCGAAGGCGGGGTCAAAGGCCTTCACCTGTGGGTCGCACGCCAGCAGATAGCCCGCATTCTGGAAAGCATAGTCCCAGTCGGGCTTGATGGCAGATTGTACCAGAATCACCGGGCTGCCGCCGGGCACGGGATCGATGCGAAACAGGAAGCCATTGTCGCTTCCTCGCTCAATGTGGACTTGCTTTGCGCCAAAGTCCTCCGGTTTGAAAGGCTGTAGGAAGTCCTTGTCGGCTGCTACCCTGGAAGCCGATGGAAACGCCATGCACAACCGCTGGTGAACATGGTAGAGGTTGCGCAGCCAGAGACGGCCGGGCCGCGGCCGGTCGGGATTGCTTCCCACATTTATAAGGAGATACGATATGTACATGTCTATTCCACCTCCTCCGGGCTGAGACGCCGGCGGCGGGTCTCCAGGGAGCGGAAGTCAATGATCTCTTTACGTTTCTTGATAATCTCGTCTCGCCAACGGGGTTCCTCGGGGTTGATGCGGTCCAGGCCCATGCCCAGGCCGTACTCGATCATGGTTACGGCGTCGTGGCATAGCCGACACAGCGAACGGAGGTCATCCATGGTCTCGCCGCCGCCGGCGCGGCGGTAGGTGATGTGCTGGACGGTCCGGGTGTGGGGAGTAAGGGGAGCCTTACAGAAAACACACAGATGTTGGTCATGCTGCCACCGCTCTGCCTGGCGTTGTTTGTAAACAGAATCTTCATACGCTGCTTGGGGCCGCGGTGCAGGCGGTGTGTGTTGCTGCGTAGGGCTGTCCACGTGAACCTTCAGAGATGTGCGGACAATCAGCCGTGGCCAATGTACAGACGGGTCAAAGGAGATCGGAACGTCGTACCAAACCTCGGCATCCGATGGAGCTATGGCGTCGTCAGAGGGCGCTTGCCATTCGATAAGGCAGGGCAGTTCCCCCGGCGGCGAGACACCGTCAACCTCTACTAGGCGGGGTTGCCAGGGAATGTATTGCAGGGCCTCCTTCAATCCTGGAAAGTTGCCCTGCCCGGCCATGATGGGCACGGACGGGACACAGGACTTGCGGCCCAGGAAGGGCGGCCATTTTGGATCCTCCAAAGCCGTCTTTACATGCTGAATAGTCTCAGACTGGCCACGTAAAGCCACCAGGAAGCTGGCATCGCAGAGATACTCGCGACGGCTAACCAGAGTCTCAATTGTTTTGGTGGTGCCTGTTATCTTGATCCCGCCTTCGGCCTTCAGCAGACCATAGCCGGCGCCAACGGTGTGATAGTCCCACCAGCGCGCGCCCGGTCGGTCAATGCGGACCCCCATTGCCAGCTTGTTCAAGTCTTTAAGGTGTTGCCGCGCGTCCAGGCGTCGTACGCCCATTGCCGCGCATATCAGGCCGAGTATACCGGACTTGGTCGGGGCCTCCATGGTGCGCCGGATGACGAACTTGGAGGTGTCACCCCAGGCCTGAAGGGGGCCTTCTAGGCGGAGAAACAGAGTGTTGGCTGTGCCGGCCATGATCAGGCTCCTTCCGGAGCCTTACCAGCGTCCTTGACCTGCGACCATTCGAAGCCGATTTCCTTTACCATTGCTTCCACCAACCCCGCGGGGTTGCCGTCTTCGCCGACAAGGGTTTTGTAAACTCCTGTGGTCAAATCCATGTGATTCTTCTTCGTGCCGTCTGGCTCGCGTTCCCAACCTTGCAAAGGATGGCGCCATAGCTGTGGGCTGAACCACAGCAACGTGGATTTCACGCCAAAGGCATTGCGCAGAGAATGGACGTAATCCCCGAACTGTGCGATGCTCCGGCCTACCAGGCTGACGCTGTCGGCAGCGTCATCGGGCGGGTCGCCAATCTTGCGGGCTGGATCAGCAAACGCATTGGCATAGCTAACGGGTATCTTTCCGCTCTTCTTGATTTCGACCAGGATTCCCTCTGGTAAAGTGGGCGAGGCAAGGCCGTTCTGCTTTCCGCTGGGGGTAGTTTGCGCCGCAGCACGAAGGAAGTGGCCCACTGTGCAAGCCGCGAGGCGTTCTGCCTGCGGCTTCACCTCGTTTTCCCATTTCTTGGTGACTTCAGGGTCATTTTCCCTGTCCGGTTGCGGCCCGGCAAGGTTGTTCACAAGTTGGTCCCAGTCCAGGCAGAAGTACTTGTAAAAGCATGCCGAGTTGAACATGGCCTCATCCACATGCCCCGCCCCGCCGCCGGTCCTGCCCAGGTCATCCACCGCCGTGAAGTAGTCCACCTCATTAACCACGGCGTGGGTTGAAATGGCATGCGCCACCTGCATGGCGGCTTCTACATCCTGGAATGCATCGGACGTTGTCATCCGGCCAAAGAGAGCGATATCTACTGCGTCACAGCGATTAGCTGATCTTAGAGCCTCCTGAAACGTGTCCCACTCCTTTTTCCCTGGTTTGGGGGGCGCATCGTCCTTGAGCACGCCCTTTTCCTCCTTAGCAGGACCTTTGATCAATTCTTTGAACCGGGCGGGGTCGGCCACACGAAGTGAAAGAAGGCGCTCAGCAATCAGTAAAGCGTGTGGGTATCCAGGTTGGTTATCCTCCATCTCCGGCTCCCCCGGGGGCTCCTCCCCTTCAGCAGGTTTGAGCAGTTCACGCATGCGGCATTTCGCAATGACCCAACTAACGTTGACCAGCCTATCTTGCTCCTTATCATCATCCAGGCCCGACTCAGAAAGATGCTCTCGAACCATTTCCTGGAACCCTACGACCGGGTTGAGAAAGTACTTATAGCAATCTTGTTGCTGTTCACGTAACTCACCCAGTTTTTGAACGAAAAACCTAGCGTGGCCTGGCCCCAGATGGATCAACTGTGCGGTCTTTGGTCGCTCATCTACCTTCGCCGCCCGTGGTGCCTTCGTGTCTTCCTTCTCTTTGCTGACGGCTATGCGCTGCGCCCTCAGGACGATTCGCCGATGCTCATCTGAAGGGATTTGTGATTTCAGCAACTCCTGCTGCACCAACCAGGGAAAGAACTTAGTCTTGGTTCCAATATGCCCAGACATTGCCTCATAGAACATTCCTGGCCCTTTACTGTGCACGTCCTCCGGGTTGCCGGGGTTGCGGATGCTGCGCTTGAGACACTGGCTGGAAATGCGGGCGCGGGTAACGCCGCCGAAAAGGCAGGTCTTGGGCGCCCCCAGGTCGTCCCGGTTCAGGTTGGCCGGGCTGTGGTTCTGGATGATATGGATTTCAACAAGCATGATTGCCTCCCTTATAAAACTTTAACGGCTTTCAGGTACTCCTCGGCCCAGATGTCGCGGACATCCCGCTTTAGCCGGTGCTCGTCCGCGCGATCCCAGATGGACAGGTCATCGAGGAGTTGCGCCCAGTCCAGGCCGGGACATCGCTTTCTCTCCACGGTGGCGGCCACCACATGCAGCGCCCAATGCAAGTGGGGTTCCAGGCCCGGCAACGCAGCTTGCAGCAAGGCATCGAACCGTCCACGATAGCGCTTTTGATCTTGTTCAACGGTCGGTTCGTTGGCACCCAGGACGGACGGCAGGTATCCACTATCACCGGTAACAACGGGTATCGGGAACGCCCCGAACAGTTGGGCGATGAGCCAGCTTGTCTCCCGCCGGGGGGCGGCCTGGTTTCTCTGCCGTAGGGGCCACCACACGCCCGTGAACAGGTCAAACCCGGCCAGAGACTTATCTGGGGGCTGGCCCGCCAGTCTACGGAGTCGCGACCTTTCCCCCTCGTTGAGTGATTGTAGCTGGTGTATGAACGCCGCTGCCTGACTCAAGCCGCGCCTCTCTTTCGCGCCGCCCCTTTGGGTTTCTGAACGGCGCGCGGGATAGGTTGCAAATTGGTGGCATTCGCTGGCCGTTCCATCGCCCGGTGCAATGCCCTGAGTGCCTTTTGAGTGGCCTCCCGCTGGCGCAGGGGCGATCCCGCCGCTACCATAGAAGACACGTCGTTGAGCACTGCTCTAACCGCATCGCGAACTCCATGCCGCCAGCCCTCCACGCGGCGGTCAACTTCCTCTCTGGAGACCGCTACTGTTATCTCGTCCAAGAATCTTCGGAACTGGGTGCGAAGTGTCGCTTCAATCTCGGCATCAACCATTGCCAGAGCAGATTTCACCTCAGGGCGGCCTTGTGCTTGTCGGGGGATGGCCTGGACGATGTAGTACCTCAGGTTCATGTCGTCGAGACCATCGATTTCTGCAAGCGCCAGATCCCGGAGAACAACGTCCTCAAGGAGACGGTAGGCAATCTTCCAAGTGTCCCCATGTTCGTCAAACGTCTTTGCCTGCTTGGTAAGGGGCTCATAGCACGTCACCGACAATTCCGTCCCGTATGAAAGGCGTTGCCCAGCGACGCGAATCGCCGGCACGGGTCCATCGCCGCTCGCTGATTGTAGCATGGCACGAGCGAGTTCTCGCCAAAATGCTGCCTCATACGACGGATAGCGCACGGGATCCGGCCCACGGAGCAGGTTATCTTTGTTACCCACCTTGTCGGCATTAGAAGCGGCCTTTGTGGGACGCTGGGCGGTAAGTGGATCACGCCACGCACGACGGTCACCACTTCGGCTGCGCCCCCCCTTGAACACGAGCTTTGACACAAGAGGCCCTTGTGCTCCACAGCGGGAACACCTCCTATCACCAATTTGGATTAGCGGCCCCAGCCAGACAGCACGTGGTTGCCAGGTAAACCCTTCGAGTATACCTATGCTCTGTTGCGCTTGTTTGCCCATATCCCACGATGGGTAGTCGTCGTCCAACTCTTGCGACGGCCAATTGAGCAAGAGGGTTTCCATCAACGTATTGCCGCGGGGGAGAAAATAGGCGGGTGGTGCGTTGTTGATAGAGGGGGATTTCCCTTGGCCGCCTTGCGTTGCACATGCTGAGAGGCGAACCAGTCCAAGAGCACAGCAGGCGCGGCATAGGCCAACCGTACGGTCGTAAACGTGTTGAAAGTGGTTGATCTCGGTAGCGGCAGGCAAGTAAGCGAACAGATCGGATGCAGGGCGTTCCGCATTCTTATCAGCTTCATCTGAAGACTGATAGAACCTTTTTCCCCCGCCCAACAGGTTGAAGCAATCCCTGTTGTCGTAGAGCTTGGAGAACCAGTCTTCGGGGAACGAGTCAGCGGGTGCGGGGGCTGCGTCAGTTGTTGGATTCCCCTTGCACCAATACAACACCGCCAGCAAAAAACGCATAATGGCCACGCGGTCCATGGGGTTGCTGGCTGCAATCTGCCGGATGCGACCCGCCTGCGTAAGCGCGTTTTTGATGCCCACGCGGCATGCCGTTCCATTGGTATAGAGGACGGGAATCCAGGGTTCGTCAAGGAGATTGTACGTCATGGGCTTCCACCTCCCGGGCGGAGTGGAGGTCAAGCAAGTGGCTCCGCTTGATGGAACGATAATAACATATTTGTTCGGAATGTCAAGACAGACGCCAGATTGTCGGGGAGGGCGGTTTCACCGCGGAGTCGCCTGGGATTTGGTGCTTGGAAATTCGCCGCCTACGGTATCGCCGGCACGTTGTTTTGCACTACGTTGTGTCGCGGCTCGGCGCTGATAGGGCCGAACCTATTCCCGTTCAGGGTATTGCCCATTATCACGGTGTAGTCGGCGGCGCCGGCTATCTTGATGCCAAACTCCTGGGTCTTCAGCGTCTGGTCGTCCCAGGCGTAGCTCGAGAGTACCATGTTGGAGTCCGAAGGCTCTTTCCCATCGTCCGAGATATGGATGCCATCGAAGCCTCGGCCGTTGGTCCCGTTGTTGCGGGCCAGGCTGTTCACGATGAGGTTCAACGACGAGTTGTACAGGTCTATCCCATAGCCGCCGTTGGCTACGGCCCATACCTGAAGGGTGTTGCCGTAAGCGGTGTTCAGGCCGAACCCGGAGAAGGCGTTCAGATGGGCGACTCCCTGGATGTAGTTGCCGGACGCCCGGGTCAGATAGAAGCCGCCCTGGGCGTTGCCTTCGGATATGGTCCTGGTGAGCCTGTTGTTGCTGGCCTGGATTTCCACTCCGCTGTATTTGTTCCGCAGAGCATAGATGTCCGATAAAGCGTTTTCCTCGCCGTGGAAGATCCACACCCCGCCGTTGCCATTGTCCTCCGCCGTGACGTTGGATACCGTGTTGTTATGCGAGTCGGAGATGACCAGCCCGTTGTCGCCATTATCAGAGACATGGATATCCCTGAGGCTATTCCCGTTCGACCCGGACAGCAGGTCGATCCCGGAGTTCCTGGCGCCGGTGACCCCCACGTTGAACAGGGTGCTGTCGCTGACGCGCCGGAAGTGGATGCCCGAGCCGCTGAGTTGGCCTGTCTTATTGCCCACGATGCGGATATCGCTGACCGTGAGGCCCTTATTGCCGTTGAACGGGTCGCTATTCACAATGGCCGCGGTGTTGGCGCCATCGCCGAGGTAGAGCCGGGGCGGGTTTCCCTTGCCCTCCAGGGATACATTGGATGCCAGGATGATAGCCCCCGATAGGTTGTACCTGCCCTCAAGAAGCACAATTTGCCCGCCCTCGAGGGGCAGAGACTGTATAGCCTTATTTATGAGGCGGTCATCGTCCTTCCCGGCGGCGACGTAGTCGGCCTTGACCGAGGCAGGGGACCCGCCGGGGGCTACGATGCGGGCAACCTTCGGGAGGACTGGGTTGCCCGCCGGGGGCGCGGTATCGGCGTGGGCGGGGAAGGCGCCGGTCAGCACGGCCAGGAGAGCAGTAACGATCAGGAGGGTTATCTGCCGTTTGCGTCCCATTGAGACCCATATTAACAGATTTTGGGGCAATCGTTCATGTTCGGCTGCGCCGCAGTACATGTCATTCCGGCCACCGAGCCGGAATCCAGGGAAATGTAGTCGCCCAATTCATTGGGCAAACCCTGCCCCGACCTGTCGGGGCAACTACATCTTCTTGGGGCTACTTTCGAGGGAAGACGGGCCGTGTTGCCTGCCGTCCGAGCTATGCCAACAAACGCCTCAGCTCCTCCGGCTCGGTAACGGGCTGGAGGCAGGCGTAGTTCTCGCAGATGTAGACAGTGGGGCGGCCGTCGACCATGTCTCGCCCCTCCAGCAGCGGAAGCCCCTCAACGGCCTCGTTCAGCGTAGTGTCGCGCCCCACCAGGACCCTGCCGGGGATAAAGCGGGAATAAACGGCAGAGAGCAAGGCCGCCGTGCGCGGGTCGTCCCGCGGCCCGATGATGGCTATCTCTTTGGGCGCGGACAGATAGAAGTCCAGGGTGGAAAGCCAGTTCCCTGCCCCGGCCGGGTAGTCCAGCATCATGCCCTTTGCCGACCGCAGGGCCGTCGCCCCCAGCCCGGCGTAGTCCCTATTGCCCGTGACCACCGCCAGGCGCAGTAGCACTGAGGCGGCGTTGGAGTTCCCCGAAGGGGTGACATTGTCCGAGGCCTCGCGGGGCCGCAGGAACAGCGCCTCGTGGTGGCGGCCGGTATCGTAGAACGCCTTCTCCGAGTCGTCCCAGAACTCGTCGATCATAGTATCGGCCAGAGCGCGTGCCTCGGCCAGCCAGCGCAGCTCGAGCGTGGCCTCGTGCAGGGCCAGCAGGCCGTCGATGAGGTTGGCATAGTCTTCCAGGTAGCCGGGAATCTTCGCCTGCCCGTCCTTGTACGATCTCAGCAACAGCGGGCCCTGTTTCAGTTCGCATAGCATGAGGTTTGCGTTGGCCCGGGCAACGTCTCCGTAGGGGCACGGAGATCCGTGCCCCGTGCACAGGATGTTGGCGGCCTCGGCGAAGGCGGCGAGCATCAGCCCGTTCCAGGCGGTGAGTACCTTGTCGTCGGTGGCGGGCTTCACCCGACGCTGTCGCGCCTCCAGCAAGCGCTTCTTTGACCTGAGGATAATCTCTTCCAGTTCTTGTGGCTTGAAGCCAAGCTCTTCGGCTATGGCCTCCACGCCCTGCGGCTGGTACAGTATGCTCTTCCCCTCGAAGTTGCCCTCTTTGGTGACGCCGAAGTAGCGGTTGAAGACCCGGGCGTCCTCTTCGCCGATGACTTGTAAGATCTCCCTCTGAGTCCACACGTAGAACTTGCCCTCCACGCCCTCACTATCGGCGTCCTGGGCCGAGTAGAAGCCGCCCTCCGGCGATGTCATCTCTCTGACTACGTAGTCCAGGGTGTCTGCGGCGACGGCCCTGTAGAGCGGCTTGCCCGTGACCTGATAGGCATGAAGGTACAGGCGGGCCAGAAGGGCATTGTCGTAGAGCATCTTCTCGAAGTGGGGCGCCAGCCAGTGGGCATCGGTCGAATAGCGGTGAAAGCCTCCCCCCAACTGGTCGTGGATACCGCCTCGGGCCATCGCGGTCAGGGCCGCCTCCACTATCTGCAAGGCCGGCGGCTCGTTCGTCCGCACGTAGTAGCGCAGCAGGAAGTCCAGGGCCATGGAGTGGGGAAACTTGGGCGCCGCGCCAAAGCCGCCGTTTTCGTAGTCGAACTGCGTTTGCAGGCCGCGGTAGGCCTTCTTCAAGACATCCGCAGTCAGTGGCTCCACCACCGGCCCCGGGGCCAGAGACCGGCGTAGCTGCGCCCCCAGCTTCTCGCCGGCGCCCGATAGCTCCTCGCGCCGCGTTCGATAGGCCTGGGCGACAGCCCGCAGCACTCGGGGGAAGCCGGCGGCGCCGTCCCTGTCCTCCGGCGGGAAGTAGGTCCCCCCGAAGATGGGCTTTCCCTCGGGGGTAATAAACACGTTCAATGGCCAGCCGCCGCTGCCGGTCAGCGTCTGCACCGCAGTCATGTACACCTGGTCCAGGTCGGGCCGCTCTTCGCGGTCTACCTTTATGCTGACGACGAGCTCGTTCATGACCCGGGCGACGTCCTCGTTTTCGAAGGACTCCCGCTCCATGACGTGGCACCAATGGCAGGCGGAATAGCCGATGCTCACCAGGATAGGCTTGTCCTCCTCGCGGGCGCGTCGCAAGGCCTCCTCGCCCCAGGGGTACCAGTCGACCGGGTTATGGGCGTGTTGGAGTAAGTATGGACTTGTCTCGTTAATCAGCCTGTTGGGCATCGGTTTACCTACTCTGACTCTGTCTCATCACTGTCCCACCATTATAGGCTGTTGAAGTGGGAGAGACAAAGTTCGCGTCGGACCTAACCCCCAGCCCCTTCCCGCACCGGGAAGGGGTGAAGTTCTCTCCCCCCACCGAGGGGCAGAGAGTTAGAGAGGGGGGGATTGCACGAAAGGACAAACACCGCGGAGAACGCAGAGGGGGGAGTTCCTTGCGTTTGTTGAGGGAGTCGACCGAACCCCGGCCCTTTCCGAGTCGGGTAGGGAGTTTCCCTGCCCGTCGTCTTCGGGCCTTGCACGCCCCTGCCAGAGAACTCACGGGCTATGGCTGGGAAGACTCGTCCGGGAGCAGGCGCCACAATGCAGCCGGTGAGAAGGGGCCGGGGCGAGTCTTATTGAGCTTTTCATGCACGCGCAGCGGCCGGCGAATCCGATGTCCTGCATGGTCGACGCTTCCTGGGGAGAAGGTACAGGCCGCGATCTCGCCGGGAGTGTACGGGAGTGCAGTGGTAGCTTCTCAAACATGAACGGATCAAGGCTCGCGACGGGCTGGCGGGCAGGCGCGGATGCAACGTAGTTAGCGCGAAGTGATCACGAACGTTATCTCCGCTCTATCGGCTTCGCCTGCCCCGCGGACGGTAACGGGCGCATCGCGCGTGCCGGTTACGTCACCCGTGATGCGCCCGGTGGCCGTATCGTAACTGATCTCTAGAGCCTTTCTCCCCTTTACGGGGGAAGTGTCGCACAGGTCGTCCGAGTCCAGCCAGTCGTGGTCCCAGATCTCGATGCGTATCGGTATTTTTCGGTGGCTGTCATTCGAGAAACCCAGGCCAAAGACCCAGTTTGGCGAGACATCGGCACGATTATCCTGGTGCTGGCTCCGCTCGAACCAGCATCCCGACATGCGGACCCTGGCATAGTAGTCGGCGGTTTTCTTCAATACGCCGGGGTCGGGGTCGTCGATCTGTTTCACCCGCTGAATCGTAAGGTATACAAAGCGCAGCGTCGGCGCCGTTGTGGGGCCGGCGATATGGTCCGATGGTACCTGGAATCCGGTGTGCCCAGCTTCATGCATCACTTTGCGCAGCCAACTGTAGCAGTCCATCCCCCGCACATTGCCCTGTTCTGTGTTGGCATTGTGGGTGCCGGGCCGGCACAGCTCCGTTGGCGTCCCGGCCGTGCCATCCATGACGCAAGCGTTGGACGAGTTTCTGAGCGCTTCGGTGGCCGGGCAATTGGTCCGTGCTCCACCTTGGTTCACTTCGTACTCATCCAGCAGCCCGGTCCAGGAGTGGAGAAATTCCATCAAATAGGCGCCCACCGAAGAGGTCTCGTTGACCTCCCAGTGCTCGGGGTTGTTGGGGCGTCCGTCTCTATGCCCGTGTGCGCCATGAGTGCCGGTCCTATGGACATGGCCAACACCTTTTCCTGTAGACGACAGCTCGCTCCTGTCGTCGTGAATGAGGAACAGGCGGACCCGCCATTGGCCGTCGGTGCAATCATAAAGGCGGTTGTTGAATTCCCTGAGCCTGCTTTCGACGGTGCTCAAATCGTTCCCCGTGGCCGTTGCCCGCCACAATACCTTGATGGGAAGGTGCGAGGCCCAAACCTCCGGCAGTTGGGTAGCCATATCTCCTCCCTTCGTTCTGCCAATTCCAGAATACGCACATGTTATTATAAGAATACAGGTGTGTCAAGCGGCGACAGCTACAGCGACAGCTACCGGGGCGTCCCCGAAACGTGGCGATTTGCCACCCCAAATCAACTCGGATCTCTAACTCTCCAGAGATATCCTTCGCTGGCGCTCTCCGATGTATCGGGATGCGTCGGACAGGATAACACTGGAGAGCCTTCTCCTTCAGTTTGCGGCCCACAGTGCGAGAACCGAGACTTGTTTGATGCCTCTCTGCAACCGGGGCTACTCCGCCATTCTATTGTATTGGATACCCTGGTAGGGTCTGTTACAATGGCTTTGGAAGCTCCTATGGAAGAAACGAAGCTAGTTGAACTTGCCAGGCAAGGGGATGAGGCCAGCTTTAACCAACTGGTGGAGAAATACCACCGGCTGGCCTACAATCTCGCCTACCGCTTTTTGGGGCAGGCCGCCTCGGCGGATGATGTCACCCAGGAGGCGTTTATCTCGGTGTGGCAGGGGTTGAAGGGTTTCCGCGGCGGGAACTTCAAGTCGTGGCTGTTGCAGATCGTAGCCAATGCCTGCCGGGACTACCTCCGCTCCCACAAACGGCATCCCACCGTATCCTATGATGCTATGCCTGTGCCTCCTGACCCGCCTTCTGCCGATCTGGAAAGCTCCGTAGAACTCGGAGAGTCCATCCAGAAGGGCCTGGCCCGGCTGCCCGAGGAGCAGCGTCTGGCGATCATCCTATCCGACGTCATCGGCCTGAGCTACGAGGAGATGGCCGAGGCCATGAAGTGTAACATCGGGACGGTCAGGTCCCGTTTGAGCCGGGGGCGGGCCAGTCTCAGGGACTGGCTGGTGTCCCAGGCGGTGTTCTGAGCCCCGGCCTGAGCTTGCCGAATGGCTTGTCGAAGAGGGGAACTTTTGCCCCGCTGAAATCGTCTTAATTCTGGAGAGGGGAAAAAGCCGATGTTTGGGTTCTTGAGGTCCCGATTTGTCGGGAGGCACTGGGTGAAGGATAGGCTCTCCCTTTACCTCGACGGGCGCCTTGTCCCCGAAGAGAAAGCAAAGGTGGAGTCCCATTTGAAAGCCTGCGCGGCCTGCCGAGAGGAACTGGAGTCGCTACGGGCAACTGTAAACGCCCTGCGACAACTGCCCCTGGTGGCCCCGCCCCGTCCGTTTGTCCTGCCTGCCGAAGGCTCCCGGCTTGCCGGAGCAGTCAGACCCGCTTTGCGCCCCGTCGCCTTTTATCGCTTGAGGCTGGCGACGGCGGTAGTGGCGGCGCTCCTGGTGGCGCTCGTTTCGTGGGACAGCGTGGGGCGGTTCATGGGGCCGGTTGGTCAGGAGCCTTCCAGAGGACCAGCGCCGGCGGCGTCGCCACAGGCCCTGCAACAAGCGTCCGCGCCGACCCCTGGCCCGGCAGCGGCGCCCGCTGCCCAGGCGCCTGTGGCGACGCCGCCTCCTCTCTCATCGCCTACACCGGCGCCGAAGACCGGGCCATCCCCCGCACCAATGATGGCGCCCGCGGCTGCCCCCGTACCCAGGCCAGCGCCACTAGCGACTCCGTCGCCAACGCCTGATGAAACGCAACCCAGGATAATGAAGGCGGCCCCCAGCGGCCCCGCGGCAGCCACTGCACAGGAAGCAGGCGGGCCGGTACCCCCGGCAGATGCAGAAGCATCAGCGCAGGCGATGGAACAGTCCCGACAGGTCGGGACGCCGCAACCGTCGCCGGCGACGGCCCCGGCGGTGGGCGTGGCCCCGGTCCCAGCGCAGCCGGTCGCACCCCGGTCTCTCCAGGCACAGCCATTGCCGCCGCCGCCGCCCTCGATGCCACTGGCCCCACCCGCACGGGATGGTGCATCCGGGCCGGTCGAAGATACCGCACGCCGGACGGGTCCGGCAGGGCCCGGAGCGGCCCCCGGCAAGGGAGGCGCTGCCGGGGTGGCGAGCGTTGCGCCCACTCCATCCCCGACGCCTCGGTCAGCGCAGGAGGAGCTAAAGGTTGCCCCGTCCGCTGAGCCTTCGGCCGGCGCGATGGACGCGGTCCAAGCCGCGCCCCAGTCCCCACCCGTCGGGACATCCGAGGCGCTGCCTCAGGCCCCGGCCCAACCTCCGTACAGCCTCGGACTGGGCGTCAGAGAGGCGGAGATCGCGCTGGGGGCGCTGCTTGCGTTCCTGGGCGCGGCCACGATCTATGCCTGGCGGCGGGCCAGAAGACAGGTTAGAAGGAAGGAAAGATGAAGATGAATAAGAAATGGCTCATGGTGGTTGGTCCGCTATTGGCTTTGGCCCTTGCGGCAGGCGCCTGCGTGAATGCCCCGGCGGCGGCGCCCGCGCCCGGCCCGGCTAACGGTCCGGTGGCCGCGTCCCAGTTCATAGTCCCGCCGGTGTCCTCGCAGCAGACCGGCCTGTGGGTGAACGGCGAGGGCAAGGCCACCTTTGTCCCGGATATAGCTGTGTTGACGCTGGGCATCGAGTCCCAGGACCAGACGGTCGCCGCGGCCCAGAACAAGGCCCGGGACGCTATGAACCGGATACTGGCCGCCCTGAAGGCCAAGAACGTCGCCGATAAGGACATCCGCACCACGTCGTTCAATATCCAGGCGGTCAGGCAGTGGCTGGAGCCTCTGCCCGTCCCTTCCGTCCCCCGAGGAAAGCCTGAATCCACACCGGGCGGATTTGCCGAACCTGGCTTCAAGCCGGCGCCCAAAGAGGTTATTGTCGGCTACCGGGTCAGCAATACGGTTTCGGTGAAGATACGGAAGATCGACGAGGCGGGCCAGATCATCGATGCTGTATCAGAGGCGGGCGGCGACCTGACGCGGGTCAACGGCATCGGCTTCACGATGGACGATTTCACGCCTCTGCGCACCCAGGCCAGGGAGAAAGCGGTGAAGGACGCCGTAGCCAAAGGCAAGCAGATGGCTGAAGCTGCCGGAATCGGTCTGGGCAAGACCATCTACATAAACGAGAGCGGCGGCTTTGTCCCCCAGACTGTCCAGTTCAGGAGCTTCGGGGTGGCAGCGGCCGCGCCGTCGGCTGCGCCGACTCCCATAAGCGCCGGAGAGCAGGAGTTGAACGTCTCGGTGCAGATGGTGTTCGAGATAAAGTAGGGGTTCAGCATGCTGGACCCGGTTCACGGCCGTAGGGGCGGGTCTCAGACCCGCCCCCCCCAAACTATGGTTCCTCCTGAAAAAAGAGGTTCCCCGATAAATCGGGGACGGGGGTCTTCCCGACAGGTCGGGACAGAACTAAACCTTCCCTCAAGCCCGCCCTGAGCCTGCCGAATGGGATTGGGGGATAGAGAGGGTGGATCAAGACTTTTTCAGGGGACACTACTACAGTCGGGGGCAGGGAACCCGACCTGCAATTTGAATGGATGATTTGCGGGTACAATACAGCAGTTGAGAGGAAGTAGGAGAAATGAACAGGAAATGGCTCATGGCGGTTGCTCCGTTGCTGGCCCTGGCCTTGCTGGCAGGCGCCTGCGTCAACGCCCCGGCGTCAACGCCCGCGCCCGGCCCGGCTAACGGTCCGGTGGCCGCGTCCCAGTTCATAGTCCCGCCGGTATCCTCGCAGCAGACGACCGGCCTGTGGGTGAACGGCGAGGGCAAGGTCACCTTCACGCCCGATATTGCCGTGCTTAGCCTGGGGATAGAGTCGCAGGAGAAGACGGTGGCCCTGGCGCAGGGCAAGGCGCGGGACGCTATGAATCGGGTGCTGGCGGCACTGAAGGACAAGAACGTGGCCGATAAAGACATCCGTACCCAGATCTTCAGCATCCACCCGGTGACACAGTATATCCAGCCTCAACAGTTTCCGGTTCCGCAACCCGGCAGGGAGGTGATCATCGGCTACCGTGTCAGCAACACCGTTGTCGTTAAGATACGGAAGATAGCAGATGCCGGCCAGGTGATCGACGCGGTAAGCGAGGCCGGCGGCGACCTGACCAGGGTGAACAACATCGGCTTCACCATGGACGATTTCACGCCGCTGCGCAACCAGGCCAGGGAGAAGGCAGTGAAGGACGGCGTGGACAGGGCCAAGCAGATCGCTGCGGCGGCGGGAATCACCCTGGGCAAGCCGACGTACATAAATGAGAGCGGGGGCTTCTTCCCCCAGGACTTCGCGGCCAAGAGCTTCGCGACGGAGGCAGCGGGAGGCGGCTTTGCACCGACGCCCGTCAGCCCCGGAGAGCAGGAGCTTAGCGTATCGGTCCAGATGGTCTTCGACATGAAGTAGGGGCGCACGGGGCGCGGGCAATTCGTATGGCAAGGGGCGGGTCTCAGACCCACCCCTTGCCTGAGGGTGCGTCTCCATCTCCGGTGGAATCCACCATCCTGCACACCACCCTTCCACCCCTTCCGCGCCGTCCGCGTACTCCGCGTGAGCAACCCAACCTTACAAACACCCAACCTTACAAACATTGACAACCCCATATCAAGCTGCTAGAATTCTTGTTGTTGACTCACTAACTCAAGAAACTCCAGGGGGTGTCGATGAAACTATCCGTCCGAGTGGACTATGGCGTCCGGGTGCTGGTGGACCTGGCCCAGAGATATGGCCAGGGCGCCGTACATAGCAGCGACATCGCTGCCCGCCAGGGCATCCCCGAGCCCTATCTCGACCAGTTGCTCATGGCGTTGCGCAAGTCGGGGTTCATTAACAGCAAGCGGGGGCCTCAGGGGGGCCATAGCCTGTCGAAGACCCCGGCGGAGATAAACCTGGGCGAGGTTATAGCTGCCCTGGAAGGCTCCACCGCCCCCGGTTGCGTCCAGGAGCCCGGCGGCTGTGAGCGCTCCACTATTTGCGTGCAACGGGACGTGTGGCGGGCCGTCGAGGAAGCTACTCAGAAGCTGCTCCAGGCCACCACCATCAGCGAGTTGGTGCAGCAGCAGGAGCGCCGGCGCGAAGGCGCAATGTACTATATATAAGCGCCAAATACCAAGTCCCAAATCCCAAACGGGTCGGGGCTGCCGTTCACCATCTGGAATTTGGCGCTTGGAGCTTGGGACTTGTCGCAGTATAGAAGCAGGAGATACCAAGTCCGCCAAATCCCAAACGCGCTGAAATACCCGGGACCTTAACGGAACCCCCTTGGAATTTGGCGCTTGGAGCTTGGGATTTCCGCAGCGAGGTTGATTGGTCAAGAAACTGGTGCAGAAGAGCCTCCTGGAGGCTATAGGCAACACCCCCCTGGTCAGACTCAACAGACTTGGCCAGGGCGCCGGCGAGATATGGGTCAAGCTGGAGTTCCTTAACCCCGGCGGCAGTATCAAGGACAGAAGCGCTCTGGCTATTGTGCGGGAGGCCGAGGCCCGGGGCAAGCTTGGCCCGGGGGCGACCATCGTTGAGGCCACCGCCGGTAACATGGGTATTTCCCTGGCCATGGTGGCCGCTGCCAGAGGGTATCGGGCGGTCCTGGTAATCCCGGAGAACGTTGCCGCAGAGCAGCGCTACAGGCTGTTGCGTCTGGGGGCGGAAGTGGTATTGTCTCCGGCTCGCGAAGGCATGGCCGGGGCGATGGCCATGGTAGAAGACATGGAGCGCAAGAACCCGGCCTACTTTGTGGCTCGCCAGTTCGAGAATCCGGCGAGCTGCGAGGCCCACCGGCGGACGACAGCCGCGGAGATCCTCAAAGACACCGGCGGCAGAGTGGATGCCTTTGTAGCCGGCATAGGCACCGGCAGCACCGTCACGGGGGTTGGCCAGGCATTGAAGGAGAAGGTGGCGGGCGTACGCATAATCGGCGTGGAGCCGGCGGCGTCCCCCTTGATCAGCCAGGGAAGGTCCGGTCCCCACACCATACCGGGGATAGGCGCCAACTTCATACCGCCCCTGCTGGACCGCCGGGTCCTGGACGAGGTGATCGCTGTATCCGATGCTGCGGCCCAGGAAACGGTGCTGAGGCTGTCCCGGGAAGAGGGGATATGCGCCGGCCTGTCCGGCGGGGCTAATGTCTGGGCATGCATGAAGGTGGCCGAGACCCTGGGAGGCCGCAAGGTGGTCGTCACTGTCTTGCCCGATGGGGGCGATCGCTACTGGAATCAGCTCCTGAGCAGTGAGGGCGCCACCGAAACTTCGGGCAACTCGAGAGGAGTTTGATTTTATGGCTGTGACCCTGTCTGAGACGCAAATAGAACGCTACAGCCGGCACATCCTGCTGAAGCAGGTCGGGGGCAAGGGACAGAAGAAGATACTGGAGTCCAGCGTTCTGCTGGTCGGGGCCGGGGGACTGGGCTCTCCGGCAGCCCTTTATCTGGCCGCGGCCGGCGTGGGCAAGCTGGGCATCGTCGACTTCGACAAGGTGGACTTATCCAATCTCCAGCGTCAGCCCTTGCACCATACCCCGGACGTGGGCAAGCCCAAGGTCGTCTCGGCCGCCGAGACCATCGCCAGCCTCAACCCCGACGTCCAGGTGGTGCCGTATACGGCCAAGCTCACCTCAGAGAACATTATGGGTGTCATAGCTGGATATGACGTGATCGTGGACGGGAGCGATAACTTCCCCACCCGCTACCTGGTGAACGATGCCTGTGTCTTCGCCGGGAAACCCCTCGTGCATGGCAGCATCTTCCTCTTCGAGGGACAGGCCACGGTATTCCAGCCGGGGAAAGGGTGCTATCGCTGCCTCTATCCCACGCCGCCCCCGCCCGGCGCCGTTCCCTCCTGCCAGGAAGTGGGGGTGATCGGCGTGTTGCCGGGCGTCGTGGGGCTTATCCAGGCCACGGAAGCCATCAAGCTGGTCCTGGGGATCGGCACTAGCCTGGCCGGCTACCTGCTGGTCTACGATGCCCTGGACATGGAGTTCCATAAGGTCAAGCTACGCCGCAATGCCGCCTGCCCGGTGTGCGGCGACCACCCCACGGTTACCAAACTCATTGATTATGAGCAGTTCTGCGGGGTGGCGGTCACCGCCGACCATGGGAGTCACGCATGAAGTTCAAGGACATCCTTGACGCTGTCGGCCATACCCCCCTGGTGGAGGTCGCCCGGCTCAGCCCCAAGCCGCAGGTGCATATCTATACCAAGCTGGAGGGGAATAATCCTAGCGGCAGTGTCAAAGACCGTATCGCCAAGTACATGATCTTGAAGGCCGAGGAAGAGGGCAAGCTGACCCCGGATAGGACCATCCTGGAGCCTACCAGCGGCAATACGGGGATATCGCTGGCCATGATCGGGCGAAGGCGCGGCCACAAGGTCAAGGTGGTTATGCCGGAGAATGTCAGCTCGGAACGCCGGGAGTTGCTGGAGCTGTACGGGGCTGAGATCGTGTATTCCGATGGCAGCCAGGGGACTAACGGGGCCATAGAGGTGGCGCAAAAGATGGCCGCTGAGGACCACCGTTACTTCATGCCCTACCAGTACGGCAACGAGGCCAATCCGCGCGCCCACTATGAGACGACCGCGCAGGAGATCATCGATGACCTGCCCGATGTCGACGTATTCGTGGCCGGGCTGGGCACCGGCGGGACCCTGATGGGCGTGGGGCGGCGGCTCAAGGAACACAATTCTAAGGTGAAGGTTATCGCCACGGTCCCCCACCCCGGAGACCTGATATTTGGCCTCAGGAGCCTGGAGGAGGGCTTCATTCCGCCGATCCTGGACCTGGCGCTGCTCGACGGACGACTGCTCATAGATTCCTGCGACTCCTTTATGGGAACGAGGGATCTCGCTGAGAAGGAAGGTATCTTCGCCGGCGTGTCCTCGGGCGCCGCCATCCGCTGCGCCCAGCGGGTGGCCCAGCGCATGGACAAGGGCAACGTCGTGGTGCTACTGGCCGACGGCGGTTGGAAGTACCTGAGCACGCACCTGTGGACAAGGCCGTGCGAGGGTCTGGACCAGGCTGTGCAGGGCAAGATCTGGTGGTAGTTGAGAGGCGAGAAGCGTGTGGTGGGAGGTGGGAGGCATACTCGTAGGGGCTGGTCTCAGTGCCCGCCCACTTTTGGGACAAAGGAGACAGCAATCTCGTGCGTAAGAAGACAGTTGATGTGAGGGCCTTGAAGGCCAGCGGCTTTATCCGCCAGACGGAGAATGAGTACTTCGTGTGCCGACTGCGCGTGCCCGGGGGCAACATAGTGACGGAAAAGATGGTCCAGGCGGCGGAGCTCGCCAAGAAATACGGGCGGGGCTACTGCCATTTTACCTTCCAGCAGTCCATCGAGATACCTTACGTCAAGCTGGACGACATGGATGCCTTGAAGGCCGAGCTTGACGGTCTGGGCCTGCGTATGGCCAACTGCGGGCCGAGGGTCAGGGCCATAACCGCCTGTCAGGGCTGCAAGGTCAACCCCTACGGGCGGGTGGACGCTCCAGGCCTTGCTGCCGCCGCCGATGAGAAGTACTTCGGCCTGGACACTCCGGCCAAGTTTAAGATAGCCTACTCCGGTTGCAACATCGGCTGTCCGAACCCCCAGGAGAACGACCTCGGCTTCCACGGCATGGTGGAGCCGGAGCTGGCGCCAGAGCTGTGCAACGGGTGCACATTGTGCGTCCAGCTCTGCAAGTCCCGGGGAGGTGAATCCCTGGTGATGAACAAAGAGACCAACCTCCCCGAACGGGATGACAAGCGCTGCACCTACTGCGGCGAGTGCATCTACTGCTGCCCGACGAACGCCTGGGTGGTCAAGCGCATCGGCCACGCCGTTTACGTGGGCGGCAAGCACGGTCGTTTCCCTCGCTGGGCGAACCGGGTCGCCGACTTTGTCAGCGACGAAGAGACCTTTGAACTGATCGAGAAATGCGTCGCCTGGTATAACCAGAACTCCAAGAGGGGGGAGAGGTTTGGAACGGCCATCGACCGGCTGGGCCTGAAGAAGTTCAAGCAAGAGGTGCTGGGGGACAAGTACACCGCCGCCAAGGAATGGGACGTTCACGGCGACCGGCCAAAAGGGGTACACTATCGCGTGCTGCACTCCTGGGACCCCGAAGACGATGAATAGTAAATCCGAAATCCTAATTCCTGAACCCTAAACAAGCTCAAAAGGGGATGGGGGGATGCCTGCTCGGGTTGATGGATTCCCTTGTTCAGAGGTGAAGAAGCAAATGGGGTTTTGGGATTCGGTCTTGGGATTTGTTTAGGATTTGGTGCTTCGAATTTAGAGTTTCCCGAATTGAGGAGTTATGGACGAGAAGCAAAACGGCTTGTTGGACTTGAGGGGTGTTAGCTGCCCCATGAACTGGGTCCGCACCAAGATGGTCCTGGAGGATATGGAGATCGGGGAGAAGCTGGAGGTCTGGCTGGACGACGGCGAGCCTATCCGCAATGTGCCCCGCAGCATTAAGGACGAAGGCCACAAGCTCTTGAAGGTAAGCCCTGTCGAGGACTACTTTCGCGTAGTGATCGAGAGGGGTTAGGGATGGGCCTTTTATCGCGGATTTGCTCGCCGCGCTGGGGGGTAGCGGGTGGGAATCCCCCTATCCCCCTTTACGTAAAGGGGGCAGTCCCGAAGCGTCGGGACGGGGGATTTTCGCGGCCCGGGGGATTATCGAACGTGGGGCGGAGGAAGGCCGCTGTCCTCCCACTTCTGTTCCTTAGCGTCGCCCTGGCGCTGTTAGCCGCCTGCGCTCCCAAGCAGACTCAAACGCCGCCTGCTAAATCACTGTTCACATCTTTCCTCGTCGAGGCCGACTGGCTCAACGCGAACCTTTCTGCCCCGGAGTTGGCCCTCATTGACCTGCGGGCGGCGGCTGATTACCGTCAGGGGCACATCCCCGGCGCGGTGAACCTCTCCATGGCGCAGATCACCGATCCCAGGAATCCGGTACGCGGCATGCTGGCCCCCAGGGCTGAGATGGAGAGCATTATGCGCGGCCTGGGCGTCAGCCAGGACAGCCTGGTGGCTATCTACGATGACGGCGGCGCGCCCGGCCCCGGGCGTCTGTTCTGGGCGTTGCACTACTACGGCATGGAGCGCATCGCAGTCCTCAACGGGGGCTATGCCGGGTGGCGGAAGCAGGGGCTGCCCACGGATACGGCGGCGGCAACGAAAGCAGCGGGAAACTACACAGCCACGCCCAATCCCTCCCGTTCCGCGGATAAGGACTACGTTAAACGGAGCATCGGCAAGGCGGGGACGGTCATCCTCGACGTGCGCAGCCCGGCTGAGTACGAGGGGAGCGTCAAGAGCGCCCAGCGGGGCGGGCATATCCCCGGCGCCATCAATGTGGACTGGACCAACAATCTGGCCACTGTGGACGGCGTCGCCAGGCTGAAGCCAGCCGACGAGCTGAGACGCCTCTACGAGGGCCTGGGCATCACCCGGGACAAAGAGGTCATCGTCCATTGCCAGACCGGCGTGCGGGCGGGTCAGACCTACTTCACGCTGCGCTATCTGGGCTACGGCCAGGTCCGTCTCTACGATGGTTCCTGGGAGGAGTGGGGCAACGACGCCTCCCTGCCGGTAGCGGTTGGCAAAGGCAGCGATGCTCCGATGAGGTAGCTACCGCGCTTAGGCTGATGCTCGGGAAGAGGCTCTTGCTAACCGCCCTTGACAACAGTAACCGTTTTCTGCGAGCCTCTAGAGAGGGTTGCGGGAGGGCAACGTGGCTAAGGATACAATAACCCTGGCCCTTAACGGAGAAGTGACCATCCGCCACTTCGCAAGCGCGATCTCTAATCTTGAGACGCTAGTGCAAGCTTTGTCCGACGAACTCGGCGTCGCTGACAAAGTGGAATGGGTTATTCACGACTTGCAGGTTGGCAGCGCCACGGCAACGATCCGGGGGGAAACGGAGATCCTCGAACAAGCTGAACGGGTTGTGGACGCCTACGCAAGCGTGGGCAAGTCGTTGCAGGCTGGCAAGCGACCCGACTTCACGGACCGAGTGGTTAAAGCGGCTTCTGCCATCACAGGCATATTGGACGACCGTGTGAGTTCTGTTAGATTTGAGACGGCCGATCTGGACGTGACAATTTCTCGACACGCGGATGTGACGTCGCCTGTGGCGATAGTGAAGTCCTTTGGCGCCATAGAAGGGCGAGTACAGACACTTAGCAATAGAAAGGGCCTCCGCTTCAATCTGTATGATACTCTTCATGACCGAGCGGTTTCTTGCTACGTAAAAGAAGGGCAGGAAGATCAGCTGCGTGAGGTCTGGGGGAAGCGGGCAATTGTTGAAGGTGAGATTAGCAGGGAACGACTCTCTGGGCGCCCCGTTGCTATTCGCCAGGTGTCCGCAATTCGAGCGTTATCCGAGGTGGAAAGGGGAAGCTATCTGGAGGCGCGAGGCGTGTCGCCTTTGAAGGCGGGAGCCCCGATGCCAGAGGAGACCATCAGGCGGTTGCGTGATGCCTAACCAGCGGCAACGCCTTTATTGGGATGCCAATGTCTGGCTTTCGTATATTAATGCTATCCCAGACCGTCTACCTGTATTGGATGCTTCGCTTGCTGACAGCGCCAGCAGCAACGGCTCGATTGAACTTTGCACGTCGGCTCTTTCTCAAGTCGAAGTAGCTTATGGGAGGTTGGAACAAGACAAATTCGCGTTGGACCCAGGCGTCGAAGGGAAGATTGACAAACTTTGGGCCGACAGGAACGCGGTGAAGGTGGTCGAATATCATGATGGTATAGGCGCGGAGGCCCGCCAACTGATTAGGATGGCCATACCTAAAGGCTGGAGTCTGAAACCGCTGGATGCAATCCACCTCGCGACTGCAAAATGGTTCAAAGCAGCGGAGTTTCAAACTTACGACACTCGGTTACTGAAATTCTCTAATGAACTTGGTTTGCCGATCTTGCAGCCACATGCTCAGCAAGGCCGACTTCTTTAAGATGAATGCTCCATGTTCTATTTAGAAAAACGTTTCTATGACGAGATAATCGCTCACTCCCGCGAAGATAACCCCAACGAATGTTGCGGCTTACTGATGGGCGCCGACGGCAAGGTCCTGGAGCTGCGTCGGATGACCAACTCCCTTCACAGCCCGATGCGCTACAACGTGGAGCCGAAAGAGCTCCTTCAGGCCCACCGTGACATGGACGAGAAGGGCTGGGACATCATCGGCATCTACCACTCCCACACCCACACCCAGGCCTACCCCTCGGCCACTGACATCCAACTTGCCTTCTGGCCGGACGCCCTCTATTTCATTGTCTCCCTGGAGGACTCCCGGCAGCCCCGCCTCCGGGCCTTCCGCATCAAGGACGGCCAGGTGACAGAAGAGACTATCAACGTGGTCAAACCCTGGAAGTAGGGGCGCATCGGCTGCAACCTGCTCTTGGACGCCAGGAAGCGCCCCCGTCTCCCCCCACCCTGAGCCGCGGCGAAGGGTCTACAGCCTGCGGTGGATGCTCGACCGCAAGCTTAATCGTAGGGTGGGTGCAGCCCCGATGAAATCGAGGCGAAACCCACCACCCCGGTTTCACCAAGAATAGTGAGTCTCGTTTCATCTCACCCGGCCCACGACCAATGGAGCTGCCACGAAAATGGATCTCGCAGATACAATATCTCCAAAATCAAACCTAGCTAAGTTAGCGCCTATGTCCCCGTCTCCCCCCACCCTGAGCCGCAGCGAAGGGTCTACAGCCTGCGGTGGATGCTCGACTGCAAGGATGGGATTGAGTGTGAATTCACCGCGGTGCCGGGTTCCCCCGAGTCCGTCCCGCCCTCACCCCCCATAGCCTCGCTTTGCTCTTCACACCCTGATCGTCGCCATGACGAAGATGATGCCTAACTGAAGCAGTCCCTGGATGCCGCCCAGCTTGGCGTTCCTCATTCCCAGGCGGGCTATCTTATCGGTATTGGCTTTCTCGGATAGCAGCTCCTTGAATATCTGGATCTCGTTGGGGAGAAGGAGCCCGAACCCTTGAATGGTAAGTATGCCTGTGATGACAAGAGCGGCGATGAGCTTTGGACTGGACAATGAAAGGCCCATGTGCGACGTGAGCTGAAGGCCGGCGGTTACCGTCACCCCGGCTAGCACTGGCATGAGGAAGGTCATTTTCGGCATCAAGCGCTTGAATACGACGGCCCGGTCCCTCGGCTCCATCTTGCCCAGAGACGGACCGAGGACAAACCCCATGAACAGATCGATGCCGGTCCACATCGCACCGGTCATTATGTGAACATAGTTGAGGCTGACGAGGGGGCCGAAGTTGGCGGCGTACACCAGAGCGCCGATGGGGATGAACACCGCGATCAACACGAACGCCGGACTGGCCATCTGGACGATGCGTGAGAATATGCCGGCCTGTGCCTGGGTCTTCTCGGCTGCCACTATTACACCGCCGGTCCGAAATCTCGCGGCGTCAGGGCGCCCGCCTGAGCAACGGCGGCGGACGACTTACGATTTTATGCCGACTGTGCCTCTGAGTCAATAGCCTGGCGGCCTAATGTGGCGGGGTCGTCGCCGTGTCCCTGCCAATGCGGTCGTTTGGCTAATCTTGACCGATGGCATACCTGATCCTATCTGCGTCAGTTTGACAACGGGCTGTGAAATCTTTAACATAAGAAGTGTATTGGAGCAAATATGATTGGGATTACCAAGCTCTTATGTGGCGTTGAGACCCCCGGCGACGACCTCCGCTATCGCGGCGATGGCTCCGTCCACCGCAGGCCCGTCGTCGTATGGAACATGACCCGGCGCTGCAACCTGCACTGTGTCCATTGCTATGCCTCGGCTGTGGAGAAGCCCAGCCCCGACGAGCTGACTACCGCCGAG
Source organism: Chloroflexota bacterium (assembly GCA_016210545.1). Taxonomy (GTDB): domain Bacteria; phylum Chloroflexota; class Dehalococcoidia; order JACVQG01; family JACVQG01; genus JACVQG01. Next base: position 25,081 of record JACQTY010000248.1, read on the forward strand.
GGCAAGGCCCTCATGGATAGCCTCGCCGCGTACGGCGTTCCCGTTATCCTCTTCTCCGGCGGCGAGCCTCTTACCCGCCCCGACCTCCTGGAGCTTACGGCCTATGCCTCCAGCAAGGGCCTGCGTTCCACGTATTCCACCAACGGCACCTTGATCACGCCGTCCCAGGCCAGGGACATGAAGCAGGCTAACATAACCTACGTCGGGGTGAGCCTGGACGGCCTGGAGGCGGCCAATGACCGTTTCCGGGGCAAGAAGGGCGCCTTCAAGGAGGCGTTGAACGGCATAAGGCACTGCCGCGAGGCGGGCGTCAAGGTGGGCCTGCGCTTCACCATAACCAGGCAGAACCGGCCAGAGATACCCGCGATACTGGACCTGATAGAGTCGGAAAACATACCCCGCGTGTGCTTCTATCACCTGGTCTACGCCGGAAGGGGTAGCAAGATGGTCGAGGCGGACCTGACCCATCAGGAGGCCAGGGAAACGATTGACCTGATCATGGCCCGGGCCGCCGACTTCCACCGGCGGGGGCTGGCCAAAGAGATCTTGACAGTCGATAACTATGCTGACGGCGTCTATTTGTACTTACAGATGAAGCGAGAAAACCCCGAACGGGCCGCGGAGGTGTTCCGGTTCCTGAAGTTGAACGGCGGCAACAACTCAGGCGTGGGCATCGGGTGCATAGACCACGAGGGCAACGTCCACCCCGACCAGTTCTGGCGGCACTACAGCTTCGGCAATATCCGGCAGAGAAGCTTCGGGGACATCTGGGAGGATACCTCGGACCCCGTGATGAAGGGCCTCAAGAACAGAAGGGCCATGGTCAAAGGTCGCTGTGCCCGTTGCCAGTTCCTGGAGCTGTGCGGCGGCAATTTCCGGGTGCGGGCTGAGGCGGTGTATGGGGATATCTGGGCCCCCGACCCTGCCTGCTATCTGACGGACCAGGAGATAGGCATCGCCCAGTGACTGAAACCAAAGCACCCGCCGACCAGCATCGAGGCAAGCCCGCTTTCGCCGAGCTAGACTTCTCCCAATCGCCGTTTATCGTTTTCTGGGAGATGACCAAGGCCTGCGCCCTGGCCTGCCGCCATTGCCGGGCCGTCGCCCAGCCGCGCCGCAGTCCCCAAGAGCTGACTACCGAGGAAGGGCTGCGCCTGCTGGGCGATATCGCTGGTATGGGCACGCCGCTTATGGTGCTCACTGGCGGCGACCCGCTCATGCGCCCCGACCTGATGGAATTCATAAAGTACGGCAACGACCGGGGCATGAGGATGTCTCTGGCCCCCAGCGCGACGCGTCTGGTCACCCCGGAGACCATGGCCAGAGCGAAGGAAGCCGGGCTGGCCCGCGCCTCCTTGAGCCTGGACGGTTCGACCGCCGAGATCCACGACGCCTTCCGCCGTACCCCCGGCTCCTACGAGCGCACTATCCGGGCTATTCAAGCCGTCGGCGAGGCCGGAGTCTCCCTGCAGATAAACACCACCGTCACCCGCTACAATCTCGACGATCTGAAGAATATGATGGACCTGGTCCCTAAGTTCAAGGCCGTCCTGTGGGACCTGTTTTTCCTGGTGCCGACGGGGCGCGGGCAGCACGATGACATGATAAGCCCGCAGCAGCATGAGACGGTGTTCAACTGGCTGTATGACCTGGCGGGGCAGGCGCCGTTCGACATCAAGACGACCGCCGCCGAGCACTACCGGCGGGTGGCTATCCAGAGACGGACAGAAGAGGCCCGGAAGGCTCAGGTGGTAACGGCTCCGGGCTTCCAGTACCGGGATAACATCAGGCGGGCCTCGAAGGGCGTCAACGACGGCAACGGCTGTTGTTTCATATCGCATATTGGAGATGTTTACCCCAGCGGCTTCATGCCCATCGTGGCGGGCAATGTACGCCAGCAGTCGGTCACTGAAATCTATCGCAAGTCGTCCCTCTTCCTGGAGCTGCGGGACACCTCCAGGCTGACAGGGAAGTGTGGCCGCTGCGAGTACAATCACATCTGCGGGGGTTCCCGGGCCAGGGCCTACGCCATGACCGGGGACTACCTGGCGCCCGAGCCAAACTGTGTCTATCAACCGGGGAGTCCAACCTGATGGAACTGGATTCTTCCGACAAGCATCTGTTAGAAAAGATACAACAGGCATTCCCGCTGGCGGAGAAACCTTTCCAGGAGCTGGGCCAGTTCCTCGGACTGGACCCGAAGGATGTACTGGCCAGGGTGAAAGACCTGAAGGCCAGACGCATCATCCGGGAGATCGGCGCCATCTTCGACAGCCGGGCGCTGGGCTACCAGAGCACACTGGTAGCTGCCTCTGTTCTCCCCGAGCGGCTCGATACCGTGGCAGCCGTCATCAGCCGGCACCCCGGAGTGAGCCACAACTATGCCCGGGAACACCGCTACAACCTGTGGTTCACGTTGGCGGCGCCCCCCGGAGAGAACATGGCCAGGACCGCCGAAAAGCTTGCCCTGGGCGCCGGGGCGGACTCGGTCATGGTGCTGCCGGCGACAAAGGTATTCAAGATCGGGGCCTTTTTTCACCTTTCCGACGAGGAGGTCACAGTCGACGGAGGCAGGGACGGCCGGCGGGAAACCACCGCGGTATCCCCGCCCCATCTCACTCCCCAGGAAATAACCGTCATCAGGGAATTGCAGCAGGACCTGCCTGTCGTGGAGCGGCCCTTCGAGGGAATGGCGGCAAATCTGAAGATAAGCGAGGCTGATGTGGTGGGGCGCGCCAGGGAGTTCCTTTCCCGGGGGCTTATGCGCCGCTTTGCTGCCCTGCTCTACCATCGGCGTCTGGGCTTCGTGGCTAACGGTATGGGCTGCTGGCGGGTGCCGCCGGAGCGGTTGGAGGAGGTCGGCGAGACCCTGGCCGCGTCGTCCCAGGTAACGCATTGCTATCAGCGAGTCACCTACCCGCAATGGCAGTACAACCTTTTCACCATGGTCCACGCCCCGACCAAAGAGGGGTGCCTGGCCACCATAAAGTCCATGGCCGGACAGGTCGGCATCGCGGACTACATTGTTCTTTTCAGCACCAAAGAGTTCAAGAAGGCCATGGTGAAGTACTACTGGTGAACGATGACCTCACACCCTTTCCCCCTCTCCGTTGACGGAGAGGGGGAAGGTAACGCGTGCAATAGTCTCTGTAAGGCTGTGCAAGTGGCAGGAAACAGGGGATTCCAAAGGGGCGTTGCCCCTTTGGCGGGGTATTAGGGGTGTCCCCTAAAGCTCCTTCTCCTCCCCCTTCTCCGTACGGGAGAAGGGGGACAGAGGGGGGATGAGGTCGCAATAGATAATGTCTGACCATTACCCCGTCTTCCTGAACCTTTCAGGCCGCACCTGTGTGGTGGTAGGGGGTGGGGAGGTTGCCGAGCGGAAGGCAAAGACGTTGCTGGAAAGCGGCGCCCGGGTGCGGGTGGTCAGCCCCCGGATCACCGAAGGGCTGAAGTCGCTGTCGGTAGCGGGCGCTGTGGAGGTGGCGGCTCACCCCTTTGAATCCGGCGACCTGGAAGGGGCTTCCCTGGTCATTGCTGCCACCAGCGATGCCGGGATCAACCGGCAAGTGGCGTTGGAGGCGGAAAAGAGGCGGCTCCTGGTCAACGTGGTGGATGTGCCCTCGCAGGGCAATTTCATCGTTCCGTCAGTGGTCCAGAAGGACGGGCTGGTCGTGGCGGTTTCCACCGGCGGCAGAAGCCCGGCGCTAGCCCGCAAACTACGGCAAGAACTTGAAAAGACGTTCGTGCCCAAGTATGCTATGCTTTTGGGACTGGTTGCCCGGGTGCGGCAGGACCTTAAATCGAGGGGGATACGTGTCGCCCCTGATGCCTGGCAAACGGCCCTCGATGGGGAGCTGATGGACCTGGTAGCCCGCGGTGAAATGGAAGCGGCCCGGCACAAACTGGTGACCAGTCTGGAGAAATGGAACAAGGCGCCATGAATTCGATACTCGTGGTTGGCGTTAACCATACTACCGCCCCCGTGGAGATGCGGGAGAAGATGGCGTTGAGCACCGACAAGATGAAAGAGGTAACGGAAGCGCTGCAACGCTATCTGGGGCCCAACGTGGTCCTGTCCACGTGCAACCGGACTGAGATCTACGCCGTCGGGGAAGAGCCCCTGAAAGACAGCCAAAGGCTCCTCCAGTTTCTCAGCGATTACCACCATTTGCCCAAGTGGTTGCTTACCTCCAGGCTGTACACTCATGTCCACGAAGACGCCATCCGCCATCTATTCCGCGTGGCTTCCGGCCTGGACTCAATGATTCTTGGGGAAGAGCAGATCCTGGCGCAGGTGCGCCGGGCGCTGGAGATAGCCGAGTCCAATGGTAACTTGCGGAGCCCCCTTTCTCACATCTTCCGCTATGCCCTGCGGGTAGGGAAGCGCGCCCGTACCGAGACTGGTATCAGCCGCTATGCAGTATCGGTAAGCCGCGCCTGCGTGGAGTTGGCCCAGAAGGCGGTAGGCGACCTTTCGGACCGTACCGTTCTCATCATCAGCGCTGGGGAGATGGGGAAGTTGACAGGCAACATACTCAGGGACAGCGGCGCCAGTCGCATTCTGATAATCAACCGCACCTATGACAGGGCAGCGGCCCTTGCCGACCAGTTGAAAGGAAGGGCGGTCCCCTTCGCCGACCTGGGCAAGGCCCTGGTGGAGGCGGATATGGTGGTCAGCGCCACCGGCGCTCCCACCTTTATCCTTGACAGGGCCCTGGTGGCCGATGCCATGAAGGCTCGTTCCGGCAAGCCCCTCTTTCTGATCGACATCGCCGTCCCCAGGGATATCGATCCGAAGGTGGGGAAGCTTCAGAACGTCTGTCTTTATAACATAGATGATCTGCAGGCTTTCAGTCAGGCCAGCCTGGACGAACGGAAACGGGAGGGGTTGCGGGTCGACACCATAATTGACTTTGAAGTGGCGGGCGCCTTGAGGTGGTGGAATAACTTGAAAGTTGTGCCTACCGTTGTAGCGCTGCGGGAGCAGGCCGAGGCGGCGCGGAAGGCCGAGATGAAGAAGACGCTGAAAAAGATGCCCGGGCTAACCCCCGAGCAGCACGAGCGCCTCGACGCCATGACGAAAGCCATCGTCAAGAAGATGCTTCATAAGCCCACGGTCTTCCTCAAAGATGAAAACAAGGGCCACCGCTGTCTTCCCATAGCGCGGGAGTTGTTTGGCCTGGATGGCAAGGTAAAATAAGTATGGTTGCTTCTGCCACCGTTGTTGTTGGCTCCCGCGGGAGCGCCCTGGCCCTGGCCCAGACCCGGGAGGTGATCACGCAGCTAGCGGCTGGATTTCCCGCACTAAGCTTCCAACTGAAGAAGATCACGACGCAAGGCGACCTGATGACAAGAACGCCGTTGCCCGAGATCGGCGGCAAGGGCCTCTTCGTCAAGGAATTGGAAATTGCCCTCCAGAACAAAGAGATCGATCTGGCCGTACATAGCTTTAAGGACCTGCCCACGGAGTTGACTCCTGGCATGATGATAGGCGCCATAACGCGGCGGGAGGATGCCCGCGATGCCCTGGTCTCAAAGTCTGGCGGGACGCTGGAGACGCTGCCTGATGGCGCCGTTGTCGGTACTTCCAGCCCCCGGCGGGCGTCCCAGCTCATGGTGTTTCGTCCCGACCTGGAGATAGTGAATCTGAGGGGTAACCTGGATACGCGCCTTCGCAAGGTGTTCGATGGCCCGCTGGATGCCGCGGTCCTGGCGGCGGCTGGTCTTGTCCGTCTGGGTCAGAAGGACAAGATAAGTCAATATGTGCCTCCCGAAATCATCCTACCCGCTGTCGGTCAGGGGGCTCTGGCCATAGAGATACGGGAGAACGATGCCAGGATGACCGAGATAGTCAAGACATTGGACGACGGACCGACTCGCCAGGCGATCACCGCCGAACGCGCCTGCCTTGGGCACCTGGGGGGTGGATGCAATGTTCCCATAGGTGTCTATGGACGGGTCCGGGGTGGGGTCCTTAACCTCCAGGCAATAGTGGCCGATCCCCACGGAAACCATATAGTCCGCACCGGGCTTACCGGGGATGTGGATATGGGCGAGGGGCTGGGACACCTGCTGGCTCGCCGTCTCCTGGCGCTGGGCGCCGATAAGCTTCTCATAGGGGAGGCGGGGTGAGACCGGGCAAGGTATACCTGGTCGGGGGCGGCCCGGGGGCCGAGGGCCTTATTACCCTCCAGGGGGTACGCTGCCTGGAACGGGCCGATGTCATCGTATACGACCGCCTCGTAGACGATAGGATACTATCGTATGCGAAGGCGGGCTGCGAACTTATTTACGTGGGCAAGGGTTCCGGCCAGCATGTCATGGAGCAGGAGGAGATCAACGCGCTCCTTGTAGCCAAAGGGAGCGAAGGCAAGTCGGTCGTCCGCTTGAAGGGGGGCGACTCTTTTGTTTTCGGGAGGGGTGGCGAGGAGGCTGAGGCGCTGGTCGCCGCCGGCGTCCCCTTCGAGGTGGTCCCGGGGGTTACATCGGCGATAGCCGCCCCCGCCTATGCCGGCATACCGGTGACTCACCGCCGGCTGGCGTCTTCCTTTGCCGTCATAACCGGACACGAGGAGCCGGGGAAGGAGTCCTCCCGCATCGCCTGGGCCAAACTGGCTACGGGGGTGGACACCCTGGTCTTTCTGATGGGCAGGGAAAACCTGCAAGCCATCTGCAATCAACTCACAAAGCACGGGCGTCCTGCCAGCACCCCGGTTGCCCTCATCCGCTGGGGTACGTTGCCCCGGCAGCAGACCCTGGTAGGCACGCTCGCCGACATAAGTCAGAAGGCGGAGGCGGCCAACTTTGGCGCCCCGGTGGTGACGGTTGTGGGTGAGGTGGTGTCGTTGCGAGAGAAACTGCGCTGGTTCGATAACCGGCCCCTCTCCGGCAAGCGGGTGCTGGTAACGCGCTCTCGCAGCCAGGCCAGCACCCTCTCCAGGCTTCTGGCCCAGGAGGGCGCCCAGCCTGTGGAGCTGCCTGCCATATCGATTGAGCCTGCCCCCGACGTGGAGGCCATGGATAGGGCGTTGTCCCGCCTGTCGGAATTCGACTGGGCGGTGTTCACCAGCGTGAACGGCGTGGAGGTCTTTTTCTCCCGCCTGTTCGCCCTGGGGAAGGATAGTCGGTGTCTCCAGGGGCTGGGTATCTGCTCTATTGGAGAAGCTACGTCAGCTTCGCTCAAGGAATACGGAATTCTTCCTGACCTGGTCCCCGCAGAGTTCACCTCGCAGGGCATCCTGGACAGCTTCCGGAGCCATAAGCTTGGCGGCGCGAAATTCCTTCTCCCAAGGGCTGATCTGGCTGGCAAGGAGTTGGCCGACGAATTGGCCAGGATGGGGGCCGAGGTGGAGCAGGTGGTTACGTACCGGACCGTTCCGGCGGGGCGGGCATCGGACGGCGCCAAGCAGGCATTTAAGGACGGGATCGACATAGTCACGTTCACCAGTTCCTCGACCGTACGAGGGCTGATGAATCTGCTAAACGGAAGTCTGGATGTGTTGAAGGGGAGCGCAATTGCCTGCATCGGCCCCGTTACCGCGGAGACGGCGGAGAAGGCCGGACTCAAGGTAGACGTGGTGGCCCCGGAGCACTCCATCCCCGGGCTGGTAAAGGCCCTGGTGGAGCGGTACAGCGTCCCCTGCGGCGTGGACAGACCTCCGTATGAAAGGGAGCTGCTGGGATGACGGATGAGATCAAGGTAGACAAGACACTCGATTGCACCGGGTTGCTTTGCCCCATGCCTGTGGTCAAGACCAAACTTGCCATCGACGAGCTCGCCCCCGGGCAGGTGCTGAAGGTCATATCCACCGACAAAGGGGCGAAGAAGGACTTCCCCTCCTATTGCGCCGAGACGGGCCATACGCTTTTGAAAGCGGTAGAGGACAAGGGCGCGTTCATCTTCTTCATAAAGAGGGCGTGAGGAGGCAAGCTATGGCTGAGAAGACCATGAGGCCGGGCGAGCCTGTTACTCTGGACGCCGAGACGTTCAGGCGGCTCCACGCCCAAGCGCACAAGGCGATGGGCCCCAAGCGGCTGGCTATTATCGCCTCCAAGGGGACACTCGACATGGCCTACCCGCCGCTCATCCTGGCCGTCACCGCGGCCTCGATGGGTATGGAGGCGGGGATATTCTTCACCTTCTACGGCCTGGACATTGTGAACCGAAAGAAGTGGAAGTCGCTGAAGGTAGCGCCGCTGGCCAATCCGGCCATGCCTATGCCTGTCCCCAACATTGTGGGCGCGATTCCGGGGATGACCGCGATGGCCACGGCCATGCTCAAGCGCATGATGTCGAAGCAGAACATGCCGCCCATCCCTGAGTTCGTGGACATGGCCAAGCAGTTGGGCGTAAAGCTGTTCGGCTGTTCTACCACCTGCGGCGTCATGGGCGTCAAGGACGAGGACCTGCTGGATGGGGTGGAGATAGCCGGCGCCGCCGCCTTCTTGGACTACGCCGCCCACGCCGACATAACCCTCTTTGTCTGAAAAAGGCCCTGTCCTAAGTACGGGTACCCCGATTCATCGGGACCGTGCCCCCGCGGGATCGCAAACGCCCTCTACGTAGCATCAATGTCCCGATAACCTGAGTCCCGCACTCGCGCCCTTTTAATACAGACGCATTAGTCTTATATGCATTACCGCTCCGCGAGGCGGAGTCTTCGACCATCAGGCGCTACAACTGGCGCATTTGCCTCGTCGTTTTTGGTATAATCACTGCATGCCTGCTGATAGGTGCAGCCCTGCTCATCAAGTCCAGCCCTCGACGCATGGGTCTGCGTCTATACGGGGAAAAACCCCCGAACGACCCTGGCGAGCCGGCGGACCCCGGGGGCGCCAGCAAGGTGACCCCTTCTGAGCAGGGCATGAGCATCGGGCGGGCGATGCGGACCGGCGCCTTCTGGATGCTGGTGGGGGCCGGGTAATGACCACAAGGGGGGGCCAACGCCGTCCTCACCCGTCGTTTGGGATTTGGTGCTTCGGATTTGGGATTTTCCCAAGGGAGGTGTCATGAATCAGCCTGATTCCGCCCTGTCCCCGTACAGGGCGCTGGACCTGACCGATCAGAAGGGGTTCCTTTGCGGCAAGATCCTCGGCGAACTGGGGGCCGATGTCATCAAGGTGGAGCCGCCCGGCGGCGACCCGGGCCGACGCCACGGCCCGTTCTATGAGAACAAACCCGACTCCCGCGAGCGGGATCTGCGACCGGAGCGCAGCCTGTACTGGTGGGCCTTCAACACCAGCAAGCGGGGCATCACGCTGGACATCACAGGTCGCGAAGGGCGTAACACCTTCAAGAAACTGGTAGAGACCACGGACTTTGTCATCGAGTCCTTCGCGCCGGGTTACCTGGATAACCTGGGCCTGGGGTACGCCGCCCTCCAGAGGATAAACCCGGGTGTGATTCTGGCCTCCATCACCCCCTTTGGTCAGACGGGGCCTCACAGGGACTTCAAGGCTACCGACCTTACCCTGATGGCGATGGGTGGGCAGATGTCAGTGTCCGGGGACTCGGACAGGCCGCCGGTGCGCATCAGCGCCCCGCAGGCGTTCATGCACGGCGGGGGCAACGCTGCCGCCGCCTGCCTCATCGCTTTACACTACCGGGAGAGGACCGGCCTCGGCCAGCATATCGATCTGTCCATCCATGAGGCCGTTGCTCGCAGCCTGGGCTCGGAGCTGTCCTACTGGTACTACTCCGACCTGGTATGTCATCGCTACGGGCCTTGCCGGCCCCGCGGCACAATCCTGATACGGGACGTGTGGGAGTGCCGGGACGGATATGTCACCCTCAAGGTGCTGGGCGGGCCGAGGCTCCGTGAGATCCGCCCCCTGATCGAGTGGATGGTGCGCGAGGGCAAGGCCGGGGCGCTGGCGAACACCGACTGGAATAATCTGGGCACTTTCACCAAGTTCAACAGGGAGGTGGAGGAGTTCAACGATATCGTTGCCGCCTTCTTCAAAGAGCACACGGTGGCCGAGATAATGGCCCTGACGTTGTCGGCGCAGCTTCCCATCATGCCGGATAACGCCGTGGGTGATGTCACCCGGAACGAGCAACTGGCCGCCCGCAACTTCTGGGTCAAAGTGGAGCAGCCCGAGATAGGCCGCGCCGTTGTCTATCCCGGGGCGCCTTACATCCTCAGCGAGACCCCGTGGAAGATGCGCTGTCCCGCTCCCCGCATCGGCCAGCACAACGAGGAAGTGCTCTCCGGACTTCAAGACGCGTCCAGACCCAACAGACTCAACGAACTCAGTAGACCCAATAGGCTCAATGAAGTCAAGGAACTCCCCGCCCGGGCCCTGGAAGGCATCAAGGTCGCCGATTTCACCTGGGTACTCACCGGCCCGCTGACCATCAAGTATTTGGCCAATTTCGGGGCCGAGGTCATCAAGGTGGAGTCTGGCACGCGTCTGGATAACTCCCGGATCACCATCCCTTACAAGGACGGCATCGAGGGGGTCAATCGCGCCGGCCCGTTCCAGCTTTTCAATGCCGGGAAGAAGAGCCTGTCGTTGAACTTGAGCCACCCCAAGGGGCGGGAGCTGGCCAGGAAGGTGGCGGCCTGGGCCGACGTGGTGGCCGAGAACTTCACCCCCGGGACCATGGCCAAATGGGGCCTGGGCTACGAAGACCTGAAGAAGATAAAGCCGGACATAATAATGCTCAGCGCCAGCATCCAGGGGGGCACCGGGCCGTACAAACAGCATCCCGGGTTCGGCTGGAACCTGAGCGGCGTGGCCGGGTTCAATCACCTGACGGGCTGGCCTGACCGGGGGCCGGTGTCGCCGCATACCGCCTATACGGACTGGGTCGCCCCGGTCTATGGGGCCATCGCCATTCTGGCTGCACTGGACTACCGCCGCCGCACCGGCAAGGGGCAGCACATCGACCTTTCCCAGTTCGAGGCGGGTGTGAGCTACCTGGCAGCCGCCATCCTGGACTATACGGTGAACGGCAACTCGCA
>JACQTY010000226.1 GCA_016210545.1 Chloroflexota bacterium
AATCCCTCTCAATCTCCCTTTTCCAAAGGGAGAGGTGGGTTGGCCGCCTATTTGCCGCAAGGTGCGCGCGGACCAAGGTGCTGCACCAGCCAGGTGAAGAATCGTTCCGTTTCGTGAGATTGAATGGGCGGCGGATTTTGGGCGCACCGCCCGCGTTGAGCTTGGTTAGAACCATGGCACAAGAGAAGCCGCCATGTTTTGGCGGCTTCTTGCCGTTACAACGAATAAAGCGGCGTCTGCTCGACGCCGGACGCGCCGGCTACGGCAGTCCGCCAGTCCTCGCCGGATAGGTAGCGGGAACGTATATCCGCTGGACCTCCCGCATCATCTTGATCCGTTTCTGCGCCAGCCAGTCGGCGGCCTCCGAGGTCGGCACACCCTTTTCCTTGGATATGCTTATGATCTCCGCCAGCGTTTCCGCTATCCTGTCGATCTGCCGCCAGGCCCGCGGCTGGCAGTACCCCTGAAGCTCGTCGCACACATTGATAAGCCCACCGGCATTTATCACATAGTCGGGCGCATACCAGATCTTCCTCTTATGCAGGGCATAGCCATGTCTTGGCTCTGCCAGTTGGTTGTTGGCCGCTCCAGCTACAATGGGGCAACGCAGCAACGGGATGGTCTCATCGTTCAGGACGCCGCCGAGACCATTGGGAGAGAAGATGTCGCACGCAATAGAATATGCCTCATCGGGTGATATGATGGTGGACGGGAACTCCTCGCTGACCCTCTTCAGCCGCTCCCGGTCCCTGTCGGAGATGAATATCTTGGCGCCCTCATCGACCAGATGCGGGAGCAGAGATTTTCCTACCTTGCCCACCCCCTGCACCACTATGCGTAGTCCAGCCAGGGACTCCTTGCCGAAGACCTCTTTGGCAAATACCTTCATGCCCTTCCATACGCCCGTGGCCGTAGCTATGGACGTGTCCCCACCACCCCCCATATCTACGGGCAGCCCGGTGACATAGGGAGTCTCCTGCCGCACGATGATGAGGTCTTCCACCGTTGTACCCACGTCGGTCGAAGTGATGTACCTGCCTCCCAGCGAGTGTACAAAACGCCCAAAAGCACGGAAAAGCTCCTCCGACTTATCGGTGCGGGGGTCACCGATGATCACCGCCTTGCCTCCCCCGAAATTCAGGCCCGTCACCGCCGCTTTGTAGGTCATGGCCCGGGCCAGCCGCAGCGCGTCCTGGATAGCCTCCTTTTCGCTGGCATATGGGAACATACGCATGCCGCCGAGGGCCGGCCCCAGAGCAGTATTGTCAATGGCCACAATGGCTTTCAACCGGGAAGGGCTGTGATGGAAGAAGACCAGCTCTTCCTGGTCAAGGGATGTCAGTTGATCGAAGACCCCTGCTCTCTCTTTGCCCGATCTTGTAGTGACCATTGCTTTCCTCCTTATCTACTGGCGGCCAAATGCATATCCTCAACTCGACCAGCGCCGGTCGCCAAAGCCTTTTGATTGATTCCCAGCATCTCCGGACGTTCTTTGCCGACCATCCTCTCCAGGGCCGACCTGACCGCTGCCCGCGACGCTACCGGTCTCACCGCCGTCAAAGCGCCGATAAGCACAAGGTTGGCTACAGCCCTGTTTCCCATCTGCGCCGCAAGCTCGGTGGCGGGAACATATATGGCCTTGATGTCTGTCCTCTGCGCCTTGCGCGGCACAAGGGTCTCATTAACTATCAGCAGACCGCCGCTCCTGACCACTGGTTCAAATTTGGCCATAGAAGGCTCGTTCATGACGATTACCACCGTGGGACGGGATACCACCAGCGAGCCGATAGGGTCATCGGAAACAATAACACTGGTGTTGGCGGTGCCCCCCCTCATCTCCGGGCCGTATGAGACGGAGCAAGCCACGTGCTTTCCGTCAGCCAGGGCCGCCTCACAGAGTAGCTTGCCGGCAAATATGACACCCTGCCCCCCAAAACCGGCGATCAGTATCTCTTCAAGCATCTTTCTTCTCACCCAGAAGCTCTTTTACCCGGTCCGTTACCTTTATGTCCCCCAACGGAAAGACGGGCAGCATGTTCTTAGCTATCCAGTCCAGCGCCTCCGGCGGAGTCACACCCCAGTTGATGGGGCACGGCGACAAGACTTCCACCAGGGCCAGCCCCAGCCGGGCTTGCTGCACCTGAAAGGCCAGCTTGATAGCCCGCTTGGCCCGGACGACCTGCGCCGCCGTGTGTACCGAGAACCGGGCTATGTATGCCACGCCATCCAGGGTGGCCAGCATCTCGCTCATGCGTATGGGATAGCCCGCCAGACCGGCCTCCCGCCCTCCAGGGGTAGAGGAGGTCCGCACCCCCAGCGGCGTTGTCGGGGCCAGTTGGCCGCCCGTCATGCCGTAGATAGCGTTGTTAACGAAAATGACAGTTATGTTCTCGCCGCGGGCCGCCGCATGCACGATCTCAGCCGTCCCTATCGACGCCAGGTCGCCGTCTCCCTGGTAAGTGAACACCGTCTTCGATGGATTGCAGCGCTTTATGGCCGCGGCCACCGCCGGCGCCCGTCCGTGCGGCGCCTCGATAGCATCCAGGTTGAAGTAATCGTAGGCGAACACCGAGCACCCGATAGAAGTGACCGCGATGGTATCCGTCCTGACCCCCAGGTCGTCTATGGCCTCGGCCACCAGCCGGTGAATAATGCCGTGGCCGCAGCCGGGACAGTAGTGTGTCGGGACCTCGGTCAGTGTTTCCGGCCGCTGAAAGATCACCTCTTGCTTTGTCGTATCCAGTACGTTCATCATCGCAGATACCTCATGTGACACACCTCAGGGGGGCGCCAGCCCTCACGCCGACCTCCCCGGCAGCCGCCGCCAGCGCCTCACAGACCTCCTCCACAGAGAGCACCATTCCACCGAGACGGCGGACATGGAATACCGGCGCGGCCTTACCTACCGCCAGCCGGACGTCCTCCACCATCTGGCCCAGGCTTAGTTCGGCCACCAGGAACGCCTTTGCCCGCTCTGCCAACTCCACGATGGGCTGATAGGGAAACGGGTACAGGCTGATGGGACGCAGCAGCCCGACCGGCAGGCCCTGCTCCCGGGACTGCTTCACCACGGTCTGGGCCACCCGGGCAACGCTGCCGTAGGCTACGATCACCAGTTTGGCATCATCCAGATACAGTCCTTCGTAACGGAGCTCGTCGGCCCGCATCCGCTCGAACTTCTCGGCAAGATGGAGGTCATGGGCCTCGAGACGCTCCGGCTGAAGATAGATGGAGCGGATGACGTTCTTGCTCCTACCCCTGGCCCCGGTCACCGCCCACGGCTTGTCGGGCGGCGGCGGAGAGGCAGCACGCAGTTCCACCGGCTCTGTGACCTGGCCAATATAGCCATCGACCAGCAGCACGACGGGGTTGCGGTACTTGTCGGCCAGGTCGAAGGCCAGCATGGTCAGGTCCATGGCCTCCTGCGCCGAAGCGGGCGCCAGCACCAGCAAGCGATAGTCCCCGTGCCCGCCGCCCTTAACTGCCTGGAAGTAGTCGCCCTGGGCGCCCAGGATGCCACCCAACCCCGGCCCTCCCCTCATCACGTTGACTACCACTGCCGGTAGCTCCGAGCCGGCCATGTAGGAGATGCCCTCCTGCTGAAGACTGAACCCCGGGCTGGAAGTGGAGGTCATGGCCCGGAAGCCCGCAGCGGACGCCCCCAGGACCATGCTGATAGCCGATAGCTCGCTCTCCGTCTGGACGAATACCCGCTCGAGCTCCGGCATGCGCCGCGACATGTACTCCAGAAGCTCGTTCTGGGGTGTGATGGGATAGCCGAAATAGGCCTGGCACCCGGCCAGGATAGCCCCCTCGGCTATGGCCTCGTTTCCCTTCATGAGGACCTTGTTACCCATAGTTCTTCCCCTCGAAAATAGAAAAGGCAAACCTCTTCATACCCACCCGCC
>JACQTY010000230.1 GCA_016210545.1 Chloroflexota bacterium
ATTCGGGCCGATCAGGAACATCCTCAGCGTCAATGGTGACTCGGCATCTTTGAAGTTTTTCCAGTTCCTGAGCTTGATTCGATTGATGTACATGGTCACTCCACCTCCAGCACTTTTAAACTCTCGATGCCCCGGTCGTCCACGATCTTGACCGCGATGCGCCGGCGTTCGCCCGGCGCAAAGGGCAGCGACACGGTGCCCCGGTAGGCTTCGATCAGGTCTTCGTCGATCTCGGCTTTCAGGTTGCCGGCCAGCTTGGCCCAGCCCTCGTTCTCCCCGGCCATCGGGAAGAAGACCTGGCGCGGATAGAGGCTGCGCCCGTCGTAGTCCGTGTCCAGCAGCCAGACAGCGATCTTGTCCGCCCCACCCGACTCGATGCCGCCGGTCTTGGTGTTGTAATAGTCAAAACCGTGTACCGAGACCCGGTACTTGCCCTGATCCTCGCCCTTGCCAATGCGCTCTACCTGCACGTCCGGCTGGCCGATGAGCCAGAAGGACTCGTTGCTGGTGCGCTTTTTCTTCAGATCTTCGGTCAAGAGGTCGGCGTTCATCTGGGCCTTGAGCAGGGTCACCCCCGGCCAGTTGGTTTCGTCGATATCCTTGGCTGCCTCCGGGTCGAACTGGAAAGCGGCAAAAACGATGAGCTTGGGTTTGGGCACCAGGGTCTGGGCCTCCTCGATGGCCTGGGCCACCTGGCGCTGCTCCAAGGGGGCGTGCTCCGGGCCAAAGGAGACGACCAGACGCTGGGGCGCGTGGGCCGGACCAACTTCGCGTACGTGGTCCGCCCCTTCATCGCTGGAGCGGGTCTCGCCGTCGGCGTGCAACCAGCGGCAGCCGGGCAGCGGCTCCAGCCGGGCAAAGCGGAGGTACTGGCCGGCCTTGCCGCGGATGCCGGCGCGCAGGAGTTCGTCGCGCCATTCGCCCTGGCGCAGGGTCTCGCCGGAACGGGCGATGGAGGCGTCGGCAGGCTGGGGCGTCCCCTCCAGCAGTTCCTCCACTGATTTGACCACCGGGGCAGGCACGGCTTCAACGGTAAAGGGGCCGCTGACACGCATCCTCTTGCGGTCCATCAAGGGCTGGTCATAGAGGGTTTCCTGGGCAGGCGGCTCGTTGTTGGCGATGGACTTGAGCGTGATATGCGGCACGGTCCTGTATTTGAAGCCGCTGCCCACGCCTTCCTGCGGATGGGCCAGCTCGTAGTAGTCGAAGGTGGCGGTCATCAGCCGCTGCTTGGCCAGGGTGAGCGCCACGCGGGAGGTATCGCAGGTGATCCAGCGCCGCCCCCACTGCTCGGCGACGTAAGCGGTGGTGCCACTGCCACAGGTCGGATCGAAGACCAGATCGCCGGGGTCGGTGGTCATCAGGAGGCAGCGTTCAAGGACTTGTTCTGTAGTCTGAACTGCATAGGTCTTCTGGTAAGACACTCCCACGTCAAGCCACAGATTCGTGATTTTCCTGAATGGAAAGTCATCAAAATATAGACGGTATCCCAGGCTACTACCATCGACCTCGATGCGTCTTGCCTGAGCAAGTCGATCAAGTTTCGCTTTGTCTACAACCCACGCTCCTTTGCTAGGTGGAGTGTAGCTCTTTCCTCTGAACTCGTAGGCAAAATCGGTACTTGCGCTATAGGATGGGGCGATAAGCGAAAACAGTCGGAAGTAACGTGTCCCCTTAGGATGCTCAGGCGACCCAAATTCAGCGGGAGTGATTCTGATGACTTGACCGTCTGGGAACTCTGCGAAGCGCCAATGGGGCGTAACTTCACCCATATGTTGATAAAGATGCCTGTATTTGAGGGACTCTCTCTGCTTTGCGTAAAGCAGTAGGTGATCGTTCATCGTCTCAATGTGTTTCGCGCCGAGTGGAAGACTCTTTTTTCTGAAAATGATGTCAGACACGAAGTTTTGTGAACCAAAGACTTCATCCAACAGAAGACGTACCAATGCAGCATTCTCGGCATTAATCTGCACAAACACACTGCCACTTTCTGTCAGCAGTTCCCGCGCCAACAAGAGCCGATCTCTCAGGTAGGTCAGGTAGGAATGGATGCCCAACTCCCAGGTATCTCGGAAGGCGCGGATCTGCTCCGGCTCGGCGGTCAGGTCTTCGTCCCTGCCGTCCTTCACGTCGCGCTTGTTCACAAAGGGCTGGAAATTGGAGCCGTACTTGATGCCGTAGGGCGGGTCTAGGTAGACCATCTGCACCTTGCCGGCCATCCCCTCCTTTTCCAGCAGGGAATTCATCACCAGCAGGCTGTCGCCGGCCACGAGGCGGTTGGACCAGCCGTGAGGGTGCTTGTAGAACTCTATCGCCTCCCGCAGAGGTTTTTCTTCCTGCGCAAAGAAAGAAAGCTGCTGAGAGTCGCCGCTGCCATTGCGCTTGCGCACTGCCTCGATGATCGTGCGCGGCTCAATGCGCTCGTGGACGTGGAGTGAGACCGTGGGCACTTCAAACGAGGTGTGCTCGGCCTTGCCGGCCCACTGGAGTTGCGGGTCGAGGTGCGGGTCGTAGGCATAGGCCTTTTTCGCCCCCGCGTCTGGATCGGTGTCGGGCGTCACCAGCCCCACAGGCGGGTTGTTGAGCCGCTCCTTGTCGCGGTGCTCGTAGGATTCGATAGGGCGTGTCTTAGCGGCCGTCTTTTTTGCCATCAGTGACCTGTCCTGTGCTGAAACGCCTGGTTCGACAATACACCCTCTCCTATACCTGCTCCAGGCTGCCGATATTAACCG
>JACQTY010000227.1 GCA_016210545.1 Chloroflexota bacterium
TCAGATCTACTCAGGCGCCGCCGCCGCTCTAGCGCAGAGTAGGTTCACTTTCCAGAACGGATCATTCTGTTCAAACATAGCCCCCGTAACCGGACAAAGGCAGCGTCTTTCCTCATCGATCACCTGTAGGTCGAAGCCCATCGATTCGAGCTGTCTGACATAATCTCTGGGCTTGACGCCAGCCTGTCTCAGGTAGCCGGGACTGAACTCAGCGAACATGATGAGAGCAGGACTTCTTCTGACAGTCTCACGCATGCCTTCAAGCGCGTAGGGTTCGTTGCCCTCAATGTCCATCTTGATAATATCGACCGGTTGTCCTTGGAGAAATCCATCTATCGTCACACATTCGACAGGGATGCTGTCTTTCACACGCATCCCTGGTAAGGGATGTAGGGTGCCATGAGAGGTAGAAGCCTCGTAAGCTTTCATAGTTACGACAGATGGCGAGTTGCCGACAGCCTTCGGCACAATAGTGACGTTCGTGCAGCCATTGAGCGCGAGGTTTTTCTCCAACAGGCCAACGTTGGCGGGGATTGGCTCGAAGGCGTAAACTCGGCCCTGACCTTTAAGTTTTCTTGCCGCGATCACTGAGAAGTAACCGAATTGTGCCCCTAGGTCCAGAACCGTCACGCCGGGAGTCACAAACCGTTCGAATAGCTCAGTCGTGTGCGGTTCGTAGGGCGCAAGGATATAGTGTGATATTCCCGGTACATTTGCAGGCACATACATCTTGCACCCGTGGATTGTGATCAGCGGCGGGTCCTTGGGGCCGAGCAGATTCCAGAAGATATGCTTGAGGTGGCGGAAAGCCTGTACACGACCAATACCCACCGTGTTTAGTAAGACGTTTAGACGAAATACCAATTTTAGCAGTACTTCATTACGCATTCCAACCTCCTTAAACGTTTGGTCGACGAAATATGGCCTGTAGGCTCGCCTGCTTTGTGGTTGACAGCATAATTGCCGTCGTGGGTTTGAATGTTCGCGAGCATGGTTTAGCGATTAAGGCGACGGGAATTCAACTCGTCGAATAGGGAAAGAAAGGCTGAAGTCTCAGCATCCAGGCTGTAGTCTTGAAGCACTCTCTGCCTTCCGGCTTTACCCATGCGCTCACGAAGGTTCCGATCTTTCAGTAAGCGCAGGATCGCCTCCGCCAGGGCTTTAGGGTCTCTCGGAGGCACCAAGATCCCAGTAATGCCGTCCAGGACGGTCTCTCGCATGCCGCCTACCGCGGTGCAGACGACAGGCCGGCCGCAGGCCATGGCCTCCACGGGGACCCTGCCGAAAGGCTCATCTAAGGAGGGGTGCGCGATGATATCGCTGGCTGCCAGGATGGCAGGAAGATCTGTCCGGAATCCCAGGAACTCGACGCGGGCGTTGAGCGTAGGGCTGCTCTTTACTTGCGCGAGGAGGGATCGCTTGTACTCCTCGTTCCTCGGATAGCCAAAGGCCACGTCACCCACTATTAAGAACCTGGCGTCTGGCACCTCCCCGACCACGATCTCTGCCGCGGCTAGGAAGTAGGCTTGGCCCTTCTCCGGCTGAATCCGTGCAGGCATGGCTACTACTGGAGCCTCGTTGGGGAGACCTAGGGCATGCCGTATAGCTCCACGATCCACTTCTGGCGTGAAACGGGCGGTATCCAAGCCTTGTGTGATGACCCGAATCTTGCGTTCGGCCTGCTGTCCTAGGTCATGCATTTGCTGTCGTTTGACCTCGTTTGAGACTGCAACTATCCAATCCGCCATGGTTCGCATGAACCACCGGTTGGCCCAGGTTGGCCGTACCCACCAACCGTGACAGAACCAGACGGTGGGCCTGCGAGCCAGGCGAGCAGCAAGAAAGCCATAGAGGCAGGAAGTAGGGTCGTTGGCGAAGACGATCGAGGCTCTGCAACGACGAATCACGCGTAGGAGACGTAGGATAGGAATCGGGGCCCACCATAGGAGAGGACGCGCCCAACGTCTCGGTAGCCTATATGGAATGGTCTCCACGCGTACCTGCTGATCCCGAAGGGCCTCTGTGAGCGGTCCTTCACGCGGGCAAACTACCACGGGGCTGTAGGGAGAGTCCTTCAACGCGTTCACCAGGTCTAATAACGCCATTTCTCCACCTCCTATATCCACCAGGGAGTGGAGGAATAAAACGCTCGTTCGTTGACTGA
>JACQTY010000234.1 GCA_016210545.1 Chloroflexota bacterium
AGGCAGCGGCCCCTGTTAGTGGAGTTCACCACTGCGCGTTTGAGCCAAGAGAGGCAACCTGTTTAACTAGAGGGCCTGATACAGGAAGGATAATTTGACGCCGTAAAAGTCGGCGAATAGTCCTCTCTACTAAGCTGCACATCCGGGTTGAGATGGCCCGGCTCGAGCCTCATCGCTAAACACTATGTCCACCCAGGTCGAACCCACAGTCCCTTCAACCTTCCTTCGATATTACCCGTCCTGGTAGTCCGTCCCGGCGAGGCTACACTTGACATTACACATATGAGTGTGTAGCATTCAGAGTGAGTAAACGGGGAGGGAACGAAATGCCCACCAACCTGGCCATAGACGATGGCCTCCTGGAACAGGCAAAGACCATCGGCAAACACCGGACAAAGAAGGCTGCTGTAACAGAGGCCCTGGAAGAGTATATCCGAAGAAGAAGACAAGTCGAGGTGACGAAGGTTTTCGGTTCAATAGACTACGATGAATCGTACGACTATAAGGAACAGCGAAGAAGACGATGAACGTGCTGGTGGATACGTCCATCTGGTCGTTGGCGTTGCGCAGAGGGGCCACAAAAGACCCTATCGTGACTGCAGATTTGTCCGAATTGATTGGTGAGCTGAGGGTCCAGATGATCGGGCCAATCCGTCAGGAGTTGTTGTCAGGGATCAAGTCGGAGAATCAATTTGAAGAACTAAGATCATACCTTTCCGCGTTCCCTGATCTCCCCCTGGAAACCGTCGATTTTGAGAGGGCGGCGGAGTTCTTCAACATATGCCGCCGAAACGGAGTCCAGGGGTCAAACACCGACTTCTTGATTTGCTCAGTGGCGCATAGTCGTGGTCTGGAGATATTCACGTCCGACGACGATTTTCTTGCTTTCCGGCGGCGCCTGCCAATAAGGATATACTCACCGAGGACCGGGGTGTAGTGTGCCTGGGAAGAGGTGTGATCGTTATGTCAGCTTGCAGCGGGTGATTCCCACCTTATGTGGCAGGAAAGCCTCTCTGTCTCTGTCTCCATCCCACTCCTTGTTGCTTCCTTCCTTCAGATAGGCTATAATAACGCAGGTCAGGCTTTTCCCCCGAAATTTCATCCCACGAGGTAAGTTTGACAAAGGTTGGCCAGCCTCGAGTCAAGATAGCTGAGATCATAGCCATAGACGGCCCGGTGGCCGTCGGCAAGAGCACAGTCGGGAAAATGGCAGCCAGGCGAATGGGCTATCGCTTTGTAGACACCGGCACAATGTACCGGGCCCTCACCTGGAAAGCCCTCCAACAAAAGATTCCCCTTAATGACGAAGCTGCCCTCGGCCGGATGAGCGCCGAGACCCGCTTTGAACTGGTCACCTCGGCAGACAACCCCGGACAGAACGGCATCCTCGCCGACGGGCAGGATATCAGCCGGGAGATACGCAGCGCCCCTGTGGAGAAGAACGTATCTCTGGTATCCAAGGTGCCCGAGGTGCGGCACTCCCTGGTCAATCATCAGCGCCGATTGGCTGAAGACGGCCGCCTGGTTATGGCCGGCAGAGACATAGGCACCGTGGTGTTGCCCGAGGCCGACCTCAAGATATTCCTGGTCGCCTCCCCGCAGGAGCGCGCCCGCCGGCGCTACCAGGAGTTGATAACCGGGGGCGAGAAAGCTACCTACGAGAATGTGCTGTCCGAATTGCAGAGCCGGGATCAGATGGACATCACCCGGCAGGTCTCCCCATTGAAGCCAGCCCCCGACGCCTACGTCCTCGACACCGAAGGTCTTTCGGCGGAGCAGGTGGTCGACCGGATATGTTCCCTGGCCACCAGCGGCTCGCCCAACAAGTAGGCGCGGTCAACACACGGGGATGGAAACATGCCTGCCTTTTATCACATAGCCACAGCACTCGTCGGACTTCTATTCCGGGCGTTCACGCGCTGTCAGGTAAGCGGGCGGGAAAACGTGCCTGCCACGGGGCCCCTGGTCCTCGTATCGAACCATCTGAACAACGCCGATATCCCCCTGCTGGCTGCCAGTATTCCCAGAGGCATCGTGTTCATGGCCAAAGAAGAGTTGTTTCGCCCGCCCGCGGGCTGGGCGATCAAGGCGTGCGGCGCCCTGAGGGTGAGGAGGGGCGCGGTGGAGGCAAGCTCGTTGCGCCAGGCACTGGACGTGCTGAAACAGGGCAAAACACTAGGGGTATACCCGGAGGGCACACGGAGCCGCACCGGTCGGCTCCAGACAGGCAAGCCCGGCGTAGCCATGATTGCTCGCCATTCGCAGGCCCCCATATCGCCCGTGGCAGTCACCGGCACAGAGAAGATGGCCGGGGCCTGGTGGTGGTTGCGCCGGCCTCGTGTGACCGTGAGTATCGGCAAGACCTTCACGCTTCCCTCCCGGTCAGGCGAAACGAACAAGGAGTCCTTGACCGCGCTCACCACATTCATCATGGAGCATATCGCCGAGCTTCTGCCCCCGGACTACCGGGGCGTATACGGTCGAACACTCTCCCGTCCCGCGTACGGGATCTGCGACGAGCGGGATCTCCAAACGGAACGGAGCGGAAGCCCCGACAGGCGCCGCCCTGAGCGGGACGAAGGGTCAGGGACTGCGCCGGCAGTCGCGTCGCCGGTCCGAGACGGACTTTCACAGAGCGCAGCGGTCTCAAAGGGGGATAGTCGTGCAGGTTAGAAAAGCAGGAGTTATGGGCTTCTGCTACGGCGTGCGGCGGGCCATCAGCTCGCTGGAGAAGGCCGCCCACGAGTCGGCGCCCATCCAGACGCTAGGACACGTGGTCCACAACCGGCAGGTGGTCGAGAGACTGGCTGCCAGAGGCATCCAACCTGTGGAGACCATTTCCCGGTTGACCTGCCCCACCGTGGCCATCACCACCCACGGAGTCGGCCCGAAGGTCATGGCCGAGCTCCAGTCGCGCTCTTCGGAAATCATCAACGTCACCTGCCCCTGGGTCAAACGCGCCCAGCGGGCGGCGCAGAGGCTCACCGCGGCGGGTTTCTCCGTTCTCATCCTCGGCGACAGGGGGCATCCGGAGGTGAAGGGTGTGCTGGAGTGGGCGGGCGACGCGGGCCGCGCCACCGACGGGACTGATATAGACAGCCTGTGGAAGGAATTCCCCCGGCGCCTGGGGATCATGTCGCAGACGACCCAGAACCCGCAGGCATTCGATGAGTTCGTGAAAAGGGCCATGGACAGATTCCTGCCCCAGGGAATCGAGCTGCGGGTAATCAACACCATCTGCGACGCTACGCAGAAGCGGCAGGCAGCCGCCATCGAGCTCGCAGGAACGGTCGACGTCATCGTAGTCGTAGGGGGCAAAGGCAGCGCCAACACGCGTCGCCTGGCTGAGATATGCGTGGCCAGCGGAGTAGCCGCCCGCCTGATAGAAACGGCCCGGGAGTTGGATCCAAATTGGTTCCGTGGAAAGCAACAGGTAGGCGTCACCGCCGGCGCTTCAACCCCCGATGAAGCAATTCAAGAGGTGATAGACAGGCTGAATCACATGGAGGTAGGTGTGCAATGCAACACGACAAGTTCGGCATCTATCTCAACCCCAAGGAGATGATGATTGTCCGTATAAACTCCCCCTACTGGATACCTCCGGCCCCGGACTGGGTGATGGTCACCCCCGAGGTCAATGCGACGCTTCTCAAGGTCAGGGAACTGGCTAGAGAGAAGAAGCTCGTCAGTGAGCCCGACAAGATAACCTGGGGCAACCTCCCCCAGGTCAGGGCCTGACCGCTCCCGGCGGCAACCCCCATGACACAGAAGCAGGCGCAGTGGTGGTTACCCATCGCCCTGTTTCTGGCGCTGGCCGCCGCCGCCGGAGGCTTTCTCCTCGCCTCCAATCTGCGTGACGGGCGTCAGGTCGAAATAGTCCTGCCCACAGCCACCCCTTCTCCCGACCGGCAAATCTACATTGACGGCGCGGTGAACAGCCCCGGTAGTTACACCGCTCGAGACGCCGACAGCCTGGAAGACCTCCTCAATGCCGCCGGCGGCGCCTCCGCCGACGCCAACCTCGATCAACTCAAGCTGACCGTCCCCCGAACCGGACGCACATCTTCCCCACAGACGGTTAACATCAACACCGCAGACCCGTGGCTACTGGAAGCCCTCCCCGGCATCGGGGAAAGGCTGGCCAAAGCCATCGTAGGCTATCGTAAGGAGAACGGCCCGTTCCGTTCCACGAGGGACCTGACCAGAGTGCCGGGCATCACGCCCAAGGTATATGAGCGGATTGAGAAACTCATTGCGGTGGGAGAATGAGCCTGGCAAAGGGGCTGCGACCTAACCCCCAGCCCCTTCCCGAATTGGGAAGTCCCGATGTATCGGGATTCCCGTGTCGGGCCTGCCCTTGAGCCGCAGCCTGAGCGAAGCGAAGGGGAAGCGAACGGGAAGGGGTTTGGGGTCGGCGTATGACCTGTCCCACAACGGGAGCCGCCGGGGTCTCATATCTTTTTCAAGGTGCCAGGCTTCAAAAAAGGGTAATCAGAGCCTCAAGGCGAAAATACTGATGTGAACGCATTTCCTGGAGTGGGAATAGCCTTTGATACTTTTCTACGTTAGCCTCGCCTGGCTGGCCGGCATCTTCTTGGGAGGGAAGACTCCGTGGCCCGCAGGGACCGCGGGTCTTGCTATCTCGGTAGCCCTCATATGTTGGGCCGTTTGGACAGGACGTCACCCTCACCCTCCAGGGCAGACACGAGAGTCTGCCCCTACAGAGGCCGCATCCCCCCTTCTTAATATGCCGCGATTGGCGGTTATTGGCTTGTGCCTCCTGTTCTTCCTTCTGGCCGGGATCCGCCTTCAGGCGTCTGCGGACTCGCCGCAGGACACCGCTCTTTCCCCGTACAACGGCCAGAGGTCGGTGGAAATCCAGGGGATCGTGGACGCTGACCCGGAGCTTAAGCCCTACGGCCTGGAGTTGCGCCTCCGGGCCACTCAAGTGAAGTCGAGCGGCGAGTGGACTCCAGCGTCCGGCGGCGTCCTGGTGCAGGCCGAGCGATTCGCCTCCTACCGCTACGGCGACCTTGTGAACGTCCAGGGAAAGCTCGCGACGCCCTCTGAAAGCCCGGGCTTCAACTACCGTGCCTATCTCGCCCGACAGGGCATCGCCTCCGTCATGCGCCAGCCGAAAATAGAGGTGGTCCAGTCGGGCTATGGCAACTGGCTTCTCCAAAGGGTCTATTCACTACGGCAGCGGCTCGCCAGGAGCCTGGCCGGTTCTCTTCCCGAGCCTCAGGCATCACTGGCCAACGGCGTACTGCTCGGCCTGCGGGGCGACATCCCACGGGAGGTGAACGAGGCCTTCACCCGCAGCGGCACCACCCACCTGCTGGCCATATCCGGCCAGAACATCACCATAGTCGTGGGCATCATCGTCGGGCTGGCCGCCTGGGCGCTGGGGCGGCGGAGACCCACCTATCTAATCGTAGCGGCGGCGGTGGTGTGGCTCTTCTCTATGCTCGTGGGCGGACAGCCGCCGGTGATACGCGCCGCGGTGATGGCCAGCGTCTTCCTGGGCGCGGAGTACGCGGGCAGGCCGGGCAGCGCCCCGACGGCCCTGGCCCTGGCGGCTGCAGTCATGGCCGGCATATCGCCATCCATCGTATGGGATGTCTCGTTTCAGCTCAGCTTCCTGTCGATGGCCGGGCTGGTCTACCTCGCCCCTCGCTTCCAAGAACTGGCCGAAAAGGCCCGGCTGCCAGGCGCTGTCGCGTTGGGCCTGTCGGTATCCCTGGGCGCCCTCCTGGCTACGTGGCCGGTGATGGCCTACGATTTCGGACGGGTGTCCCTGGTAGGCTTGCCGGCCACGGCGCTGGCCTCTCCGGCGCTGCCGGTTATCATGCTCACCTCCGGGTTGGCGGCGACCCTGGGGACTATCGCCGCGCCGCTGGGAATCGCTCTCGGCTGGGTGGCCTGGCTGCCGCTGACCTATCTGCTATGGGTGGCTAAAGGCTCGGCTGCCGTGCCCTCGGCGTCTCTTACCGTCCAGTCTTTTCCCCCATCACTTGTCGCCGCCTATTACGCTGTTATGGCCGCGACCCTCGCGGCCGTTAGCCGCTGGGGTAACGTGAAACCGTACTTGCAGAGAGTAGCCACCTGGCTCAAGTGCCGGTCCGGGGCGCTGGCCGGAAGGGTCTCCTGGAAATGGGCGAGCTTCGTACTGGCGCCTGCAACCGTTCTGCTCTGGACGGCCAGCCTGACTACGCCCCCGGGAGACAGGGCGGCGGTCAGCTTCCTGGACGTGAAAGAGGGGGAGGCTATCCTTATTCGGACGCCGGCACGACACTACATCTTGATAGACGGCGGGGGTGACGCTCAATCACTGAACGTCGAGCTGGCGAAGAGGCTTCCCTTCTGGAAAAGGAAACTCGACCTGGTGGTCCTCACCACTCCCAGAGCCGGGAACGTGGGCGGGCTGGTGGAGGTGCTGGAACGGTACTGGATAAAAGAGGTCTGGCAGACAGGGCCACCCCCGCCGCGGCTCGTCTCCCCGGCATTTGTCCAATGGGAGCGGCTGCTGGATGAAAGGGGCATCCGCGCCGTCCGCGCCTCACGTGGTCTCAAGCTGATTGAAGGCGACTACCTCACCCTGGAGACGCTCTACCCGCCCTCTACTCCAGGGGCCTTGCGCAACGGCGACACACTGGTGCTGAGGCTGAAAGTGGGCGTGGTGAGCTTTCTCTTTGCCTCTGACATTGACGAGTCGGTGGAAAGGGAGCTTGTAGCCGAGCGTGTCGTCATCGAAAGCACCGTGCTCAAGGTAGCCAATCATGGCGGGGCGGGCGCATCGTCAGAGGGATTCCTGGCCAGGGTCAAGCCGTCGGCGGCGGTCGTCACCGCCCCGGAAAGTCCCTTTCAGCAGCCGGACCCCGAGGTCATGCGCCGGCTGAGGCAGCGGCTGGGGGTTGACCACGTGTACATCACCCCGGAGCACGGCTCGGTGGACTTCACGACGGATGGGAAAAGGCTGTGGGTGAGAACGGGGAGGTGAGAAGTGGGAAGTGAAAGGCGAGAAGCGGGAGGCGAGATGACCAGTGCGTCGTTGACAGGTGCAGTCCTTTCCTTCATACTATGGTATGACCAACAAACTGGAGGGTAGCAATGAACAAGGTTGCCAAGATTGCCATCAGCTTGCCCAAAGAGACCCTCGACGCCATAGAGAAGGAACGGGAGGCCACGGGCGAGAGTCGCAGCGAGTTGCTCCGCCGCGCCGTTGAGGCGTTCTTACGGGAGCGGAGACAAAGCGAGGCGATAGAACGGTATGTTCGCGGCTACCGGGAGCACCCCGAGACAGCCGCCGAGGTCGCAGCAGCCCGCGCGATGGGGGCTGCTGCGCTGGCTGAGGAGGCATGGGACTGAGGCGCGGTGAGGTGTGGTGTGGTGGGCAGACATGGGGCCTCCCGGCGGACATCGGCCAGTGCTGCTCCTTTCCCGCGACGAGGCATATGCTGTCCGGCAATTAGTCACCGTCGCTCCCGTGACCACTCGTATTCGTGGCATACCTTCTGAGGTCCCCCTGGGGCCTGATGATGGCCTTCCGAAGCCATGTGTTGCCAACGTGGATGTGATCACAACGATTTCGAAGGCTAGCCTCCTCCGCGCCTGGCCACCCTGAGCGTCGACAAGCTGGAGACGGTGGAGGCCGCCATTCATTTTGCCTTGGGGCTGAGGACGTAAGAGGGATGCCGGCTGCCAGGTGGGACGGACCGCGCCGGGCGGGTGAAGGCGTTTGATTCCGTGGAGGAACCAGTTGAGGGGCTGGGGTGAGAAGGAAGCTGCACCTGTCTGACTCGGGCTGTCCGATAGTGTTTTACCTATCCCGATGAATCCCCGACCAGTCGGGGCTCGAACCAGCAACAGCAAACGCGGAACTTGGCACGTGCCACGTTGGTGTATGATAGAATGAGCAACTCAGGGAGGCCCCAAACATGACGACTAAAGCCAAAAGGAAAGCCCCCGAAATCGTCCTGCGGGACGGCAAACCCGCCGCCGTTATTCTGGACATTGACCAATATCGCGAGATGCTGGAACGGCTTGAAGACGCTGAAGACATCAAGATGCTTGAACGCATGAGAAAGAAGCCCCTGTCGTTCAAGAGCCTGGAGGATTTCCTCCACGAGTACAACCCAGGTGTATGATGTCCTCATTGAAAGCGCAGCCGAACGCGACCTCAAGCGACTGCCTGCCGATGTCTTTCAGCGTCTTATCCCCCATATCAAAGCGCTAGCGGACAATCCAAGGCCATCCGGATGTCGCAAAATCACGGACTCCAAAGGTGACTGGCGCATCAGGGTCGGGGACTATCGCGTAATCTACGAAATTGATGACCCCGCGAAGGCAGTAAGGATAATGCACGCCCGACACCGCAAGGAAGCCTATTGATGCGCCTCCTTCACTTCGCTGATCTGCACCTGGGCGTGGAGTCCTACGGGCACATCGACCCGGAGACCGGCCTGTCCTCCCGCCTCCAGGACTTTCTGGCTGTCTTCGATCAGATGGTGGACTACGCCCTCAGTAATCAGGTCCACCTCGTCGTCTTCGCCGGGGACGCCTACAAGAGCCGTGAACCTTCCCCCACGCAGCAGCGGGAGTTCGCCAAACGCATCGCCCGCCTTACCTCGGCTGGCATACCCGTGTTCCTCCTGGTGGGCAACCACGACCAGCCGCAGGCCCTGGGCAAGGCCAACGCCGTCGACATCTTCAATACGCTGGCTATCCCCAACACCACCGTGGCCGATAAGCCCGGCGTCTATCGAGTGGAAACAGTTGCGGGGTCAGTCCAGGTGCTCGCCCTGCCCTGGCTCAAGCGCTCGGCGTTCCTGGCCCGGGAGGAGGCCAAAGACCTGCCTTTCGACGAAATAGACAGACAGCTACGCGACAGGATGACGGCTATCCTTCAGGCCAAGATAGCCGAGCTGGACCCGAACGTGCCCGCGGTGCTGGCAGCCCACGTCTGGGTGGACGTGGCCAAGCCTTCCGGAACAGAGCGGATGCTGTCGCTGGGCGGCGAGCCGCAACTGCTGCTCTCTACGCTGACCCAGCGCCGACCTATAGCGAGCGACGCCATCCTGAGCCTGTCGAAGGACGGCGCCGGACGTGATAGCGACCCCGTTTTCAGCTATGCCGCCCTGGGGCATATCCACCGCCACCAGGTGCTCTCGCAGCGCCCGGTGGTGGCTTACTCCGGCAGCCTGGAGCGGCTGGACTTTCGCGAAGAGGCCGATGACAAGGGCTTCATGGTGGTGGACATTGAGAGGCGAGGAATGGGAAGTGGGGGGTGGGAGGTGAGGCATGAGTTCCATCCTGTGGACGCTCGCCGATTCTTGACCGTCGAGGTAAAGCTGTCAGCCCAGGACCTGGACCCCACGGCCTCGGTGCTCCAGGCGATAGAGAGACGCCGCGACAAGGTTCCCGGCGCCATCGTGCGGGTGAACATCGAGATGCCTCAGGAACTGGAGGGGCAAATCAGAGAGAACGACGTCCGCCGCGCGCTAGAAGGGGCCAGCTATGTCGCCGCCATCTCCCGCGACGTCAAACGGGAGGCGCGCCTGCGATTGGGCGGCGCCGCCGTCGAGAAGATGTCGCCGTTGCGGGCGCTGGAGGAATACCTGAAACAGAAGAAGGTGGAGGCGCAACGCATCGAGCTACTCAAGGAATACGCGCAGAAATTGATGCAGGAAGAAGAGTGAGTCCTGTATGGCCCCCTTTAGTAAACTGAACATGTCCCACATCTTGCGCTGGACACAAGGGTTTTGAAGGGGGGATACACTATTGCAGTAACTGAATGCTACCCATC
>JACQTY010000228.1 GCA_016210545.1 Chloroflexota bacterium
ACGCCATCGATCACCGCCTGAGACGGGTCCTTCGGAGTCGACGGCGTCTTGATGGTCATGATCTCGCCGGTGTCCTGGTTGAGGACACAGAAGTCCGAGAAGGTGCCGCCCGTATCTACGCCTACCCTGTAAGATGGCATAATCATCTCCAAGCATCGAGTTGGTGAATGCGGTGAAGCAAATGGAAGCTGGACTACAGCCTCAGGCGCGGGGATCCGACGGCAAGGCTACGTGTAATGGCGCTAAAGAAACAGCCTACATATGCTCCTTCGGACTGGAATGGTGAACGTTTATCGTTTGTGAGATAAGCGTCAAATAGATTGCGTGTCCCAAAATAGGAAATAGGATAATTGTCCGAATACTACCACCAGCGACTTTCCGTTGTCAAGTTTAGGAGCCTACCAAAATCCGCCGCCCATTCAATCTCGCCAAACGAACAGTCATTTCACCTACGTGGTGCTCGATTACGACCGTCTTCCGCTCCCGAAGAGCACCTAAAAGCCGCACATCAACCCCCTAAATCCCCCAATCATGTCCGCCTTGCGAGACTCTCGAACCCCGACAGGTCGGGGTTCGGAGGGGGACTTTGGAATCTGTCCCGACTTGTCGGGAAGACCCCTGTCCCCGATTTATCGGGGAACCTCTTTCCCCTCACCCCGTCCAGAGCCAAAGGGCATCTTGATGGCGGATTAAGGGCTACGACGGTTTCGCAAGAGGCCAGGGCAGTAACCGCTCTCAGAGGGCTCTATTCCGGAGCCAATAAAGGGTGGCCAAAGGAAAGTGTGGTCAGGCAGGCCAGCATTCACGGCAAAAGGAAGGCCAGTCCCGACGCGTCGGGACTGGCCAAGCAAAAGCAACTCTGCCCAGGTCTTCACTGATCAGGGACAACAGTTCGGCGACAGAGAACGAGACGCTGAGAAGTTGTGCAGAATCGTCGCCGGTATCAATACCGGTTCTTGCTTATCTTCTCCACTATGGGAACGGCAAAGCCCAACCCCAGACTCTCTAACTCGGCGGTCTTTGGCAGGCCTTCCGCGGTCAGGCCGCGCGCGGTATACCACGTATCCCGCTCCTGCGCAAACTTGTCCCGGTCCAGCTTCAAGGGCTGGCCGTACTTCGTGTGGATAGTCTCATCAAAAAAGCGGTCGGGGAGGCCGTCGTCCCGCAGCGGTACATAGCCCTCCCGCAGCGAATAGCACCTCTCCATCAACGCCATTCGCTGCATCAGGTCAGCCCAATCCCGCTTGGTCACATTCCAACCACACGTAGCGTTGAGCATCTGAGTGGCCCAGGCGTCGAAACCATTGAATACCTGCGAGACCGTTGGCCTCAGGAAAAGGCAGGTAGTGAGGGAGTCCAGCATCACCGTCTCCGGGTCTCCCCGGTTCCCGTGGAGCTCACCGCAGGGGTTTACCACCAGGCCGACTGCCTCCGACATGCTGCCCCGGGGTTCGTACGAAGTGATAGCCACGCCCTTGTAGGTCATAGCATATTTCTTCGAGCCGCGGCCTATCTTCTCCGGCGCGAACTTCAGACCCTCCGCCAGGACATCCCCGATACCCTGGCGCCGGCTTATCTTGCCCACCAGCTTGGCGATTGCCCCCAGGTTGCCCCAGGTGAGGTCAATGCCGTCCAGGTCTTTCCGTGTCAGGATGCCCCTGTCATAGCATTCCATAGCCCAGGCGACCACGCCGGAGATGTCTTCGTTGTCCAGCCCAAGGTTGTCCACCAACGGAGTCAGGTACATCTGGGTATCGAATCCGGGTATCATAACGTTGGCATTCCAGCCCCCGGCGTCGTCATGGCGCAGCTCACCAACCACAGGCCCCAGCGGCGGGTCGCGGCGCATGTACGGTACTTTACAGGCCACATGGCAACCATGACAGCTATCGTTCCACACCTTGTACGCCTGCTCGAAGCGCAGCGGATTGCTGAGGTCACAGATAGGGTCCCAGCCGAGCTGCTTGTTCTTGATCCCTTCTTGACCTTTGTAGTAGCGATTGGGCATGGAGATGGCGTGCCCCCAACGACGTTCGTGTACCTTATACAGGCGCGCCTCCTGGAAATACCTGGTAAGCATGTCAAATATGGCTTCAGGATTGGCGTAGGCCGGGGCTGATGTGCCCCGCACTGCGATGGCCTTCAGGTTCTTCGACCCCATTACCGTGCCCATGCCAAGCCTGGCCGCATGATGATACAGGTCATGGGCAATGTCGGCGTTGCGTACCAGATTCTCGCCTCCGGGGCCGATAGACGCTACCCTGAAGTTCTGGTCTCCGACGTCCTTGTGTAGCTCCTCTTTCAAATGGACCTGGCATTCCAGGCTCATCTGTCCCCAGAGATGCTTCGCATCCCGTATTTCCACGTCCTTGTCCTTGATGAGGAGGTATACGGGGTGGCTGGCCTTGCCGGTTATGAGCAGGCCGCCGTTATAGCCCGCGTTGACCAACTCGGCGCCGAAATGGCCGTTCATATTGGACTGGCCCCGGAGCATGGTCAAAGGCGACTTGGCGCTTACGTTGACCACCGAGCCGAAAAAGCCGGTGAGCGGCCCCACGCCAAAATAGAGAATGTTCTCCGGCGCCAGCGGGTCAGCGCCGGGGGGCACTCTTTCCCACAGAAGCTTAGCCCCCAGCCCGCGGCCGCCAACGTACTTCTTAACGTCCTCAGTTACATCCACCACCTTTTTCCGCCCGGACGTGAGGTCAATCTCCAACATATGAAATTTCATCTCAGGCATTTGAATCGCTCCATATCTCCTCGGGCGGGCGTTGGATCTTATCCCTTTCCAGGGGATACAAGTTCTTGGCTAACAACTGCGCCTTGTCGTCCGGGTGGACGCGCTCCAAATGCTGGGGTATCAATGGGTTCATAAACTCGAGCGCAGAGTAGGGGCATACCTCGACGCATTGGGGACGGCGCTGGCCATCGCGCTCGCAGAGGTCGCAGACCAGCGGGTAATCGTGCTCCGGCGGCGCCAGAATAGGCACCTTTGCCGGGCATGCCTCGCGGCACATGCCGCAGGATGATCCCAGGCAACGCTCGGAGTCCACTTTCATATGCTGGGCCTTCTCATCGAAATAGATAACCGCCGGTTGCACCGGGCACGCCTTCTGGCACTCCCGCTCCGGCGCCGGGCACTGGGAGCACACATTCTGCAGCGACTTGGGCAGAGGCAACAGATAGCGATAGATCCTGATCCGGGACAACTCCTTGTCCAGCACGCCAAAATGGAACATGGAGCAAGCCATCTCACAGACGCCGCAACCCACACACAGGTCCCACCGGGTCTGCACCAGCGCCGTGCCTTCCGGGTAGGGCAGGTCTTCCAGGCCCCAGCCAGTTTTGACACACTTCGATCGGCTTTGCACCGGGTTAGATGGCTTCGCTTCTCCTGACATCAAAAACCTCCGTCAATCAATGCGAGATTTCATATGATATTGATAGCGTGTATTCTAAGCGCGGGGAGGGCCTTTGTCAAAAAACATTGAGTTCTCGCCTGAACTTTCGTAAGTCTACTCGAGGGATTCACATCGTCAACCCTCCATCCACGGCCAATACCTGCCCGGTAACATAGTCGGAATCGCTGGAGGCGAAGAAGACGAACGGCGGCGCCATCTCTTCAGGCTCAGCAAACCATCCCAGGGGATAGCGATTGGCGTGTTCTTCCCTTGTGGCGTGTCTGAATTGCATCAGGCTGTCGGTCATTCGAGTGTTGGCTACGGGGCAAACGCAGTTGACATTGATGTGAAAAGAAGCCAGCTCTTTTGCAGCGGTTTTGGTAAAGGCGATGATTCCACCTTTGGCCGATGCATAGTCCGCCACGCCGGCGGAAGAGGCGCGCAGGGCCGAGGGGGCCGTCACGTTGATGATCTTGCCGCTCTTCCTTTCCATCATGTTTTTTATTACCGCCTGGGTGCAATTGAAGGTCCCCTTGAGATGAACACCGATGACCTGGTCCCATTGCTCCTCGGGGATTTCCCATAAGTGCGTGGGGTGAATAATGCCGGCATTGTTTACCAGGATATCGATGCGCCCCAACTTCTCCAGAATCTGTTGCACCATGGAGTTGACCGCTGACCTCTGAGAAACATCCACCATGAATATGCCTGCTAAAGAGGATGGCCCCGCATCCTTAATGGCGTTACCGACCTTTTCGGCAGCCGTAGCGTCTCTCGATGCCACGACAGCCACGTGCGCCCCTTCCCTGGCGAATTGAATGGCCACTGCCTTGCCTATCCCGCGACTGGACCCGGTGACTATGGCAACCTTACCTTTTAGACGCATGGCGACCTCCTGTAAACAGCCACTCAACGTGCGCAATACCACCAGCGAATGACCGGGGTACGCTACTGCGCGGGAATGCCCGGCGGACCGGGTCAACCACTCGCAGCATGGCCTGATTATATGCCATCGAATTACTCGACCGCAACCCCGGCAGAAGGTCATTCTGTCAGCCCGGCGGCAACTCACAGGCTTCGGCGCCTACGAGATCGATGCTTTCAACTGTAATTGGCTCGACCACTGCGCCTAGGGTGAGGTGTGGGTTACTTCCCCGACTCCGCGTTTGCGGGCGCGCCGGCTCACCCACAGGAATAGCCCCATCCCTATCAACGGCATGAGGCTGACCACCATGTACATCCGAGGGTAGCCCCAGGCATCCGATACCAGTCCCCATAATAAGGCTCCACTGCCGACGCCGGCGTCCATGGCTAGCATGTATGTCCCCATCGCCGTCCCGCGTACGTCTGGCTTCACCCTGTCGATAACCAGCGCCATCAGAGAGGGCTGGACGGCGGCGAAGGCCAGGGCGTACAGTACGGCGGCGCCCAGAAACATGGGTGGTGAAGAGGCCTGGGACAACAGGACGATGCTGATCGTACCCAGCAGCAGGCCGGGGACGGCTACTGCACCTCTCCCCACACGGTCGGAGAGCTGCCCCGTCCAGTTCCTTGCCACGATCAGGACCACAGCCTGAACGGTGAAGAACAGGCCTGGGTTACCCAGCCCACGCTGCACTGCAAACAGTGGCAAGAACGTCACCACTGCCCCGACGACCAGGGCGAAGAAGTAGAAGACCAACGTGGGGAAAAGGGCTGTCCGCTCTATGAGAGGGGACCGGCGAGCGGGCCGTGCCCCGGGGCTTCGCTGGGGTTCGTGGACGAGGAGGGAGAACACCAACGATGTCAGCCCTATGCCGGCCGTGACGATGAAGAGATTGGTGAAGCCCGCAGAGGCCATTATCAACACGCCCAGGGCAGGGCCTGCCGCCATAGACAGGTTATTGGACATGCCGAAGTAGCCAACCGCCTCGCCCCGCCGCAGAGGCGGCGAGATGTCGGCGACCAGGGCAGTGACCGCGGTGCTGGTGATGCTAAACGCCATTCCCTGCAGAAGCCTCACACCTATCAGGGGAAGCGGGGATGCAGTGATTATGTACAGGAAGGGAGACAGGGCCATGCCTATCCCCCCCAGGACCATGAACCTCTTTCTCCCCCAGACATCAATGGCCATCCCCGAGAACGGCCGCACCAAGAGGGCGGCGATGGAGAACGCACCCATCACCAGGCCCACCTCCGACTGCCGGCCGCCTATTTGAACGACGTAAATGGGCAAGGTGGCCAGGAGAAGGGTGATAGAGGCAGCGGTGAAAAAATTGTTCAGTGAAGCCAGGATGAAGTTGCGAGTGAATATGGGCTGTTTGGGCCTACTAGCAGAGGAAGTGGAAACATCGGGTTCTGGTTGGTGGTTGAGTTTCAACATGCAGATAATACCACGCATTCAGGGATTAAGCCACTGGTTGTTGTGGCCGTTACTGCCGGCTTTCAGGGTTGCACTGCTGGTGGACTTGTGAGAGAGACCTGGGCGTCGTGTTCAATACACGCCCTCCAGCGCCATGATTGCATGCAATTGACTAATGCTTGAGGTAGAGAGGGTGAAGAATGGACCAGGCCAGAGCCATTACGAACCCGAAGGAGGCACGTAACTTGTAGCAGGTTGCAACCAGGCACGCGTACTCGCAATTGGATGATCGGATGAATTGTTAGATGCAAAACCCAGACCATCAATGCGTTTCCACAGCGATTTTACGATTTCAAGAACGCTTGCCCTCCTCAAAGCTGAGTGCCGCTTGACATGGGGGTAGTCAACGCGTAAAATTCGGTATCTTCTGTCCGGGCTCTGCACCGAGCCAGCGAATTGCAAGAGGGTAAATCCGGGTTAACAAGAAGGAGGCCGGCATGCAAAAGTCTATGGACAAGGCCGCCCAAGCGATGCTCCAGGTTGCGGAGGAGCAGAATATCAAGACAGTCTGGGACAGGTATCAGGCCCAGCTTCCCCAGTGCGGTTTCGGGGAGACGGGCTTGTGCTGCCGGCACTGTCTCCAGGGACCGTGTCGCATCGACCCCTTCGGCGAAGGGCCGCAGGTTGGCACCTGTGGCGCCAATGCCGATGTCATGGTTGCCCGAGGGTTGGGCCGGGCTATTGCTGCCGGCACCGCCTCCCATTCCGGCCATGCCAAGCACCTGGTACACACCCTGCATAAGTGGGTCCACCACGAGGCCCCCGACTACCCTATAGAGGACGAGGGCAAGCTGCGGGCCCTGGCTAACCGTTTGGGGGTCTCGGAGAAGGACAAGCCGGTCCCTCAGGTGGCCGCAGAGGTTGCCGAACTGGCTCTCCAGGAATATTCAGAACGGCTTACTCCCAGCCTGTGGCTGGAGAAGTTCATTACTCCGGGCCGCAAGGCGCTTTATGAGAAGATGGGGGTGATGCTCTACGGCATTGACTCCTCGGTAGCCGAGATGATGCACCGCACCACCTACGGTGTGGACCAGGACCCATTGAACATCATCCTGGGAGGGATAAAGTGCGCCCTGGGAGACTACGTGGGGATGCACATTGGCACCGATCTCTCTGACATCATCTTCGGCACTCCGAAGGTTACGGCAACCCGGGCGAATATGGGCGCTTTGAAGAAAGACGCAGTGAACATTGCCGTGCATGGGCACAACCCGGTCCTCTCCGATATTGTTGCCCGGGTGGCCAAAGAGATGAACGACGAAGCGCGGGCGGCCGGGGCTCCTGCCGGGGTAAACATCGTGGGTATCTGCTGCACGGGCAACGAGGTCATGATGCGGCACGGCGTGCCCCTGGTGGCCAATGCGGTGTCTCAGGAGTTGCCTATCCTTACCGGGGTGATGGATGCTATTGTTGCGGACTACCAGTGCATAATGCCCGGGATGGCCGACATTTCCGAGAGCTTCCACACCAAGCTTATCACCACCATGAGCATCGCCAAGACCACCAAGGCCACTCACATTCAGTTTGAGGAGAGTACTGCCAAGGAATCTGCCAAACAGATTATTCGCCTGGGCATAGAGGCTTTCAAGAAGCGCGACCCTGCCAAGATCAACATTCCAAAGGTTGAGACGCAGGGATTGGCGGGGTTTTCCACCGAGCAAATCGTGGCAGCTCTAGGCCTGTTGAACAAAGAGGACCCCCTGAAGCCCCTGATAGATAACATCGTAAACGGCAATATCCAGGGGGTGGCCCTCTTTGCCGGGTGCAACACTGTTAAGATAACCCAGGACTATAACTATATGACTATGGCCAAGGAGCTAGCCAAGAATAACGTGCTTTTGTTGGCCACGGGATGCGCCGCCGCCTGCTTCGCCCGGGAGGGCATGTTGAACTCCGATGCCGCCAACGAATATGCCGGCCCCGGCCTGAAAGCCGTGCTGACCGCTGTGGGCAAGGCTGCCGGACTGAATGGCCCCTTACCCTTCATCCTGCACATGGGGTCCTGCGTGGACAACACCAGGGCCGCTGACGTAGCGGTGGCCGTAGCCAATAAGCTGGGAGTGGACATCGATAAGCTCCCCGTGGTGGCCTCGGCGCCGGAGGAAGTCACGGAGAAGGCCGTGTCCATCGGTACCTGGGCCGTGGCCCTCGGTCTGCCCACCCATGTGGGGGTGGTACCCCCCGTAACGGGTAGCCCCGCCGTGGTCAAGATACTCACCGAGACCGCCAAGGCTGTCTTCGGAGGATACTTCATTCCGGAGCCCGACCCGGTAAAGGCTGCCAACGCTCTGTTCGGGGCCATCAAAGAGAGGCGCAAGGGCCTGGGACTCTCGAACTAACGGTAAACCCAATGTAGTTGCCCGATTCATCGGGCAAGGCGAGGTAATGTCATGAAAGAGATATTCGTCCGGATGGAACGCTGCACTGGCTGCAAGACCTGCGAGCTGGCGTGCCGTACCGAACATTCTCAGAGCAAGACACTTTTCGGGGCCTTCATGGAGACGCCGATGCCGCGCCGCCGGGTGTTCGTGGAGATGGACGGGGACGTTAAGGTACCGGTGCTGTGTCGCCACTGCGAGGATGCCCCCTGCCTCAATGCGTGCATCAGCGGGGCTATCTATCGCGACGCCAAGACCAACGCGGTCATGACCAACCCCGATAAGTGCATAGGGTGCTGGACGTGCATCATGGCTTGCCCCTATGGTGTCATGAACCGCAGCCCGGAGAGGCGCGTGTCCGTCAAGTGCGACCTGTGCCCGGGGCGCGACACCCCGGCCTGCGTAGACTCCTGTCCGACCAATGCCCTGGTGTACACGGAGCCGGAGGAGTTCTCCAGGACGAGACGGCAGGCATACGCGGCGACGGCCAGGCAAGCAGTCAAGTCCTGAGCTAGTATTGACTCGCGGGTTCCGCTAGCTTCGGTCCAAGGGGTTCCCCCTCTCTCCAACTCTCTCCCTCCAGGGGCGAGAGGAACGGAGTGAGACTCCCCACTTTTGGGGCTCTAGGAGGCGCTTATGCGTTACGTGATTATCGGCGGGGGGGCGGCGGGGGTGGCTGCCGCCCAGACGGCACGCCGCCTGGACAAAGATAGCTCTATTACCCTCATCGGCGGAGAGCCGCGGGTGGGCTACTACCGCCCGCTCATCCCTCACCTCATTCACGACAAGTTCTTGGAGGACAGGTTTCTCCGCCCTCCCGGGCTATTCTCCAGCCTGAAAGTGGAGGTGCTCAGTCCGGTCAAGGCCCAGGCCGTAGATGTCGAGAAGAAAGTGGTCGTCACATCCCGGAAACACAGCATTTCCTACGACCGGCTGCTGCTGGTTACTGGCGGCCAGGCCATAGTCCCCGACGTGAAGGGGATGGGGGCTGAAGATGTCCATGTCCTCCGCTCCTATAAGGATGGCGTGAAGCTGGCCGGGGCGGCCAAACAGGGGAAGCAGGCGGTGGTCATTGGCGGCGGGCGGGTGGGGACGCTGACAGCCCTGGCGCTGGGGGAGGCGGGAATGGAAGTGACCATTGTCGAGATGCTCGGGCACATAATGCCCCAGCAGTTCGATGCCGCGGGCGCTTCCATCGTAGCCTCGGCCGTGCAGGCGAAGGGCATCCGTCTTCAGACGGGCCGGCAGGTCAAGGAGGTGAGACACAAAGGGACGAGGAAAACGGTTGTCACGGACAACGGCCAGGAATTGCCCTGTGACCTCCTGGTGGCGGCGGTGGGCGTCAGGCCCAACCTGGAGTTAGCCCGGCAGATCGGCGCGAGGGTGGACAGGGGAGTCATCGTAGACAGTAATCTGCGGACCTCCGTCCCCGACGTGTACGCGGCTGGCGACCTGGTGCAACTGGTCGACCTGGCCACCGGCCAGGACTTCGTCAGCGGCACCTGGACTAACGCGGTCGACATGGGCAACTGCGCTGGTTCCAATGTGGTCGGCGTGCCCCGGAAGTATGCCGGCAGCTTCTTCATCCAGAACGCCGTGGAGATCGCCGGAGTACCTACCATTGCGGTCGGCGCAATCCACGGACAGGACCCCCATCACGAGGTCCACGCCCGTCAATGGGACGGCGTCTATCACAAGTTCGTCTTCCTGGGCAACCGGCTGGTGGGCATGCTGCTGATAGGGGACGTGGACAAGGCGGGGATATACCGCGCCCTCATCCGCGAGGGCGCGGACATTAGCACGATAAAGGACAAGATTGTTTCCAGGACGTTGAACTACGCCGCCTTTCTCAAGCGACTGGCGCCGGAGACCAAACAGTATGCGGTGGCGTGACAGCGTGGGCGCACAGGTTGCCCCGTACTTGGCAAGGAATGTTATAATGTCAAATAGATGGGTTTGGCGCTGATTGGGAATAAGGGAACCCAGCAGAGTGAGGTGGCGAATGGTATTGACTCACGAAGGCAAGACGCTGTTTGAGAATATCTGTGAACCCGGAGACATAGTTCGTGGACTGGAGCAGTTCCGCCGAAGCGCCAAAGTTCTCTCATCACGCAAGGCGCGACTGGCCGAGCGTTATCCGGGCGAATGGGTGGCAGTCCACGAAGGCAAGGTAAAGGCGCACAGACAAAGTCTTGTGGCGTTGCTAGAGGATATTGACACGCAGCAGTTGCCCCGGCAACATGTCGTCATAAGGTTCATTGACACGAGCGGGCGAAAGCTGGTTCTGTAGCTGCGATGCTCCGCGGTAGATTTGACGAGACCACAGGACGGCCCTCTATGGAGGGCCGTCTCATTATTCCTCGCCTCCGTATTTGGTCAGATATTTCGTTCCTCGTTGACACTGGAGCGGACACGAGCCGGCTTCACCCACTCGATGGGCTTCGCATGGGGTTGGCCTATTCCCAGTTGCGGATCGGCCCGGAATCCATAGGGACTGGCGGCGTTGTTCGTGACTATGAAGAGGATGCCGTTGTCATCTTTGCGGAAGGTGTTATCCGCTATTATGTTTATCAGGTGAAGTTGGCCATTGCTCGTCCGACAAACGACATAATGTCTTTGCCCTCGCTTCTTGGCAGAGATATCCTCGACCGTTGGGAAATGCGATACAATCCGGGAAAGAAGCAGCTTCTATTCAAGGTGGTCTCTGCCGATTCGTATCGGACATTTCCGAAGGGGTCGGCTGCAAAATAGGCATGGTAGTCAATCATGGCAAGACGCTCGTTTTGCACGGGCAGGAATTCTTGTCGAGTTTGGGGTAAATCTCATGCAGCGGGTACCCATAAGCTGGCTTCATACGCAGGCCTATTGCGAGTACCAGATCTACCTCCAGCACGTCCTCGGCGTCAAGGCCGGGCCGACGACCGAGATGTTGCGGGGGACAGCGGCGCACCATACACTGGAGGAAAAGCACAAGGAAGCGGCCGAGTTAGCTCTCAGTGTGGACGAGGCCCTGCAGAAGGCCCAAAAGGATGTGGTGGTGCTTGCAGCCAGGGAGGTCCGCGTCGAGGGCGCGCTTCTGGTGGGCAAGATCGATGAAGTGCAGTTTATGCCTGACAGGGTCCGGATAATTGATGATAAGCCCGGCTTTGCCGCCTTCCCCGGCAACCGGCAGCAAGTCTGGGGCTATTGTCTGGCGTTCGAGCAGTGCTACAGGCCGGCGTTACCGGTCTTTGGCGTTCTTAGGAACCGGGACTCGGGCATGGAGTTCTGGGACGGCCCTTTTCTTGAACAGCAGAGGCTCGATGTCTCGAACGTTGTGACCAGGATACTCAGTATTCTGGGCGGCCAACTGCAGGCGGAACGTACGGCCAACAAGAACAAGTGCAAGCCCTGCCGCCTGAAAGCAGCCTGCGACGCCGCTGGGCGTTAGCGCGGGCGCTACTGCTAAGTCGTACCAATTAGCGTTATGAAGCTCCAGGAGAAGATTAGAATCCTCTCCCACGGTGGAGAGGAGATTGGGAGTAGCTTGCCTCCAACCTACCGC
The DNA here is from genome assembly GCA_016210545.1 of Chloroflexota bacterium. Lineage (GTDB taxonomy): Bacteria > Chloroflexota > Dehalococcoidia > JACVQG01 > JACVQG01 > JACVQG01. Next base: position 11,725 of record JACQTY010000228.1, read on the forward strand.
CGCCGCACGGGTGACCGGGGCGAGAAGCTGGCCCAGGCGTTCCTGCGCTCCAAAGGCTACGGTATTCTGGAGACCAACTACCGCTGCCGCGAGGGTGAGATAGACGTGGTAGCCCAGACGGGTGACTGTCTTGTCTTTGCGGAGGTGCGCACGCGGCGCGGCAGCGATTTCGGCGCCCCCGAGGAGTCGCTCACCGGTGCCAAGCAGCAGCGCCTGGCGGCCCTCGCCGAGCTGTACATCCAGAGCCACGAGAACCTTCCTCCGCAGTGGCGCATAGACGTGGTGGCCGTGGAACTCGATGATAGGGGAAGGGTTTCCCGGATCGAGCTTATCGAAAATGCCGTGGATGGCGCGAGGTAAGCGTTCCCCGATCCGCCGCGTACCGCGTTGCGGCCACGCCCCACCCCGGGATCACTCCAGACCCGTACTCAACCACCCCGCAGTAAGACCGCATGCCCCCGTTCTCGTTCCCAAATGCCCGGTCCTACCACTCTGCGGGCTTTTCGCGTCAGAAATCCGTAGTAACACGGATAGCGACGGTTTTCCGGGTACGTTATCATGGAGTAGGTGTGGTGGGGTCGCCCGTCGCGGTGATGGGTCAGGTTGTCCTCGTCTTCCTGCCTTCCGACGTTTTGGGCTGGCTCGGTTTCCCCGTCCATCCGGCCCAGTTCAAATCCTGCTCCGTTCAAGCTGTGCGAGCGGACGATGCCTATCTCATAGCTTGAGCGTACAACAATAAATCAGATAGGAGGTTGCAATGTCACCGAAACGTATCCTGGGAATGGTCTTTATTCTCGCCTTCATCGCCCTGGCCAGTGTGGCCTGCAGAAAGGCGGAGCCGACGCCAACGCCGGTCCCACCGCCTCAGCCGACGCCGGTCGCTACCACTCCGGCGCCGACGCCTCCCCCGACTCCGGCGCCCACACCGACGCCAACGCCGGCAGCGACTCCAGCGCCAACACCGGCCGCCATACCTGCGCCCACGGCTGCCATCAAGGCGACCAGGGACGCGACCCTGGGCGCTATGCTTACGGATGCTGCGGGGCGAACGCTCTACATGTTCACGAAGGATGAGCAGAAACTGTCAAACTGCTACGGCAACTGCGCCCAGCAATGGCCGCCTCTTCTTACCGGAAACGCTCCGACAGCGGGCGATGGTGTGGCAGCGGAGCTGTTGAGCACCTTCAAGCGTACTGACGGGACCACTCAAGTGGCCTACAATGGCTGGCCTCTCTACTACTGGTTCCAGGACGCCGGGGCCGGCGATACCAAGGGACAGGATGTGGGGAAGGTCTGGTTCGTCCTGACACCTGACGGCTCTCCCGTATACAAGAGCGCCTCGGTAAAGGCTATCAAGAACGCGTCGCTGGGAAACATGCTCGCCGACGCATCGGGCCGCTCGCTCTACATATATACCAGGGACGAACTGAAGAAGTCTAACTGCACGGCGCAGTGCGCCCAGCGCTGGCCGCCGCTGCTTACCACTGACGCCCCCACCGCCGGCGAGGGCCTGGCCAAGGATTTGTTGGCAACCATAAAGCGCGCCGACGGCTCAACCCAGGTGACGTACAACGGGTGGCCGCTCTATTACTGGTGGCAGGACCCCAGGCCCGGCGACGCCAACGGCCAGGACGTGGGTAAGGTGTGGTATGTGCTCACAGCCGATGGTGCCCCCATATTCAACAGCGCCTCGGTCAAGGCTACCCAGAGCGCGGGTTTGGGCGCCATAGTCACCGATAATTCCGGTCGTGCTCTGTACATGTTCACCAAGGACGAGGCCAACAAGTCGAACTGCTACGATAGCTGCGCCCAGCACTGGCCGCCGCTTCTGACCATCGATGCGCCTGCGGCAGCCAATGGTGCAACTGCCAGTCTCCTGGGCGCCGCCAAACGCACCGATGGCTCGGCGCAGGTGACCTACAAGGGCATGCCCCTTTACTACTGGTGGCAGGACGTAAAACCGGGCGATACCCTTGGTCAGAACGTGGGTGGTGTGTGGTTCGTAGTGGCCCCGGACGGCGCGGTCATAAAGACGGCGCCGGGTGCGGCGCCAGCCCCTCAGACACAGGCGCCGGCGCCGGCCTTCGTCCTGGCGGTCCTGCAGCCAGAGGTGGAGTCGGTAGTAACCGTCGCCCAACTGACGGTCAAAGGGAAAACGTCCCCGGACGCCGTGGTGAGCGTGAACGGACAGACCGTCGTTGTGGATGCTTCGGGGAACTTCTCAGCCCCCGTAACGCTGCAGCCGGGTCCGAATGCTATTCAGGTTGTGGCCAGCGACTATGCGGGCCATCAGCAGAGCGCGGTCATGACGGCCATTTATACGCAGCAATGATGCTGCTGTTGGCCCTGACTGTCGGAACTGACGAAGTGTGCAAGGTGGCGTTGTTAAGAAGACCGAGTGAAAACCCGAACAATAAGGAGGGACAACGATGAAAGTATCAAAGCTGATCCTGGTGATAGTGCTCTTGCTCGGCCTGAGCGCAGGCAGCCTGGCTTACTACCGGGCGCCCGCCTCCGCTCAGGCGCAGGCAGGCCGGAAGGCCGTGTTTGGCGCCGTGCTATCCAAAGGGGCCGATTCCGCAACGCTGGCTACCGCCGAAGGGCCGGTTAACGTTCGCTTCACCGCCGCTACCAGGATGAGGGCGCCGGGCAGAGAGACTGTCCGACACGCAGACCTGTTGCCGGACGACCGGCTGGCGGTAGTAGCCCAGAAGAAGGCATTTGAGCTGGTCGCAGAGGATGTGATGGTGATACCCCGCCAGCCGCTTCTTCAGCACATCGTCGGCGCAGTAACGGCGGTCCAGGCCGGGAATGTGACCATCGCCGATAATGCTGGCAACGTGACAACCGTGGTCGCACTTGATCCAGCGGTGAAGGTGGGAGATGTAGTTACTGCTGTTGTCGAGCGTGACAGCAAGACAGGGAGGCAGGTCTCCAGATCATTGCACCACGTGGGGCAGGTGGAGGACCGCCTGGCGGCCGGCATCAAGGAGCTTGAAGCCCGGGGGCGCGCCGCCGAGGGAGAGGGCCTGCGTCGCCATCTGGACGATACCGTGGCCCACCACCTGAGCCTTATGCATGACGCCGCGGAGATGGCCCTGGGGGACGATAAGGGCGGTCTGCGGAAGGCTTTTGATGATGCTCACCACGCGGAAGCTGAAAAGCTGAGTGGATTCGGACTGAAGCCGCAGGTGGAAGTCCAGGGGCAGATCACTCGGATAGATAACGTCGCCGGGACTGTGACTATCCAGCCCCGGCGCGGGGAACCTATTACCGTCAAGATCACGAAAGAAGTCGAGGTCCACAAGGATTCAGTGTCAAGAGGTAAGGGTAGTCTGTCTGACTTGAAGCCCGACGATAGCGTCATGGCTGTGCGCTTCGATCCCGATTCCAAAGAGGCTACCCGGATTGTGGCCAGGTCTCCAAAGCTGCAGACTGAGGACGGCGTCTTGTCCAGCGTGAACTCTGGTAGGAAGTCCATAAGCCTGCTTACCGAGGACAGAAGGGACCCGCTGGCGCTCAGGATCGACGACAACTCCCGGATAACCAGGGATGCGGCTGCGGTCACCCTGGACAAACTGGGCGCGGATGACATAGTGGAGAAGGTGGAGTTCAGGGACGGGTCGCTGGCTGTCACCACACTCTCGGTGTTGTCGCGTGGCCAGGCCAAAGCCAGGTCGGTCGGTTTCTCCGGCGCCATCGAGAGCATTTCGCCCACTCAGATGGTCATAAACGGTCAGAAGGTGGCCATTAACGCCCAGACCGAGTTCAATGGCTTGCCGGCAGTGGGGGCGGTAGCTAAGGCGCAGGGCGCAATTCAGGCCGATGGCAGCTTCCTGGCGAGAGAGATAAACCTCGGGCCGCGGCTGGGGCACAGGTCGTCGCTGGGCGAGAACGAAGATGTCACGTTCAATGCTGTCATTGAAGGCATGACCGATAAGCAACTGGTCCTGGCCGGCAAGACGATTGCCATCGATGCCGGGACCAGGTTCGAAGGGAAGCCCGCATTGGGCAATATGGCCACGGTGGAATTCCGTCTCATGCCGGATGGTAGCCTGCTGGCTACCGAGGTGAAGGTGGGAGAGCACCGGGCTTTCGAGCAGCGAGATGACATACTGCTCATGGGCAATATTGTTGAGATGCATGGCAAGATCGATGCCATTAGCGGCAACATGATAACCATTGCCGGGAGGAGCATAGCGATCAGCCCCGGGGCCGGGGTCAAGGCTGCCCTGGCTGCCGGCGGCGCGGTTAAGATCGAAGGCAACATCCAGGCTGACGGCAGCATCCTGGCCCGAGAGATAAAGGCTTCCGACAAGCTGGCTGAAATCCAGAGCCGGGGCAATTTGTTTGAGATGACCGCCGTGATCGACAGCAGTTCCGATGCCTCGCTCACGGTGGCCGGCCTGAAGGTGGCCCGCAATGCCCAGACGCAGGTAACGGTCGCTCTGCAGGCCGGATCCCTGGTCAAGGTGGAGGGCGCTCTTCAAGCCGATGGCTCCATCCTGGCCAGAGAGATAAGGACGCCGGGCGCAGAGCAGCTCAGGGGTCGTGAGGCGGAGGCCCGCGGGCGGGAGGCAGAGGGTGAGGTGAGAGGCAGGGAGGTTGAAGCCAGGGGTAGAGAGGCCGAGGGTGAGGCGCCCCGTGGGGCCGACTCCGGCGGGGGTAGCAGTGGTGGTGGTAGCGGCAGCAGCGGGAGTGGCAGCAGTGGGAGTGGCAGCGGTAAATGATCCTATAGGTTGCCATAGATTGGCATAGCCCAAGACAGCGGTTTGCTTAGTGCTGGCCCCAACATATATGGGGCCAGCACTTGTTATGTATGCACCGTAGTCTCTGTAGTCCGAGTTGCGCGTTCACTTCTTCTCTGCCAATTGACTTCGGCAGGCACGGTCTGGCTCCCAACGTGCCATGCTTCCGTGTCGCCTGCAATGCATGTATCTGTCCGGCAACGCCGCGGTCCGGTCGCGTCTACGGGTCTTCTGCAACGGAATTACGTAATACCACGGATGGACGCCGTAAACGCGGCGGAGTAGCCTAGGATTGTGAAATTATTGCGATATGGACTCAGCAGCATAGTCGGGGCGCCAGGTGTTTTCTGCGCTGGCACGTTGGATAGGTATATCGGAGTAACGGACCCCGACGCGTTGAGGGTCCGCAATGCAAGTAGGAGGAAGTCGTGAAAATAATGAACAGGCGTGAATTCCTTTTGGCCGCGGGCGGGGGCCTGGCGGCCGTGGTTGTGGGCAGCAAACTGGCCTGGACCTTGAGAAGCCCCTCCATGGCCGCCGCCGCTGTCCAGACCCTGGACTTCCACATCGCCGATGCGATGAAGGAGATGCACACCCACAACGCCATAAACGATGCCCGGTGTTACTTCTGGATTTTCAAGAGCGTTGCCCCGGACCTGCCTCCGGAATCTCCCGGGCCGAATATTATGGCCGTTAAGGGGGACACCATCCAGATCAAGATAACCAATGACCTGGACGAGCCGCACGCCTTTTTCATTCCGGGCATGGTTGACAGCGGCCCTATTGACCCGGGGGCGACCTGGACGGGGTCTTTTACAGCTTCAAAGGCGGGCGCCCATATGTACTACGACAACCTCAACGCCCCGGTGAACCGGATGATGGGCCTTCACGGCGCCTTGGTTGTGATGCCGGCCGGGGCGGCTTCCGGGCACAAGTTCACCCCCTACGAGAGTCCCACGCCGGGTGTCCAGAAGCTCTACGACGCCTTCGGTTCCAGCGCCCATTTCCCCGGCCTGGCCTGGGAGCAGGGCGACCCGGCCACATTCACCCCACCCTTCCGGCACTATGTCTGGATACTGCATCAGGCCAGCCCCAAGCTGTTTGAGGACGTGGGGAACCTGACCCCCGGGCAACTCTACAACCCGCAGCAGTTCATGGAGCGTTTCTTGAGGGACCCGTTCAGCCCCAACCCCAACAACAGCCGGCTACCGCAGTACTTTACCATTAACGGTCAGTCGGGGAATTTCGCCCACAATAACTGCTACGTTACCCCTATGGGCCGGGTGGGTGAACCTGCGGTGGTCTATATATTAAATGCAGGCCTGTGGACCCACTCAATGCACCTCCACGCCAACCATATGTACATCACCAGCGTCAACGGGGTGGTGCAGGAGAACCCTATCTGGGTGGATGTCTACACCGTGCAACCCATGGACAGGATCGACTATACCATACCTTTCATGAGGCCACCCGACCTTCCGAATGTCAGAGGAATCGGCAGGCCAGACCGGCCCCTGCTCACCAAAAAGGGCCAGCCGTGCTGGCCGCCTGCTGAAGAGATGGACGTCCGCATCCCCGATATAGGACAGCTTGTTCTCAAAGATAGGTCTGGAAAGTCTATCGACTGCGAGCAGCGGCTGTCGCCGTTGTGCTACCCCATGCATGACCATTCCGAGCCCAGCCAGACGTCGCAGGGCGGGAACTACAACAGTGGACTGATTTCGGGCATCTACTTCACCGGGGACCGCAACACCCCGGGCTGGATGGACTTCCCGATGGAACATGACTGGCGCATCATGTATGGGACGGGGATCGATCGGGGTTGCGATCTCACCGGCACGCACCCCTGTGCGCCGCCGAGCCATCATGATCACTACTGATTCCGGGAGACGGTTCAACGTGGACTTTTGAGGAGGAATAAAAATGTCATTCGCGAACCCGCTTTTTAAGATACCCCGCCAGTCCATTGACGGCATGGAAGGCATGTGGGTCAAGATGTGGGACCCGCCCACGGCGAGCCCGTCCACGCCCGATAAACTGGACCCAACCAATCCAGTGCCGGAGGTGATGGCCGCAGCCGGTTTACAGAAAACGCCGAGCACACCGCATACGGTCGAGCGTGACCTCCTGCACGGTGCGAAACTACGTACCTGGGATGGCGCAAAGGATTTGAATTTCTTCCTTTTCCGGGACAAGGATAATCCCGCCACCAGCAATGGGAATTTTCCCGGAGCGACCATTCGGGTGCCCAGGGGGGTTGTCTTTCATGGAGACACACTGGGCCACGGCCCGCCGCCGCACACTATTCACTGGCATGGCATCGAGCCAACTCCCATGAACGATGGGGTGGGTCATTGCTCCATGGAAGTGGGCAACTATACCTATCAGTGGCAGCCCAACTTCATCGGCTTCTATTTCAACCACTGCCACCGGAACACGGTGCAGCACTTCGAGTTCGGACTCTACAACGCGCTCCTCATCGACCCGCCGGATGCCTACTTTGCCACCCTGGTCGACCCTAAGATCCCCATCGGCGCCGGCCGGGACGGGAAGCGCCGCATCGCCGCCAACCTCAAGGGAACTTCCCTGGCGGCCCTCCAGGACAACTTCAATCCACTGGATACCCCGGACCCGTGGACGGGCGACCCGAGGCTCAAGTTTCCCACGGACCCCCACGCCATGACCGTCTCTTACGACGTGGAGGCATTATGGGTGGTGGACGACCGGGACTCCGCCTGGAGCGACCTGGCGCCGGACGCGCGGACCACCTATCCCAAGCACGGGACTACACCTGGCGTGGACGACAATTTTCACGGCAATGCCGGCGGCAATGTCGGCCCCAATGATTTCTTTGCTTTCAATCAGTTCAATGCCGACTACTGGTTCGTCACCGGCGTTCCGGTGCCGGCCCACAAGGGTGGCGTCGGTACTATCCCTGCCGGCATCGTCATCCCTCCGGCGCTGATAAGCGGCACGGCGACGCAGGTTTCGATCAACGCCAGGGTGGGCGATACCATCCTGGTGCGCGCCCTGGATGCGGCGTACAACAACGCCACCTACAGGTTCCCGGTCCCGGTCACGATCATCGCCTGGGACGGACGGGCCCTGGGGGTGCCGCCCTACGGGGATTACAACCATGCCTATGATGTCCCGGCCAATACGCCCATTCCAGTCAGTGTAGCCCGGCGCTTCGATGCCCTGATCAAGGCCACTGCGCCCCTGGATTCCTTCGCCGAAGTGGACTTCATCGATACCCGCGGCGGCACAGGCCCGGAGACGGCGCAGATAGTCTTATGCACGGCGCGGATTCCTATCAAGATCGCGGCGGCGCCTCCGGCGACCTCCACGGTGGCCATCGCCGGACAAAGCTACATCGTGACCTTCGGACAGTTCAATCCGGACGGTCCGGTGACAGCTACCGTCAACCTGCCGAACGGAGAACTGGTCAACTACAGCGCCAACTGGAAGGGGTTAACCGCGGACCAGGTGCTGACCAACGCCATCGCCAATAACGATGTGGTGGCCCAGGCCGTGGCCCTGGCGGCGGGGGCAAAACCACCGGCTTCATCGGCCCCTGCCAAGACCGAGGACAAGGTCAAGACCAAGATTCCGGTTGCGGGCAAAGAGACCACGTTAACCGACACAGTGAACAAGATCAACGGGTCTCAGTGGACTGTGGGGACTACGGTTGTAGTGGTGGGCGCTGCGACTCGCCTGGAGAACTTTCCCACGGAGGGAGACACAGTGTCCGTCCGTGGTCAGGTGCAGGCCGACGGCAGCATCCTGGCCAGCCGCATCCGCGCCGTCAACCTCATGGGAGGCAAGGCTGCCAAGACGAAGACCGCGTCCAAGGTTGAGGAGGTCCGCTTCAAGGGCAAGGTGAGCGGCGTCGGCGACAAGATGTGGCTGATAGGGACCACCACGGTCATGGTCAACCTGGATACGAAGTTCGTTGATAGCCCGACCCTGGGCAGCATGGTGGAGGTGAGGGCGGACAAGCAGGCAAACGGCGACCTCCTGGCCACCGAGGTCCGCAATTTGGACAGGAAGGGCGTTGTTGGGGGTAAGACCGCCACAGCGCCCACCATAGGTGCCTCCGGCAGCGACGTGAGGTTTACAGATTACGTAAACGGCACGGGGAACAGCATGTGGCTGGTGGGGACGACGCCCGTTGTGGTCAACGCCGATACAAGACTTGTGGACAACCCGGGGAAGGGCAACTTTGTGGAGGTCAGGGCCAAGGTACAGGCCGACCGCAGCCTCCTGGCCTACGAGATACGCAATCTGGACAAGGCGGGGGCGGTGTCTGGAGGTGGGGCTACGCCGACAGGGCCCACTGGCGGTAGCTCCGGTTCGGGCAGCGGCGGCTCCGGCAGCGGCGGCTCCGGTTCGGGCAGCGGCGGCTCCGGTTCGGGCAGCGGCGGCTCCGGTTCGGGCAGCGGCGGCTCCGGTTCGGGCAGCGGCGGCTCCGGCTCGGGCAGCGGTAGCTC
>JACQTY010000019.1 GCA_016210545.1 Chloroflexota bacterium
CTGGATAACTTTCGGTCAAATACAGAACCAGGCGGAAGAAGCGTGTCACTACAGGCGGGATACGGTTTGTGGGGGAAAAGAGGTTTGATACCGTAATAGCAGTTACCGCCGGAAAAGATATACGCAATACTTATACACAACGTCATAAGTAGTTGCGCATTGAAGCAAGATATGGTATCTTGTTTCCATGAGAAAGCTGATAGTCCCCGATGCAGAGACGGTAATCCTGGCGCTCCAAGATGAGATTCGTCGATCCGAGGAGTCCCGCTACGACCACCGGCTGCATGGCATACTTTTGGTGGCTCAAGGGATGAGCGGTCGCCATGTTGCCGACCTGTTGGGCGATGCCCCACGAACCGTGGCGTACTGGGTACGCCGTTTCGAGGAGGAGGGACTCGCAGGGCTGGTGGAGGGGGAACGCCCTGGGCGTCCCCGGCGGCTCAGTGAGGGCCAACTTGCTGAGATTGATGCCGCCCTGAGAAGCACACCCAGAGACTTTGGCTTGGTGGGCAATCTGTGGGATGGCAAAATGCTGGCCGAGTTTATCCATCGACGATGGAGTGTGCCCTTGGGCGTGCGGCAATGTCAGCGCTTGTTTCGGCGTTTGGACTTCCGTCTTCGCAAGCCCCGCCCGGAGATCGCCAAGGCCGACCCAGAGGAGCAAGCACGCTTTAAAAAAACTCCGCGAGTGGGCAGGGGATCCAGGGGTTGACGTGTGGTCCGCCGACGAGGTCCACTTCCAACAGCATGGCTCCCGATGTCGGATGTGGGTACCACCCGAGATTAAGGATCCTCTGCTTCTACACCACCCCACGCGTGACAGCGTGGGATACTTTGCTGCCGTTCGTCTGCGGGATGGCAAGTTTAAAGATAGCCTGGCTCTTCTCATCAGGATAGCCTCCTTTCCCTGGTGACGCCTTTACCTACATTGCTTTGCAGTTCCCCACAGCTTCTCCGGACCTAGCCGGTCGATAAGAAATTGAAACGGCTCCAGGCAGCCATCAATCTTGTATTGGCCGGTTCGTACGGACAGCCAAGCGTTCTCCCCGCCTCGAATGATCTGGTAGGCAGGAAGAGGGAACGGTGTCACGCCCGGTGGCACATAGTCCTCGCTACTCACAACACCACCCAGTTCTGCATCCATCGGCAAGATGACGCTGACTCCGGCGACTTCGATCGTCATACCCCTGGTACGGGGACCCTCAAAAACGCGAAGCACGTGCCCGTCACCCGCGTCCACTTCTGGCGATCCGGACGTCCGCAATGCCTCAGCGCCTTTCTCCAAAACGCGCCGATCCACGGCTGGCGGCGGCTTTCCGGGAATCACCGTCGGTAGGCCCGCGGGCGGCGTCGGCGAGCGCTGTCCCAATACCGCCACCGGGACCCCCACTACAACGCCAACTACCAGCACACCTACCACAACCTTGACCCACGATGGTCGGAAAAGAGAAGACACGGTTCCTTTCATGTTCGCCTCCTTTTGGCGCTCCCGGCCTTATTGTCCAGCTTCAGCGCCAATCTTCATCATCGCACCAACGGACTCTTTTCAACCCTGCACCTACTGTTCACATTGGCTGCAGAGCACTTTATCGCCTTACTTTATGGTAGCACTGCCGCCGGTTCTCTATCAAAGCAGTACAGTCCATCGCAAAACAGTGACAGGGACCGATGACCCTGCTGGATAACTTTCGGTCAAATACAGAACCAGGCGGAAGAAGCGTGTCACTACAGGCGGGATACGGTTTGTGGGGGAAAAGAGGTTTGATACCGTAATAGCAGTTACCGCCGGAAAAGATATACGCAAAAATACTTAGTTCCGGGGGGGGAGTACGTAGTTTTTGCGGGGGAAGTGGGTAGGGGCGCAGCGCGCCCCTACTGTCTGCAAGGATTCAAGTGACAGTACATCGGCTTTACTGTATCAGAAATGTTACTCTGAGGGCTGTATTTTGGCAAGTTGGGAAAACGAGATGGAGAGGACACGGTCCACAAAGGAACGGCAGGAAGGTGAGGCGGTCAGAACTGCTCCAGAAACCCGGCTATCTGGTCCATGCTGAAGACGGGGCCGTCCTGGCAGACGTACTTGTCGCCCACGTTGCAGCGGGCGCACTTGCCCAGGCCGCACTTCATCTTGGCCTCCAGCGTGGTGACGATCTGGTGGGGGGCAAAGCCCAGCGCCTTAAGCTCCACCAGGACAAAGCGGATCATGATGGGCGGGCCGCAGATTATGGCGACGGAGTTCTCGGGCGAGAGATGGATTTCCTTCACCACCGCCGGAATCAGGGCCACCCGGCCTTTCCAGTTGGCGTCGCCGCGGTCGACAGTCAACTCCACCCGTGTGTCGGGCTGCGAGCCCCACCCTTCGTACTCGCTGGCAAACACCAGGTCGGCGGGCGAGCGGGACCCGATCACAACGGTCAGCTTGCCATAGTTGCTGCGATTGTCGAGAATGGTGCGTATCACCGGCCGCAGAGGAGCCATGCCGATGCCGCCGCCGATGATACAGATGTTCTTGCCCTTGTACTCTTCCAGGGGGAAGTAGTTCCCGAAAGGCCCCCGCACTCCCACGATCGCCCCCGGTTCCAGTTCGTGCAGGGCGGCGGTCACGGTGCCCACCCGGCGCACGGCCACCTCGACGGCGTCGTTCTGATAGGCGACGGAGGCCAGGCCGAAGGGAGATTCCCCCACGCCGAAGGCGGAGACAAAGGCAAACTGCCCCGGCTTGTACTGGAACTCCTTGCGGACGGCCTCATCCTCCAGTTCCATCCGGAACAGCTTCACATCAGGCGTGAGGTCGATGCTCTCTTTGAGCCTGGCGGTATGCGGTATGAACGGGCTACGGCGCGCCGACGGCAACTTTGGCTCCTATTTTCTGCATGGTAGTTATGATCTCGCGAATATCGATGTTCACCGGGCATACCCGGACGCAGCGTCCGCAGCCGGTGCAGCCGATACTCCCCAACTGTTTCGGCATGTATAAGAACTTGTGGTAGAAACGCTGGCGCAGCCGGGCAGCCTTGGTGGGCCGGGGCGTGTAGCCCCCCGCTATCTTGGTGAACCCTGCCGCCTGGCAGCTTTCCCAGCTCCTGACCCGTTCCACCACACCCCCCTTGCCCACGTAGTCCCGGATATCGAAGCAGTAGCAGGCAGGGCAAACAAAGGCGCACATATTGCAGTGGATGCAGCGGTCGGCCAGACGCGTCCAGAAGGCGTCATTGAATACGTGGGGAGCTATCGCTACCAGGCCCTCCACGGGTACGGTGTTAACCGCCGGAGGCGCCGGCGTCTCCACGTTGGACTCGGTCAGCTTTGCCGAAGCCAGTAGCTTCTGCCCCTTCTCGGTCTTCGACTGCACGATATAGCCCCCACCGGCCTCGATGAGCAGGACATCCAGATAGGTGGCATCGAACGGGTTGCTGCCCAGGCTGGTGCAGAAGCACTCGGGCCGGGACTGACGGCAGGCCAGGCCCACCAGGGTCGTCTTCTCCCGTTTCTCGGCATAGGAGGCATCGGCAGGCTCGGCGAGAAACGGCAGGTCCATCAGGGCAACGCCCAGGCCGTCGCAGGGGTGCAGGCCGAAAAGGATGGCCTCTTTTTCCATTGTCCTGGGCGTGATCACGGTCTTGCCATCCGCCTTGGACACGGTAAACAAGGTCTCCGACGGAGGGAAGAACCAGTCTTTGGGCGAGAAGTCGGTTGCCCCGGGGTCCATCACAATATCGGCAACCTTCTTCACCGGCGCGAAACGGGTCACGCCCTCCTCTTTGATGGGCGCCGCCAGGGTGCGCTCCTTCATCAGGCCTTCTAACCAGGCCAGCAGGTCTGTTTTCGAGATAAACTTGGCCATCAACCTATTCCCAAATGCTCATCTTTCTTAAACGTGGCGAAGGGGGGCAAAGTGGACGGGTCCATGCCCGGCTGGAAAGCGAATTTATCCCCCACTTCCTGGGTCAACTCGTCATTGACCAGCATCAAGGGTATGTTCACCGGGCATACCCGCTGGCACTCGCCGCACTGGGTGCAACGGCCCGCCAGGTGGAAGCCCCGCACTGTGTTCCACATGTGATTATCGGCTGGGGAATGGCGGATACCCACCCACGTCGGGTCCACCTGGTCGACGAAGCACTCGGTGCAGTAGCAGCCGGGACAGGCCTGGCGACAGGCATAGCAACGCACGCACCGGTCGAATTGCTGGTTCCAGAACGCCCGGCGCTCGGCGGCCGTCATTGCCTTGATCCTGGCCACCTCCGGGTCCACGCCGTTCTGCGGCTCCTTCTCCGGCACAGGCTCGCCGACCAGGAAATCATAGACGGGGGGATTGTGCTGCGGGCAGGCATTGCACCGCTGCTGGGGCGGCCCCACCCTGTCCCAGGAGCACTCCGCCACGCCCGGGCAGACCACACCCATAATGAAGACCTTGTCCCGGTTCAACTGCTTCTCCTGAAGGAGAAGGTTGACGGAGCGCACATCGCAGGGCTTGGCGACGATAGCGGTGGACTTGTCCTTCCAGTTCAACAGGAACTTGGCCAGGCCATGAACGCAGGTCTCGTCGAAGATGAAGCGTTCGGTCTCTTCCGGGGTATAGGCAAACAGCGGGCGGGCAGTCTTGCCGTCGGTGGCCCGCTCATAACCCAGGACGCACTCCACCTTCTTGGAGGCGAGCAATTCGTGGGCTTTTTCTTTGATTATCTGTCCCAGGTCCATTGTCATCCTCGTGACCTCCTCTCCCCTTCGTGGGAGAGGATTGAGGTGAGAGGGTTCACCCTCATCCCCCTGGCCCCCGTCTCCGACGGAGAAGGGGGGAGAACTGATTCAGGGGACACCCCTAATACCCCGCCAAAGAGGGCTTCGCCGTCTCTTGGACTCACCCGCTGCTCCGCGGCCCCAATTGCTTGATCTCTCTGGTAAACTCGGACACCACCTGGGTGAACCGCTTCCCCTCGGTGGCCGACACCCATTCCAGCTTCAGCCGCTTGTCCTCGATGCCCAGATAGTCCAAGTAGGGCCGCAGCAGGGCGAAACGCCGCCGGGCGTGATAGTTTCCCTCGCTGTAATGACAGTCTCCGGGGTGACAACCGGCTATTAATACCCCCTCCGCTCCCATCTCGAAGGCCTTGATCACCAGGAGCGGGTCTACCCGCCCGGAACAGGGGACACGGATGATGCGGATATTGGACGGGTAGGTCAGGCGGCTGGTGCCCGCCATATCGGCTCCGGCATAGCTGCACCAGTTGCACAAAAAGCCGACTATCTTCGGCTCGTGGGTGGCGACGGCGGGGTTCACTGCCACAGCGACATCACCTCCGCCAGCAACTGCTGGCTGGTGGCGCCGCGGAGGTTGGCCGCCTGGGGCCGGCAAACGGATACGCACAGGCCGCAGCCCTTGCACAGTCCCTCGTTGACGACCGCTATCTGGCGGCCATCCCTCTGGACCTGCAGCTCGGGCGCCTTGAACGGGCAGACCTCGACGCAGGCCGCGCAGCCAATGCATTTCAACGGGTCGACAAAGGCCGTCGCCGGATCGCTCACCAGGCTATCGGAACTGAACAGCGCGGCCACCTTGACCGCAGCGGCGCTGCCCTGGGCGACGCTTTCCGGGATATCCGCCGGACCAATGCAGGCGCCGGCCAGGAACACGCCATCGGTCTGGGTCTCCACCGGGCGCAGTTTCACATGGGCCTGCAGGAGGAACTTGTCGGCATCGTAGCTGATCTTCAGGCTCTGGGCCAGCTCCACGGCGCCAGTGTTGGCCTCCATAGCCGCCGCCAGTACCACCAGGTCGGCGGCGATCTCCACGGGCCGGCCCATCAGTGAGTCCTCGCCCAGCACGATGAGCTTCTTGCCCTCCGGGTATATCTTGGAGATTCGCCCCCGGAGATATAACGTGCCCGCCTCTTCCTGGGCCCGGCGGGAGAACTCCTCGTAGCCCTTGCCTGCCGTCCGGTTATCTATGTAGAAAATGTAGCTTTGGATGTCAGGATAGTGCTCCTTGAGCATGATGGAATGCTTGGCCATGTACATGCAGCAGGTCTTGCTGCAATAGGCGTGTCCTTTCAACTCATCGCGCGAGCCGACACAGCTCACAAACACCACCGTCTTGGGGTGTTCCCCGTCGGACGGGCGGACAACGTTGCCTCCGGTAGGGCCGGACGGACTTAGCAGCCGCTCCAGTTCCAGCCCGGTGATGACATCCGGGTAGACCCCGTAGCCGAACTCGCCGTACACCGTGGGGTCGAACTGCTTGTAGCCGGTGGCCACCACGATAGCGCCGAATTTCTCGGTGGTTACCTGGTCCTCCTGCGCCCAATCGATGGCCTGGGGAGGGCACAGCTTCTCACAGATGCGGCACTGGGGAGGCTTCTTGCCTTCCTGTCCCGACGCTACAAACTCCTGATATTTCATATATCGGCAATGCTCAACGTCGATAACGGGTTTGGCCGGCACAGCCTGGGGGAACGGAATGTAGATGGCGCTACGCTTGCCCTGGCCCATATCG
Organism: Chloroflexota bacterium; assembly: GCA_016210545.1. Taxonomy (GTDB): domain Bacteria; phylum Chloroflexota; class Dehalococcoidia; order JACVQG01; family JACVQG01; genus JACVQG01. Next base: position 6,494 of record JACQTY010000019.1, read on the forward strand.
AACTCAGACGTCACCTTCTCCGGGCACTTCTGCCAGCACGTGCCACAGCCGTTACACTTGGCCATGTCCACTTTTCTGGCGCGCTGTTTGATCTGGACCTCGAAATTGCCGACAAACCCCTTTACGCCCACCACTTCGGAGTAGGTGAGAAGCTTCACTTTGGGGTTCTGGGCCAGTTCCACCATCTTGGGCGTGAGGATGCAGGCGGAGCAATCCAGGGTAGGGAAGGTCTTGTCCAACTGGGACATGTGGCCGCCGATGCTGGGCGTGCGCTCCACCAGCACCACCTCGTGCCCGGCATTGGCTATGTCCAGGGCCGCCTGGATACCGGCGATCCCCCCGCCGATAACCAGCGCCCGCTTGGTCAGTCCCATCTTCTTGGGAAACAGGGCCTCGTCCCGGGCCGCTTTGGCGGCAGCCAGGCGCACCATCTCGATAGCCTTTTCTGTGGCCAGGTGCTTGTTGTCGCTGTGCACCCAGCTTATATGCTCTCTGAGGTTGGCGATCTCCAGGAGATAGGGGTTCAGACCGGCGGCAGCCAGCGCCCGGCGGAACGTCACCTCGTGCATGCGCGGCGAGCAGGCGCCGATAACTACGCGGTTCAAGCGGTGCTGCTTGACCGCCTCGCGCACCATGAGCTGGCCGGGTTCGCTGCAGGTATACAGGTTGTCAGCCACGTGGACGACCTGGGGCATCAGCCTGGCCGCGGCCATGACCGCAGGAATGTCCACGCCATCAGCGATATTCCGTCCACAGTGGCAGATAAAGACGCCTATTCTGGCCATAGAGCCTCACTCAAGAGGAAATTCCAAACTCCAAGCTCCAAGTTCCAAACGGTGTTGATTTTGATCATCACAATTCACGTGGGATTCGCCACTTGAGGCTTGGAACTTGATGCTTTCACGGCCACATCCGGGACCAGGCCCTTTGCTCTCAACAGCGGCAACGCATCAACAAAATGGCGGCTCAACATCATCTGCTCCGGACTGAACCCCATGGCCAGCCCCATGAGCTGGGTAAAGTAGAAGATCGGAATATTAATGTCCTGTCCGTCTTCCCTGGACATCTGCCCCTGGTACAGGTCCAGGTTCGAGTGACACATAGGGCATGCGGTAACAACGCATTCCGCTCCGGCCTGCTTTGCCTGGCCCAGGATGCGGCGGGAAAGACGCAGCACCATGTCCTTGCGGGCCAGGTTCATGCCGGCGCCGCAACACTCGGTCTTGAAACCCCAGGCCACCGGCTCGGCCCCGATCTGTTTCATCAGACGGTCCATAGTCTGAGGGTTGTCTACGTCATCAAACTTGGTAATGCCCGGAGGGCGCACCAGCAGACAGCCGTAATAGCAGGCCACTTTGAGGCCGGCCAGAGGCTTTTTCACGGGGACGTTCTCGTCCACCAGTACCTGCAAAGGGTGCAGGATGGGCGTGCTTTCGCCGAGTTTCCCGCCTAACACCTGTTCCACTTGCTGGCGCGTCTTTTCGTCCTCCAGATCGTGGGCAGCCGTTTTCAGGCGAGAGAAACAGGCGGCGCAGGGCACCATCAGGGGTAGGTGCGTCTCCCGCGCCCCCTTCAGAGTATGGGCCGGGAGAGCTACCCCCAGGAGGTGGTCAGTAGCATGAGCTGAGGAGGCCCCACAGCAGATCCAGTCCTTAAGCTCCTGAACGTGCAGGCCCAGGGCCTCGCTGACCAGCCTGAAAGAAGTATCGTATTCCCGGGCTGTGGCGTGGAGCGAACATCCCGGGTAGTAGGCGTAATCCTTGGCCACTATTTCTCCGAGTCCGCCGAGTTGGCCTCCAGCGCCTTGATCCTGTCGAAAATAGCTTTGATCTGTGACTTCCCCTTGACATGATGCGGCAGTAGTGGCAGTTTTCCCTTCAGGACCATCCTGGGCAACAGCTCAGCGTTCAAGAAGGGGCGCCAACTCCGCAGATTGAAGGCGCCGCCAAGACCCAACTCATATACGTGCCCCCGCCGCTGGATTTCGCGAAGGAAAGTACGGTGGAAAGTAGCCACGCGCCTGTCGCCGGGGACGCGGTGTTCAGCCACTGCCTTGTGCCGCAACGTCTCCAGCACGCGGGCAATATCTATTTGCAGAGGACAACGAGCTGAGCAGGTCTGGCAGGCCATGCACAGCCAGATGGTTGAGCTGTTGAGTACATCGTCTTTGAGTCCCAACTGAATGCCCCGCATGATGCGGCGAGGCCCCAGGTCCATGTGGTGCGCCGCGGGGCAACCGGCAGTGCATTTACCGCACTGGTAACAGCGGGAGATCTTCTGTCCGCTGAGTTTTTCCATCTCGAGGCGAAAGTCTTGAGAGGGTGTTATCCTGGTTGAAGCCACTTAACCACCCCGGCCAAATACACTAGGACAAAAAGCCTAAGGCTAAAAGCATTCCTGGGGATTTAGTAATGCGCCTGAAGGCCCTACCATGTCACAAGCAACTAGTCCCCCAATTGTACCCATCGTAACGCATGCATTATAGCATGTGGGTATGCCAATGTGCAACTCATAGCTGAGGCACATTACTTCACGTCCCTCCACAGCCAGCTACGGGGCCGACACCTCGTGGCCTTACTCGGCCGCCGCACAATCCGGCAAATCCGTGTGCAGGGCTGCGGCCCGATCCCCCGCCCGGATGCCCGTCCAAGGCAGTTTGACGGGAGCAGCCCAACAAATTTAGACTATTAAGAGGAATGCTTCGCATTCGCTGTATTACGAAAGGGCAAACCTTTGTCGCCGGTCGACCGAGTCGTGGGTAGCGCCAACTCCATAGGACGGCGACGCATCAAGTACTTTGTCTGATCTACCGACGTTGAGTCGAGGAGGTAATTTGTCATGCAATCAGCAAACAGAAAGAAGTTCTTCGGTTGGACCGGTTGGCGTCTACGCCTCACACTAGCCGCTTTCCTCGCTGTGATTTCGGCGGGTGTGGCTCTGGGGACCGCCGAAGCAACCAATGGTACGATTTTGCCTCCGCCACCGCCGCCGGAGGGATCATCTGTCCAGAAGGCAGAATTCACCTTCACGCCGGCGGAGGTCTTGCCAGGCGCCTTTGGGGATGGAAAGTTCGAGCTCCGCATGCGGACCGATGGGGGCAGAGAGCTAAGGGCACGGTCCAACGCAGAGGGGCTTGTCCCCGGTCTACCATCATCGCTTTGCGCCAATGACGTACCCTTGGTCACCGCGGACACGCTGGATAAAGGCAGAGTAACCCTGGAGAAAGACCTGGGGGATGGGATGGTCACGGCGACCACCCTGGAGGGCGTGTTCGTGGCCGTCCATGTGGGAAGCGGGTGCGGCGGCACACCGGCCCTGAGCCACACCATATCGGCGGCCGACATTAGGTAAGTCGATGCCTTAGCTGGCAGGCGCCGAACGAAAAGGCATACCTTAGGAGTTCACAGCAATGCTCTGGCGCCGGCGTTATTCGGCAGCGCCGTGGGGACCGGGAGCGCTCCCACTCTGCCGCTTGCACGCTCGGCCATCGAGAGGGCTGACTTCGCCGTCATGACTCCCGACGCGACCCCGGGTACTTCGGGCAGGGACGCGCCAGTTGATTGAAAGGCCCTTTTGACAGGCGGGAAACTCTACCCTATAATTAGTAATAACAATACGTCGCAGTTGCATTATATGCGGGCGATCCGTCTACCGGAAATTCCGTACATAGCGGGCGTTAGTCCGTTTACAGAAAGTGTAGTGCGCTGAAGCGCAAGGAGGTACCAGTAATGACGTTCAGAAAAGGTCTTTATGTCTTTGTGGCCTTGCTATTGGTCCTTTGGGCCTGGGGCCCGGCCGCACCGACAGCGGAGAGCGCGGTCCCGGGAAGCAGCACAGTCATCAGCGAGGGCGTGACACTCGCAGATCCGGGAGAAGGCGAAGGGGTAGAGGTAGAGGATGTAGAGGAGCTTGAGGAAGAGGCCGAGGAGGCCATCGAGGAGGCAGAAGAAGCGGCTGAAGAGGCAGTAGAGGAAGCCGAAGAAGCAGCAGAAGCGGCGGAGGAAGAGGCTGAAGAGGCAATAGAGGCAGCCGAAGAGGCCGCGGAAGAGGCTGAAGAGGCAATAGAAGAAGCCGAAGAAGCGGCGGAGGAAGAGGCTGAAGAGGCAATAGAGGCAGCCGAAGAGGCCGCGGAAGAGGCTGAAGAGGCAATAGAGGAAGCTGAAGAGGCGCTCGAAGAAGTAGTAGAGGCCGCGGAGGAGATGGAAGAAATAGGGGCATAATGCAGCAACCGGCGCCCGAATTTCTCAAGATAGCCTGGAGCTGGCAACGCATGTTGCCAGCTCCTCGCCATTTCAGGATGATGACTATGGCGACGGGTCATGGTCCACAAAGATCCTGAATCGTGCACGATTACAGCGCACACCCTGCTTCAGGTCAGATTGCATGCCCTACTTCAAGAGCCGAAGCCGTCCCCTAAAGAAATTCTCAGCGGCTTTCCTGGTTCCAGGAAAGTCCTTTTTCGGCTAGTGGCCTCGGCGTCTCCTGAGATTATCCATGCGCTTTTACGGGACGTGTTGCCCGATAGTATAGTGAGGTCGCCGCGGCTTCTCCTGCATGCCAGCACGGCTTCGGTCGTGCGGCGCAGACTAGTGGCCAGGCGTGGCCAGCATCGCTAGTGGGGCGAAGCACCTGACAACCGGTGGGGAAAAGCGTTATAGTACCGACGGCGAGAATTATTTGCATTAGCGTTTGCAAAGGCACGTAGCGATTTCTCGCTGGACACGGAAAAAGCTGGGCTAGCCCCAGATGGGAGGCAAGAGAATGAAGCAAACTAGAGGAAGCTTTCATATGCTCATGGCGGTCATAGTGGCCTTTGCGCTGCTAGGTGGCGCCGTGGGTACAGTACAGGGCAGTATCCTGTCAGATGTCTCGTTTGAGCAGAGGGCGGAGTTCGACTTCATGGCTACCGAGGCCGCGCCCGGCGCCTCCGGCACGGGGAGGGTGGAACTGAAGATAGATATCCCCCTGGTGGAAGAGGAGGACGAGAACGTTATCGAAGAGGAGTCCGGTAGTGAAATACTGGACGTCGAGTTGCGGGTGGATGCCAGAGGCGAGGGCTTATCACCCGAAATGGTGTTCTCGCTCTGCATCGACGGCATGCTGGTGGGTACCGAGAACGCCGATGACCAGGGAAGGGTGAGGCTTGATGTGGACCTGGAAGGCGATGAAGCCATGTTCGACAACTTGGTGGGGTTGATGGTGACTATCCACGAAGGCTCCGGCTGCGACGGCACGGCGGTTCTGCACCATACGATCTCCGAGCTAGACCTTAAATAGTGGATTCTCGCGCCGCTGCGAAATGGCGGAAACAAGAGAAGAAATCCAGGCCCCGGCCAGCCGGGGCCTGGATGCATCCGGGGACTATTGAGAGTCCAGTTTTTTCTCCAGCCGCTCCATCCGCTGTTGCAGGCCGCGTTGCTCGAAGGCCACGGTCAGGTCCCCCCGGGTCTTCTCCAGGATGCTCCGGGCCACGTCGGTAGTGCGCCGAAGCCCGAAGGTCAATCCGTCGGGAAAGTCCATGGTGACGAGCACCCCGTAGATATCGTCCATAGCGGCCATAAGCTCTTCCGAACGGGAGAGGTCGTCCCGCCGTATGCCGTCCAAAAGGTAGCGTCTCAGCTCTCCCACCGCCTCGCCGATCCCGTGAAGATAGGCCGGATAGTTCACCCTGAGCGTCTCCGGGTCGGGCAGCGGCTCTCTCCTGACCAGCGCCAGAGTGGCGGAACCCTCGGCGTACTCCTTCTCGGCGTCGTGAATGAATCCAGCAAACTGAAGGTCCGGCGCCTGCACCAGCGCCCTGTCCAGCTCGTCCAAAGAAAGGCGGGCCTTTCGCAACATCTCGCGGGCCTCGTCGAACTCCTGCCGATGGAGGGCACGGATAGCGGCTGAGCTGAAGCGTATGGTCTCACGGCTCAGCCCCAGGGCCTTCTCCCTGGCCTCGTCCTTTTCAGAAAACTGCCGCCGTATGCGGTCGGCGATGGCCTCCAGGTTGTCAGTCAGCTTTCCCATTGGCCTGCTCCGGGTGCGACTTCATTCTGTTCACCAGTTCCCTGGCGGCGCCAGCCACGTCGTCGGCGGCAACAACGGCGGTTATGACCGCCACCGAGGTGGGCCCGGCGGCCATAACCTGGGATACATTGTCCTTCTTTATTCCGCCGATAGCCACAATGGGGATGGACACCCTCTCCTTCACCCTGCGTATCATCTCCGGGCCGACGAGCGTGATAACATCCTTGCTTGCCGTGGGATAAATAGCCCCGACCCCAATGTAGTCAGCGCCTTCGGCCTGAGCCCTAACGGCCTGTTCCACGCTATGAGTGGAAACTCCCAGGATCCTGTCGCCGGGCAGAAGCCGGCGGGCTACCGGCAAAGGCAGGTCATCCTGTCCCAGGTGCAAGCCGTCGGCATCGCTGGCCAGGGCCACATCCAGATAATCGTTGACTACGAACAGGACCCCCTCCCGAGAACAAAGCTGGCGCAAATCCCGCGCCGCCGGCAATAGGGCCCCGTGGTCGCGCTTCTTGTCGCGGAGTTGGATCACCCTGGCGCCGCCCCCTATTGCTTGCCGTGCCACATCGACCTCGCTGCGGCCGCGAAGAAATGCAGTATCGACGATAACGTAAAGGCCGGTCAGCTTTTCCAGCCTGTCCCGCCGCAGAACGCGGTGGGTAAGTTCCTTTTCCAGGGTGTACAGATCGAAGCGGGCGGACTTGAATCCCGATGAATCGGTGCTATCCGGACTATCCATGACGCCAGGAAGCTGGGCAAACTCCTCCAGCACCCGCAGAGACTCCTCGACACGGCGGCAGTTGGCAGTTACCAGACCCGCCAGGTCGCCCCTGGGACGGGCTGGCGGCTCGGCAGCGCCCACATCGCTGACGGCGTTGCGATGAGAAAGGAAAGAGGCGTCGGCCTCAATGAGTCCGTGGCGAATCCGGCGGAACCGCTGACTCAGAGAGGCATCGTCGAGGATGAAACGGGCCACGTCTTCCAGGACACGCAGTCCCTCGCGGCAGCGGTTGAGGTTGGCGTCTACCAAACGAAGCACAGCTTCTATATCTCTTTGACGCCCGGCCGGAGGTCTTTTACCGAGTCGGGGAGTTCACCCTCCCTGGCCTTCTGGATGGTCTGCTGGACCTCCGGCGGCATGTCCATCCCCATCTGTTGGAAGCGCTTTTCCACCCAGCGGCCGATGTTGCGCGGGTCGCTGTAGTAGTCAGGGCCGGGACGGTCGGGATCGCCGGAGGCATCCTGCACGTCCTTCAAGGAGCGATGGTAGGCAAAGGTGGATATCAGGCGCGTCAACTCCAACCCGCCGCAGTGGGGACACATTGGAGCCGCGGAGCCGGCCCTCACCAGCAGGCTGGAACGTCTATTGCACTTGGAACAGCGGAACTCGTAAATGGGCACAGGCTAACCCTCCTGGGCGGACGGCCCGGGCGGGGCGTTCTCACTGGCGGGGGCAGCCGGGACCTCGCCTTTCTCCATCCTCTCCAGCATCTCCTGGTACTCCGGCCCCACGTCCTGGTCCAGTCCGTGACTCATACGGTGGTTCCATTCGGCCAGAGCGCGGGGATCATCCTGCTCCAGCCCTTTGACAAGCCGGGAGTCATTCAGGATAGACTCGTAATCATCCATGTAGCCACGCTGGATGGAAAACGTAGAAAGGAGGCGGGTAAGCTGGCGGCTGCCGCACTCGGGGCACGTCGTCTCCGAGACGTCCCCTCGCACGAGGAGCGTCACGCGTTTGCGGCACTGGTTGCAGCGGTATTCATAGAGTGGCATATCTATACAAAGTATACAATGGGAGGAGAGTGGCCTGCAACCAGGACCGGCAACCCTGGCCCGGCAGCGGCGATTTATGAATTGCCGCTTCGCATCCCGCTTGCCATTTCAACACCAAGAGGCCCATCCCCACACAGGGGACGGGCCTCTCTCAGATCCGCTTAGTCCGGGCCTATTGAGGTCCGCCGGATGTCCCCCCATCGCTCAGCGGCTTTGCACCGGCAGCCAGGGCTATGGCTTGCGCCACATCGTCGTTGTTCCAGATGGCGTTGGCCAGTACCTGGTCCGGAGTAAACCCCGTCCAGTCGGAGCCGTAGCTGACAGGCATGTCATCCTTTACGAATACGACGCTGTTCACCTTTCCACCTGGAATGAACACGTTGAAGTCCACCCAGAACTCCGTACCACCCATCTCCACAATAACTGAAAGTCTAGTCGCCGATGGGCCGCTGCCGGACGTGGGCGCACGAGTTATCTTTACTGGTCCTTTGGCTGGCGCTATTGTGCCGGGCGGCAACCCCGGGTAACCCCGTCCTCTCTTGCCGCCGACTGAAATAGTCGGCGCGGAGGGTGCAGCGGGGGCCGCTGCAGGCGCTGGTGGGGCCGGCGCTATTCCACCGCCACTTACACTGCTACCAGCGGCACCGGCGCCACCGCCAAATACCTGGCCACCGCCTCCACCAAATATCTGGACGCCCCCACCACCGCCACCGCCGCCGAAGAACACCGGCGCTCGCGCCGCCTGAGCTGCCGCCGCCTGAGCTGCCGCCGCCTGAGCCGCTGCCGCCTGAGCTGCTGCCGCCTGAGCCGCCGCTGCCTGAGCCGCTGCCGCCTGAGCCGCCGCTGCCTGAGCCGCCGCTGCCTGAACCGCCGCCGCCTGAGCTGCCGCCGCCTGAGCTGCCGCTATTTGCGCCGGCGTGCCTACCGGGGTAGCCCCGGGCGCTGTAACCGGCGCTGCCGCCGCCGCAACGACTGCCGCGGGGGCTATCTTGCCCGTGATGGACCACAGATTCGTCTGTACCCTGTTGACGCCAGGCCCACCAATGTTGGGACCGTCAATGCGGAAGAAGTTTCCAAGGGGACCGGGGGTTACGGTAACGGGCGCCCCATCCCCGATATAGGTATTCCCGCCCGGGCCCACGATGCCTCCCGGAGGCAGCGTTGTCGGAGTCAGGAAGTTGTTCATACCGGTTACAGGCACCAGGAGAACGGATGCAAAGTCGCAGGGCGCTCCGAAGCAGCCCTCTTCCGACCTGAATGTCGTGGGAACACCGGTATTGCCCGCGGCATCCGTGGTAAAGGTGAACGTGCCAAACGGATGGGTCACTGTGTAGGTGCTATTCGGAGTAAGCCCACTCATCCTCGGCATGTTGATTCTATGGAAGACGATCTGCTGGCCAGCCGCAGGGTCCCCCGTGGCGCTGGCAAAAGCCCCTTCCAGGAATAGCCCCAGTACGGCCCTGCCTGCCCCGGTGGGTCCGACGTTCATCGTGGAATCTGCTATATAGTAGAAGAACTCGGAGGGGAAATTGGCAGGCAAGGACAGCGGCAGGGCCGGATTGAACCCGGGTTCCGCCGCCAGGCCGCAGAAGGCGTTGTTGTCCAAACAGGGTGCCAATGATATCCCGTTGGCATCCGTATAGTAGGCAGGGAAACCATTGGCGACGCTGGCTGGACCTGAAGCCCTCAGTCCTGGACTGGTTACGGTCATGGTGGCGCTGCCGGAGATCGTCCCGCTGGTGGCAGTGATCGTTGTTGTGCCGGCGCCCAACGGAGTGAACACGCCGGCGGCGTTGATGGCGCCAACGGCGCCGTTGCTGCTGGCAAAGGTCACCGTGTCTTGGATCGCCACGCCGAACTGGTCCAGGGCCGAAGCGACGAATGTCTGCCTGCCCCCCACCGCGATGGTAGCCGTCGCCGGTGTAATTGTTATGCTGCCCAGGGCCGGCGCTGCCGTTGTTACCCTTACGGTCGCCGTCCCGGAGACTGTTCCGCTGGTGGCGGTGACCGTGGCCGTCCCGGCGCCGACAGGGGTGAACAATCCCGTAACGGGATCAACCGTACCTACCGCCGGGTTGCTGCTGCTGAACACCGGCGTTGTGACAAACGGAGCGCTGAACTGGTCCAGGGCCGCGGCCGCAAGGGCCTGTGTGCTGCCCACCACCACCGTAGCCGTTGCCGGCGTGACATTTATTGTGGTCAGCGTCGGCGTCGCCGTCGTCACAGTTACGTTAGCTGTGCCGGCAAGGGCGCCACTGGCGGCGGTGACTGTGGTTGTGCCCAGGGCTACGGCGGTGACCAAACCCGTCGCCGGGCCAACAGCGGCTATGGCCGGGTTGGCGCTGGTAAATGTCGCCGTCGTGGCGATCGGGGCGCCGAACTGGTCGGTTGCCGCCACGGTCAAGGGAACGGTGTTGCCCACGATGACCACCGGAGCGGCCGGGCTGACACTTATGGCAGTCGTGGCCGCCGGCAGGATCCGTCCTGAGACAGCAAATAGGTCTGTCTGCACGGTATTGATGCCCGGTCCGCCGACGTTGGGGCCATCAATGCGGAAAAAGTTAGTCCCAAGCGGGCTCCCGATGACTCTGTGAGGGGTCGCACCGTCCCCAACGTACCCGGGCGGCGGCGCCGACTGGGCGGGGTCCCACACCAGGAACCGTTTGACACGGCTGGCGAGGGCCGCGTTGAAATCACAGGGTACGGCGAAGCAGCCGACATCGTCGGTGGCGTTTATCCCATTGGTAAAGCCCACTCCTTGAACGGCGGCCGCGGCGACAAAGGTGTCAACACCGAAGGGATGGGTCACCGTATACGTCGCCCCCGGGGTAAGGCCACTCGCCCTGATGCGGATGCGCCCGAACATGATCGTCTCGCCGGCCACAGGAGGTCCATTGAGATAGGCGACTTCCCAGGCCAGTACCAGGAGCGCCTGCCCGCCGCCGTTGGTAGGCATGATGGCCGTGGCGCTCCAGTAGAACGCCTCGTCGTTGAAGCCCGTCTGCACGGAGAACGGGTTGGTGGGATCGGGGGGAGTGCCGATGCACAGCACGGGGTCGACACAAAAGTCCAGGGCAATCCCGGCGGCATCCCGGAACCAGACAGGGACAGCCGTCAGCGGGTTAACCGGACCGAACGTCATGGGCGCCGCCGCTGGCGCCGTGGCGGTGGGAACTGGGGGTGGACCTATAACCGTCCCCGGGGGCGCTACAAAAGGCGGGCTGAACTCAACGGTTACCGCTGAACCCACAACCAGGCCGGGGTCTAAAACTGCCCCGTCTACCTGGAAATCAACGCCGCCTACGGTCCATATGGTCGTGCCGGTGGCCGTTGGCGGGTTGATGGCGGTTATAGTCCCGTTAAAGAGTAAAGACAGCACCTGCACATCAGCGGGCGTCGCGGTTGCCGCCCCAGGCCGCGCTGCAATGACATCGGCCATTATTGGCCCCGGGGCCACCGTGCGGGTGCCGACAACTCTGACCGTGCTGCCGACTGCGGGCGCGTTTTGAAGCACGGTGCCGCCATGGGTGTAGACGAAGGTCGGAGGGGTCCCGATCTGCCATTCCGTGCCGGCGGCATTCACCGCGGAGATGGACCCGAAAATCACAAACAACGGGAACGACCCCAGCGGTCCCCCGACAGGAATAGCGGTGCTATCCACTCTGGCGCCGCCGGCCAGCGGGGCTGCCGGAGTTATTGGTATCTGGGCGAATACCTCCAACGCAATCATGGGAGCCGCCGCCGCAGGAGCTGCCACGGGTGCTGGCGCCGTGCCCAGTGCAGGAGCAGGCACTGTACCCGGAGCGGGCGCTGGCGCCAGGGCCACTGCCGCAACTGGCGCCGTGAACACCACAGTTACCAGGCTGCCCACGGCCAGGCCGGGGGCTATAACTGCCGGGCCGGCTATGGGGTCATTTATGGCAAAGGTGCTGCCAGACACAGTCCATGTCGCTAAACCTATAGTCTGCACAGCGCCATTGAACTGGAAATCTACAACCACACTGGCCGGAAAAGCCGCCGTGGGACCTATTGCACGCCGGGTAATCCGGTCGGCTACAATGGGACCAGGGGCGACTGTCCGTTGAGCGACTACCTTGACCACATCGCCTACATTGGGAGCCAGGTCCACCCTGGTGCCGGCGTGCGTGTAAACCAACACCGGCTGACTGCCGATCTGCCACTCCGTGCCAGCCGCATTCTTAGCGGTCACGACCCCATCTATTGTAAATAAGGGGACCGTCCCTAATGGCAGGACAGCGGGCATGGCTGTGTTGTCAGCCCTGGCGCCGGCGAAGACGGGCGGCGGGAGCACCAGACCTATCTGAGGGTCTATGGTCAGCGCCGCGGCAGTAACCGCCTGCGCCTGCGCCACACTCCTGCTGCCGAGAGGGCTTAGCCCCAAAGTCAGGACCATTACCGCGACCAGCAGCCAGCGGAGTCCGGCGCTAAAGGCAGTTCTCTTGCTTGACATCTCTATGCTCCTTCCTGATTATTAGTGCAAGCCGTGACTGTGCCACAGCCTCCAAACAGACCACTGCACCTTGTTACTATTACACTTCCCTCGAAAATAGCCCCGTGAAAATGTAGTTGCCCCGACAGGTCGGGGCAGGGTTTGCCAAATGAATGGGCGACCACAGGCCGCGGATCAGCTATTTTCATCCTTCGCCGTGCCCCCCCTGCAAATGGGCGAACGATTACTCCGAAAATAGACCGACTGACGTTATGCGATCCCTTCGAATGCTCAGGGTGAACTCCACGAAGCAATCTCATGACGTTAACGCCAACCGCTCATCCAGGAGTCCCGATGCTTCGGGACTTCGTCCCGCCCTACCGGGATGCCTCCCAGCCGATTCGGGACTCGCAATGACGGTGGCAGCCATTTTCATATCTGCGCTGTCCCGACTGGTCGGGATGGAAGTTGCCCTCGAAAATAAGGCGAGCAAGCGCCGCGTCCCGACTTGTCGGGATCGCAGCGTCGGCCCCGACCTGTCGGGGTCCTTCGACAAGCTCAGGATGGCGCCTGCCCTGCGCTCCACGTGACATGGACGCCAATTTTCATCCTTCGCCGTGCCCCCCCGCAATGACGATCAGTAACCCTTCAAGGGCCCTTCCTGGCTTCCATAGCAGCCTCGGGCCCGTGAGAGTCCTCAGACACAATGACCTCCCGCTCATCCGACTTCTTCTCTCCGCCGGCTTCCTTGCGGAACTCTCTGATGCTCTTGCCCAGAGCGCCGCCCAACTGCGGCAACTTGGCTGCTCCAAAGATCACCATGATTATGAGCAGGATGATTATCAATTCTGGTGCGCCTAGTCGGAAGGGCATTTTGTATCTCCTATCTCCCTCCCCAGATCTCCCCTGGGGAACCATTCTTGTTGCCTTGAGACCTCTCCCCAGGCCCCCTCTCCGAAACGGAGAGGGGGTTAGAGGGTGAGGCAAATTGCTTGAATCTGCCGTGCGGGCACGATGCATCGTGCCAGTACGTTATCCTCCGTTCAGCCGCCGCTGCCCGAGCCGGAGCCGGAGTCATCGCTGCCCGAACCGGAGCTACCGCTGCCCGAGCCGGAGCCGCCGCTGCCCGAACCGGAGCCGCCGCTGCCCGAACCGGAGCCGCCGCTGCCGGAGCCGCCGCTGCCCGAACCGGAGCTACCGACAGTGGGCCCTGTCGGCGTAGCCCCACCTCCAGACACCGCCCCCGCCTTGTCCAGATAGCGTAACTC
>JACQTY010000237.1 GCA_016210545.1 Chloroflexota bacterium
CATATAAAGGCTAAGGGTAGAAAAGTTATCTCTGAGAATGGAAGCGCCAAGCTTATCTTTAACGTTAACCGTGACCACCATTTTCTCTCCCACTACAAGGTGAGTCCCATTGGCTGGCTTTGACAGATCAATAGTCACATTCAGTCCTCTATCCATTGCAGGATCTGCCGTGGGGGGAATAAACTCCATTGGTGGGGGGAGTTGAGGCACATTAGCTCCAGGAGACGTTGCCGGAAATTCGAATCCCTTTCCTGCTGCACCTGCCGGGCCAGCTTTACCAGGAGCGCCCGCTGCGCCAGCAGAGCCCGCAGGACCAGCCGGACCAGCCGCACCGGCCGGGCCGGCGTTGCCGGGAGCTGCAGCCGGGCCGGGGGCGCCAGCAGGGCCAGCGGGACCCTGGGGGCCGGCGCAGGCAGCCATAAACGCTAGAGTGACCACCGCGAGCACACTACCCAGTGCAGCAAGGGACAATGGACCACGAAACACCGTCATGTCTCCCTCCCTGTCAAATTTTCTAGCCCAGGACATCTTTTGGTTGCACTTCGGTTCATTGCAAGCTTAGCCATTCCTTATGTCCTTTATGCGTTTTCTTTTCCCGGCAACGGTCGTCCGGGCAAGTCGGAACCAATCCGGTGCATCAGAGTCGGCGCTTCGCACAAGGATCGGGACTTCGTGAATAGCTCGGGCTACTTGCCGCCCTCGCTGGGGGGTATTCCCTTGACAGGCACCTCTTCAGGGATGCCTCGGAAGTCAGTATGCAGCTTCTCTCCCAGGAGCGTGAAATTCCCCTTGCCCTCAATATTGTGGCAAGTGAAGCAGTTGCCTTTGTATCTGCCAGTGAACGACGGGCTATTGAGGTGCACGGGGTGCACAATATCCCTGAGCATCTTGGGGGCCACGGCTCCACGGTTCTCTCGCTCGCCGGCGCCAGGTTTGTGGCATCCGAGGCAAGTGGTGACAACAGTGTCAAAGGGCAGACGTGGATACCTGAGGCCCCCGCGTTCCATGGCCTCGTAAGCAATGGTCGCCGCGCCCGTCTTCTCGTCCCTCAGCACGTGGCAGGCGGGGCAGCCCCGTTTGGGCAAGTCAACGGCGATCTTATCGAAGTCGAAAGGCACTTCCGGGGCCGAGACGCTGGCCGCGGTGGGCTGCTGCCATTCAGCTTTGGCGGATGCCGGCCCGGCCTCTCTTCCTGGCACCTGTATCTTGTAGGTGAATTGCACCTCAGTCCGCCTGCCCTTATTAGTTGTTTCTGGCCCCCTCCCTAACCCACCGCTCCAGGTTCTTAATCTGGTTGGGGCTGGGTTCCTGCCCGGGCGACAGGCACTTTTGCCACAACTTGGAGGATACATCCTTCTTGAGATGAGCTACCAAATTGCTGGCTGCCGAGTTCCCCGGAATGACCATGGGGCCGAAGGCCGTGCCTCGCAATAACCCCTCATAGTTGGATACGTCAAACGCTGCCGCGGCCGCTGGCCCCTGATGGCATTGCACACAGGAACCCTGTAGGATAGGCTCTACGTCCAGTGCATAGCTGGGCATTGCCTTCTCCCTGACGTCTGGCCTCGGGATAACTTCAATCCTCTCCGGGCTACCCCAAATAACCAGACCCAAGAAAAGGGCCACCCCTGCCACCAAGGCCGTCGCCTTAGATTTGCTCACAGCCCACACCCCCTTTCAGGATATGCCCTGGCGAGGCATTCTACTTGGAAGCCAGCGAACCTACATAGGAAACTATATCCGTCAACTCTGATTCAGGGACTATCGTGGCGCCGAAAGCTGGCATTCCCCCCTTGCCCTGCCGAACCACCCTTGCTACAGTTTCGGCGTCCTTGCCCACTAGCGAGGGAGCAAATCCTCCACTGCCGCCCTGTCCATGGCAAAGAGCGCATTTGCTGGCATACCCAGTTCTTCCTCTTATGGGGTCCCCCACAGCCCCGATAGATCGGGCGGGTGGAGCAGGGGGTCCGGCGACAGGAGGAGCCACGGTTTGGGTCGGCTCAGGGCCAGACACCGCGGGCGTAAGAGATGGTTCGGCGGGAGAGGGCCCGGTCGGAGCTGGCTCGGAGGGGGTGGGCTCTACTTTGACTACTGCTGGCCTTGCCGGCTGAAGGGATTTAAGATATGCCCCGATTTCACCCAGGTCACTATCGGTTAACTGCTGTCTGGAGAAGGCAGGCATGCCGCCTGGCCCCACCCTGGCCATGGTGGCGATAACCTTCGGGTCCTGGCCTGACAGCGGCGGGCCAACTATGCCACCCTGGCCGTTCAAACCATGGCACTTAGCGCAGCCGGCATCAAGATAGAGACGGCGGCCGGGATCCATAGTGGCCATGCTGGCAGCTACCTCAGCCGGCGGCATCATCAGCCATGCCGGAGCCAGAGCAGCCATGACCCTGTTATTTGAGTCATTACCCAACCGAAGGACCTCGGTCTGCCCATCCGCTGCCACCACACCCACTTCGGTCCGGGAATATCCCTCATCTATCTCACTGGAGAGGTTAGCGTGGGTGTATGGGCTACGTAGCAATATGACTCCGATAAGCAGAGTAGCCAGGCCCAGCACTGCCATTATGCCCATCCGGGGGACAAAGGACCTATTCTCGCCCATGGCCGCCTCCCAATGACCGTAAGGGTTGTTCTCCCTTTCTGGCAATGCGAGTAAGCAACGCCATAACAAACAGGTATGCGGACCAGAAGCCGCCTAACAGCATGATCAACACCCATACTCCCAGGCCAGGTATTTCTACCCCGGCTTTTTGCTCGTAGAGATGGCCCGAGCCGCTCACCGTTAAGGCTACGGAATTCTCCGCTGTGGAATACTTGCCATTGCCGGAAAAGCGGGCCACGATGGTCTGGGGGCCTTGCCTCCGGGCCTGGAAGGTGAAAGTCGCCTGGCCACTGGCATCGGTGCTAACCTGGCCCAGCTTCATTTCACCGCTGGCGGCGCCGAACTGGGCCGGGCTAAACATCAGGATGGTGGCCTTAGCCACGGGCCTGCCCTGACCATCCCTGGCGGTGACCCTAACAGTGACCGTGTCACCTAAGCGAACTTCTTTGGTCGCCTCAGTCTGCAGGGTAACAGGTTCAACCGCCGAAGCGGGCGCCACGCCTGCCAACAGATAGGCCGCCACTATCAACACCGCTCCGAATGCCCTCAAGCTAAACCGATTCATGGGAACGCTCCAATTCCGAGACCAGCCGGCGCCTGGGCACAGTCTTCTCCTTCTCCTCCGCCCCCTCCTTCACCGTGGCCTCGTGGTGTTCAGCCACCTCCCAAACAGCTATCACCGGGAACAGCTTGACGAAAACACTGATAATAAGGGCGAAGCCAGCCAGAGCACCGGCCATGATGGACCACTCCACCCAGGATGGGAAATAGCTGGCTGCGGCGTACGGCATCAGGGGCACTCTCAGCCCCCCCACCACTATGAAATAGCGTTCCACCCACATGCCAGCTATCACCAGTCCCGCCGCGGCCACTATCCCCTTTATGTTTCGCGTCCAGGGGAAAAGGATGAGCAGGCCCGGCAGGATAAGCCCTCCCAGTGCATAGAACCAGTAGTAGGGGGCTAGAGGACCGGTAAAGAGCTGTTCAAAATGGAAAGCCTCATCACCAGCCATCTTGTAGCCGGTAACTATGTATTCCGAGGCGTTAAAGTAAATCATCAGGAAGGTCATAGCCCCCATCAAATAGCCCAGATTGATGAAATGCTTGGGGGTGATATACTCCTCCAAGTGAAAGATACGCCGCAGGACAGCCATGAGGATGATAAGGGCGGCAATACCCGAGAAGATCGCCCCGGCCACGAAGTATATGCCAAACATGGGGTTATCCCAGGGCTCCCGCAGGGTCATGGCGAATACCCAGGAGACCACAGTATGCACCGAGATGGCAATGGGGATAATTAACAGCATCATCAGGGTGATGGCCCGGCCCAGGTATCGCTGCTGGTCGGGGGTACCCTGCCAGCCCAAAGAAAAGGCTGTATAAACCCATCGTTTCAGCCCCGAGGCTGTCGGCCCCAGCCGGTCTCGGACCAGGGCTATGTCGGGTATCATGGGCAGGTAAAGATAGATGATGCTGCCGGTGAGGTAGGTGGTAATGGAAAGGATGTCCCAGACCAGGGGCGATTGCCACCGTCCGTAGAAGAACATGTTCAGGAGACGGTCAGGCCGTCCCATATCTATCAATGGCATCAGCGCCCCCACCATGAGGGCCACTACCGTAATGAACTCCGCTATGCGAGTTACCGGCGTGCGCCACCCGGCCTGGCTCGCCCTGAGAATAGCGGAGATAAGGGTGCCGGCGTGGCTGATGCCAATAAAGAAGACGAAGAGGGCGATATACAGGCCCCACGAGATGCGGTCCCGCATGGCGGTGACGATGAGGCCTTCCCGGTACTGGGTTAAAAAAGCATAGGCCCCCCACCCGACGACCCCAGCCAGAAAAAAGACCCAGAGGAAATATCGCCACCCGCTGTGGGCCAGGGGCGCCAGGGCAACGCGCTCCAACCGCTCTCGGAAATGCTCTACGTGCCTGACCGGTTCCATGTTTTACTCCCTTTCAATCTCGCCAGCCATGGCCAGACGGTAGGCTTTCGACCTTTGCGGAAGGGGTCTCGCCCCAGGGCCTGTCCATGGCCAGGAATGTAATACACCCGAGGCTTGGTGCCTAGCTCCGCCTTGAGCTGATAGGCCGAATTCTCCGATAGGAACACTGACAGCTTGACCACTTCCCGGCCATTGGTAGCGACGTCCTCCTCGAGGTCGCCAAAGTACAGGGCCTGGCTGTCGCAACCCTGCACGCAGTACGGCAACTTGCCCGATCGCGCCAGCATGCCGCAGAAGCTGCATTTCATTACCGTCCCCTTGATGGCCGGTATCTGGTTCTCCGGATCATATCTGGCAAAAGCGGCCTCCGGCGGAATGGGGGGTTGGCCCCAGTTAAAGAACCGCCGGTCGTAGGGGCAGGCGGCCATGCACAGCCGGCAGCCGATGCACCGTTGCTGGTCAACCAGCACCAGACCCTCCGGAGTATGGAATGTGGCCCCTACCGGGCACACATTAACGCATGGCGCGTTCTGGCAGTGCTGGCAGGGGGTGGGCACAAACTGGGTGCCCCCCCCGGGCATCTCGTGTTCATAGCACTCTATCCATTGCTGGGGCTCGGGGCCGTAGTGCCCCTCAATGCAGGCCTGGCCGCACTGGGGGGGCTTATCCACTGACTGGCAGCCATCGCAGTACCTCTGGTCTACTACCATGACCCAGCGGCGCAGCCGAGCTCCAGTGTGGGGCGTAGGCTTCTCATCCTGCTTATTTTGAGCAACCGCAACGGCAGTCGTAGGTATAGCCAGTCCCATCCCAAGAGCCCCGGCTAGTCTTAAGAAATTGCGCCTCGTTAACTTAGTCTTCATGGCGGATATTCATTAACCTCTCGTGAAATATTGTACTAGGCCAAGGGGGCGGTGGGTATCGTTAAAAACTACAGAAAGCGCGTACTTGAGGGGGATTTTTGTTGTGGTTTTTGTTGATGGCTAGTCCAAGGGGGCTGCCATTGGGCTGACATGGGGAAGCGTATGAAAAGGCGACGCGCGTCATAGAGGAGTAGTCAGCTTGATCAAGGAGCAGGGGAAAAGCAGGAAGACGAGCTTAGCGACGCAGTAGGCCGATGCGGATGGCATAATCGATCAACTCGGAGCGCCGATCGAGATTGAGCTTCTCCATAATATGAGCCCGATGGGTCTGAACAGTGCTGGCGCTCACTGATAGTTTCTCAGCGATTTCCTGGTTGGTATGCCCCTGGGCCACCAGGGCCAGGATTTGTTTCTCGCGGGGGGTGAGCTTTTCGTAGCCACCCCGCTCGTCCCCGCCACTCGCCCGGCTGAGATAGTCTCTCACCAATTTGTCCGCCAGGGAGGGATAGAGGAAAACACCTCCACCCGCTACCACCTGAATGGCGGTAATCAAGTCCGTGGAAGCGGCCTCTTTGAGCACATACCCCGTAGCTCCGGCCTCCAGCGCCCGGAAAAAATACTCGTCGCCGCCATGCATGGTAAGCACGAGCACCCTGAGTTGGGGAATCTCCTCATGGAGTTGACGGGTGGCCGTCAAGCCGTTCCCTTCCATAGCGATATCCATCACTACCACATCGGGGTGACACTGCCTGGCTACCTCGACGGCTTGCCAGGCGTTAGCTGCCTCCCCGACCACTTCGAACTGCCCGTGGCTTTCCAGGAGCATGCGCAGCCCCTCCCGGAACAGGGTATGGTCGTCTACCAGCACGACTCTA
The DNA here is from genome assembly GCA_016210545.1 of Chloroflexota bacterium. Lineage (GTDB taxonomy): Bacteria > Chloroflexota > Dehalococcoidia > JACVQG01 > JACVQG01 > JACVQG01. The sequence goes on from JACQTY010000237.1 coordinate 6,293, forward strand.
ATGCGGTCAACCACGGTCACCGTCCTCCGCCAGAGGCATCTCTACCCTCACCACGCTGCCTTGTCCAGGCATACTTTTCACCAGCAGCCGGGCGCCCACCAGAGCGGCCCTTTCCTTCATCCCCTGAAGCCCCACACTACCGCCATCGCTTGAATACTTGGCCTCGGGGTCGAATCCCACCCCGTCGTCCTCCACCTCACCTACGAATAGCCGAGGGCTAAAATCCAGCAGGATGCGGGCGCCGGTTGCCCTGGAATGCTTGGCTACGTTGGTCACCGCCTCCTGCATAATACGATATATAGCAGTCTCCACAGCGCTCGATAGCCGGCGCTCCTCCCCTCGGGCCTCAAAGGAAACCCTGGCGCCAGCCGGCCCCAGCCTGTCATTGGCGTAGGAGCGCAGGGCAGCCACCAAGCCCATATCATCCAAATAGGACGGACGCAGGTCCAGGATCATACGTCGTATATCTCGCAGGGCTTGCTCTCCCTGAGCCAGGAAGCGGCCCAGCATCTCCCTCTGGCGGGTCTGCTCCGGGGGCAAGGCGCCTTGTAGAGAGGAAATCCCCAATAGCAGGGTGGCTAGAGTCTGGGCCATCTCGTCGTGAAGCTCCCGGGCCAGCCGTTTCCGCTCCTCTTCCTGGGCTGAGATGACATGGCCCAGAAGCCGCTGCACCTCCTCGGTGCGCTGGCGCACCCGGTCCTCCAGGTCCCTTTCCCAGCGCTCCCGCTCTTCCTGGCTCGCCCGGAGCTTCCGGCGCATAGTCTCAAAGCTTCGGGCGAGCTGGCCTATCTCGTCCTGCCGCGCCGTCCTTATTGGCTCTTCGAGATTACCGGCAGCGATGCCCGTAGCTGCAGCCCCCAGGACCTCCAGGGGCCGGGTAATATGCTGCACCAGGAGCCAGGCTCCCAACGACGTCAGCAGCAAGACAACTACCCCCATAAAAATGTAGGTGTTGCGCAGGCTGCTCACTATGCCCAAAGCCATGTCTTGGCGCTCTTCCGTTACCACCCCACCCTCCATGGCTGTAAGCGGAGCATAAACTACCACATGCCCGCCGGCTTGTTCCTGGTGCAGGGCTACGCCGGGCTGGCGCTGTTCAATGAAACCCCTGAGGAGTTCCAGGTGAGGGTCCGAATAAGGGAAGGCGGAGTCTATCCCCTCTGAGGTAGCTAGAACAATGCCGCGGCGGTCTATGAGTGTGCTGATAAACCCCCTCTCCCCCTTGGGCAAGCTGGCCAGGTTTATCCCCATATGGGAGAGGTGAAGGCTGCCCACTAGAGCAGCGTAGACTTCATTCTCCCTGTTTATTACCGGAGCCACGACTACCGCGACGGGTGGATGGGAGAACTCTTCGATATCTATTTGGCCAACTGTAGTCACCTCACCAGTCAGCGCCTGCGTGAAGAAGGGCCGCTGAGTCACACGATCCAGCAACAATTCCTGCCCCGGCGAGGATGCCCATAGCAGTTTCCCTTCCCTATCCACCAGCCACAGACTATCGTAAGTGCCCATAGTGTGGACTAAGTTGCTCAGGCTGGCTAACCTGTCTTTCAACTTCTCCTTGTCTAAGAATCCCTCAGTGACAGCTACGCTGGACAGCTGGTACTTAGTATGGGTAATCAATGCATCTATGGAGTTGCTGGCTGCCCGCGCTTGCCGCAGGCGCTCCGTGAACACTATATTGCTGACCCGTCGAGCTGTCGAGACGGACATATAGCCCGGGATGGCAAACACGGTAAGGATACCCAGCGCCGCCGCCGCCAGTAGCTGAGAGCGCAGGCTAATACGCCGATACCACTGCCCCTGCTTCACTGTTTGCTCCCACTCTTCCTAATGAGAAACGATCTGTCTTGTTTAGAGGCTTCCTCAGCAGGCTGTTGACTTATCTGAAGGCCCGGCGCCGGGAATAGCACTATTACTTGGCCTTAGCGCCGTAACAAGTGAAATCCTTCTCATGCTTAATGTAGTATCCAGCCGTGGGGTTGTCAAGTTTGCTTTTGCTTCTTGCTGCGCTCGGGGATGAACTGAGCCGATACAGGATAACTAACTACGGGCTACAGGACAAGTCCAAGGTCCAGTTGGTGAGCGAAAGAAAGTAAGGACCCACCGTGTCTGTGCAAAGCTTGGCCTGAGACATGTAGCTGGGCTTGTTGAGGAGGAGAGGACACCTATGGGAAGTATGCCGAAACCCTTTGTGACGGTGATACAAAAACGCCCCGGCCCTACTTCTTCCACAGCTCCGGGTAATACTTGTCCCGGAACTTCTTGGCGGAGTCATCGGCATCGTCCTTGCCCACCACCACCAATTTCACCGTCGCGGGCAGCCTTACGTTGGGATGTCGGAAGTCCTGAACGTCCTTCCTTATGGGGGCCGTGGACCTGGCTTTGTGGAATGCAGTCTGTCCCTCCGCGGAGAGCAGCCAGTTGATAAACAGCTTGGCGGCGTTAGGATGCGGTGAGTCCTTGATGGCGGCCAGTGCCGTAGTGGAAACGGTTACGCCCTCTGCCATGGGTATCGCCTTTATGGGCGCTCCCTCTGCCGCCGTGGAGCCGGCGACTATATCGGGACTGATCATGGTGATGGGCGCCTGTCCCTGGGCGAGTTTCTGAATAACCTCATAATCTCCGGTAGCGAACATAAGGTCCTGCTTGCCCATGTCTCTCACGAAATCGATCTTGAGGATACCGGAGTTCACCAGAGGGACCAGGGCGTTATACCAGGTCACGCTTATCTGGGGGTCATTGGCTATTATCTTGCCTTTCCACCTGGGGTCGAGGAAGTCGCTCCACGACTTAGGCTCCTGGCCGGGCTTCACCAGATTAGTGTTTATGTACGGGGCATACGAGATATAGGACTCATTCAGGATGTACCCCTCTTTGTCTATGCCCAGAGGGTCCACCAGGAAGTCTCCCCTGGCTTTCAGGACGGCGATGTCCATGGAGGGGGCCAGCAGCCCGGCGGTCTTCGCGTTCAGGCTATGGGCTACGCTGCCTTCAAATATGTCGCCCACCCTTTGCCCCAGTCGCTGCTCCGTCTTGACCCTTTCCAGGAATTCAGCGCCGCGGCCGGTGATGATGTCGGCCTTGATTCCGTACGCCCCTTCAAAGCTTCTGGAGATGGCAATCCCGGCATCCCCGGTGAAGTTGAAGGAGTAGATGGAGACCTTCCCCTCTTTCTTGGCGACTTCGATCACCCTGGCCCAGGCCGGGTCCTGGGAGACCGGAGGTGAGAAAGTAGGTGTGGGAATGGCTGGCCCAGCGGCGGCCGTGGTCGCCAGCGTTGCCGGGGCGGGCGCCGGCGCGGTCTTGGGGGCGCAGGCCGTAGCTACAAGCGATGCCACCAGAAGGGTCATAACAGCTACCATGATTGCCTGTGTGGCCAATCTGGAATACAATGGACTACCTCCTAGCCAAGTTACTCGCATGATATACTGCGCCAGATATGAGTGTCAAGGGGAATGTATCTCAAAATCCACCACCTGTTGAATTTGGCGAAAGTCACGGTTTTCTCACCCGGTTGGTGCAACATGTCGCGCCTCCCCCGGCTTTGGCCAAGTATTGGGCCCCCGATGCATATCGGGGCCGGCGCTGGAATGACACGCCAGGAAATCGGTATTTGTCCAGACGTATTGGGATTGGTTACCGTGGTCCGGGTTGGGTGTCTGACGGAGGATTGGGGCATCGATGGGCCAATGCGACTGCCGACGTTTCGACGGGTGGCAACCCTTACACCTGCAAGAGCCGGGGATTGTTTTGTCTTCTCCCGAAAATAAGGCGAGCAAGCGCCGCGTCCCGACCCTTCGGTGTGCTCAGGGCGGAGCTTGTCCGGATCGAAGCGTCGGCCCCGACCTGTCGGGGTCCTTCGACAAGCTCAGGATGGCGCCTGCCCTGCGCTCCACGTGACATGGAAGCCCATTTTCATACTTCCTTCGCGGCGCCCAGCGCAACCGGGCATGAACGGTTCTCCCGAAAATAGATAGTGCCTATCGTAGGGGCAGACCCACGTGTCTGCCCTGGGCCCCGATGCATCGGGACCCTACGACCCACATTGCCGCTATTTTCATGCGTCGCGGTACCCTGTGAAACCGGGCACGAACGATTCCCTGATGGGGTGACAGTCTGTGTGCGGTAGACACGCCCCCGCAGGGAGGTGGATGGGTGGTCTGGCCTCTTGCCACTGGCGCCCTGCGTCTTGCCCTAGACGTCCAGGTTGCGCACGCTGCGGGCGTACAACTGGATGAATTGCTTGCGGTGGATGACCTCTTCACCCATCAGCTTAGTGAATAGCTCATCGGCCTTGGCCGCGTCCTCGATGTTGACCCGCAGCATAGTGCGGCCTTCCGGGTTCATCGTTGTCTGCCAGAGTTGCTCCGGACTCATCTCGCCCAGGCCCTTGTAGCGCTGGATCTCGACTTTCCTTTTGTCCTCGAGTTGCTTCAGCTTCTCGTCTTTCTCTTGCTCTGAATACACCCAGTGTACCTCTTTGCCCGCCTGGAGGCGGTAGAGCGGCGGCTGGGCGATGTAAAGGTGGCCCTCTTCGATGATCTTCTTCAGTTGCCTGTAGAAGAAGGTGAGCAGCAACGTGCGGATATGGGCGCCGTCCACGTCGGCATCCGTCATGATGATGACCTGATGGTAACGTAATTTGGCCAGGTCCGCATCGCCGTTGGGGCTGACGCCCAGGGCGGCGATGAGGGCCCGGATTTCCTCGTGGCCCCATATCTTCTCGATCGACGCCTTCTCCACGTTGAGTATCTTGCCCTTGAGGGGAAGGATGGCCTGGAAGCGGCGGTCCCGTCCCTGTTTGGCGGAGCCGCCGGCGGATTCACCCTCCACGATATAAAGCTCGCTCAGCGCCGGGTCCTTCTCGGAGCAATCGGCCAGTTTTCCCGGCAGGCTGGTGGACTCCAGGGCGCCTTTGCGCAGCACCATGTCCCGGGCCTTGCGGGCCGCCTCGCGGGCCTTGGCCGCGGTCATGCACTTCTCGATTATCTCCTTGGCATCGGAGGGGTACTCCTCCATAAACCTGGAGAGGTTATCGCCGACGACCGTCTCCACCTGGCCCTTGGTCTCGGGATTGCCCAGCTTGCTCTTGGTCTGGCCCTCGAACTGGGGATCGCGGATCTTGACGCTGACGATGGCGCTGAGGCCGGAGCGCATATCGTCGCCCTGAAGGTTCGGGTCGTCTTCCTTCAGCAGTTTCATCTTCCGGGCATAGTCGTTGACCACCCGGGTGAGCGCCGAACGGAAGCCGGTCAGGTGGCTGCCGCCTTCCGGGGTATGGATGCAGTTGGCGAAGCTGAGAACGGTCTCGCTGAAGCCGTCGTTGTACTGGACGGCCACCTCAACCCCGGTGCCGTTTACCGCCTGGGAGAAGTATACCGGGGTGGGGTGAATGACGGTCTTGTCCTTGTTCAGATAGTGCTTGACGAAGCTGGCTATCCCACCCTCGAAGTAGAAGGTGTAGGGCTGGGAATCGGCTTCCTTGCGCTTGTCCTGGATGCTTATCTCCAGTCCCTTGTTGAGATAAGCCACCTCGCGGACACGCCCGGCCAGGGTATCGAAGTCGTAGTCTACTCTGGAGAATATCTCTGTATCGGCCACAAAGACCACCCTGGTGCCGGTGTCTGTGGTCTCGCCCACCACGGCCAGCGGCGCCAGCGGCTTGCCCCGCTGGTACTCCTGGCGGTAGACATGCCCGTCGCGCTTGACCTCCACGACCAGCCGGGAGGCCAGGGCGTTGACCACCGATGCGCCGACGCCGTGGAGGCCGCCGGAGACCTGGTATACCTTGCCGCCGAACTTGGCCCCGGCATGGAGCCGCGTCAATACCGTCTCCAGCGCCGATACGCCGGTAGCCGGGTGGATGTCCACGGGGATGCCGCGGCCATTGTCCTCGACTTCTATCTGGCCCTCGGCGCCCAGCGTGACCTTTATCCTGGTGCAGAACCCGGCCAGCGCCTCGTCGACGCTGTTGTAAACGATCTCATAGACGAGGTGGTGAAGGCCGGTCTCGTCGGTGCTGCCGATGTACATGCCCGGGCGGCGGCGGACAGCCTCCAGGCCTTCGAGGACCTGAATGTCCTGGGCGGAATATCCGCCTGGTGGTGGGGCAGGGGTGGTTGGCTCTTGTATCATTGCTCTCTATCTCGCTAAGACGAAAATTGGGCGCGCCCGGTCTGGCGTATAGCAGCTTTGCCCTAAAAGTGTCCTCACTGTCGCCCTGAGTCCCGACCCGTCGGGACGAAGGGTCTGGGGTGGAGGGTCAACCACATATGAATCCCGATAAATCGGGACCCAGATTCTTCACGGAGTTCACACTGAGCACAGCGAACGTGTTCAGAAGGACATTCGAGGCAAACTGGCGTATAAGGTAATGGGGATAGCGGCATAAGCCTGGGGGAGAGGCTAGAGGCAAGCTGGCTGCGAAAAAATCGACTGTCCAGGGGCGCTCCAAAAGGGAATCTATTCTGGGATCTTTGACAGGTTCAATTTATATTATACCACGACGGGGAAGGGCGTTCAACGTGCGGGTCCATCCAGGAATCCACCTCCAATTGAATCTCGCCAAAGGGCGTGTTTCTTCGCCTTGTTGGTGCGAGATTCCGCCTGTTGTTCTAGCGGAGGCCAGAATCCAGGAGGGGCTACGGGGGCCTGGATTCCAGCCGGTGTTTACCCCGTACACCGATACGGGGCTGGAATGACTAAAACCCCCCCCTTGATCTATCGAGATTGGCCCCGGCTTGTCAATGTTAGCCTTTTGATGGTGGATTACGGCGATGGAAATAACGGAAAGGGGCGGGCGACCCCTCCGAAGGTGTTTCACCGTTCGGCTCGGCTCACGGCGGCGCTTTTGCGAAGCCGTAGGGTGGGTGAATGTCGCATGTGAATGCGACGCAACCCACCACCACATTCCCTTAACGCATATGGTGGGTCCGCTCGCCATACGTGCCTGGCAGCGATCGGCAACGCCTGGTCTGCTCGCTTGACCCACCCTACGTGTGCTGCGTGTTGCCCCTATGATGCAGTCCTTGTTCTAACGCCCATAGGGGTTAGGGCTGTGTTCTTCCGGGCGCACTGGCCCCAGCTAGCTGGACACACTGCTTGAAAGGCATATACTGAGGGCCATGACGCACGACGACGCCGAAAAGTTTCTTGAAGAAGGGAAGCGTCTTTATGGCCTGGGGAAATACCAGGAGGCTTTGGAGAGCTACGACAAGGCCCTGGCCATCGACCCCAAATTTGCCCCAGCCTGGTACGGTAAAGGAGGCGTGTTACGGCGTCTGGGACAGTTGGCGGAAGCGGCTGCAGCGTACCGGACGTATGTGTCCTTGGAGCCAAAGGACGCCGGGGCCTTCAATCTGCTGGGCTGCGCGTTGTTCGAGCTGCGCAGGTACCGGCAGGCGCTTACAGCCTACGAGGCGGCCTCTGTCCTGGCACGGGATAACCCGCTATACCACCATAATTGCGCAGTATCCTTGCACCGCATAGGCAAAACGAACGCGGCCAAGGAAAGGCTGGAGCGGGCGCTGCGCATCGATGGGAACTTCGCGGAGGCCAGGGATGCCCTTGAGCACCCCAAGGCAGGACATCCCGTGTGGTGGTGGGAGTGGTGGTTCGGGCAGTCCCGGGGAAGACGGGCGGTGGGCTTCTTTCTGGCCTTGCTCCTGGCACTGTACCTGGTGATGCCGCTGTTCCAGGAAGGCGCTAAACTCCCCGGCCTGATGAGTACCTTAGCCTGGAACCCCGGCAAGGGGTACCAACATTACCTGGCGCCGGTGGCGGCAATCTTGCTGTTGCTGGTGCTGCCCAGTGTTTTGAAGCTGGGGCCGCACGGTGTGGAACTATCTCCGGTGGCCCCGAAGGAAGAGCCAAAACTGGCGCCCCTGGAAAGGAGGGAGATGGCGGCTTCGTCCGAGAAGATGCCAGACAAGCCGTAGGGTTGGGGGCCGCGAGGCGCGGATGCTCCTTCGCCTTTTGGATCTGACTGCCACGTGCCCGCCATGCACTGATTGGTTGGGGGCAGCGAAGCAGCCCCTTACCTTCTTAGGCGAATCCTCCATGGAGGAGTGGAGATTGCTTCGTCGCCGCGCTCCTCGCAAAGACGGGGCCACCGCCGCTTGACAGCCTGCCTCCCCCGATTTATGTTTGCCTCATGCACAACTTCAACTGCGTCTGCCCTGCTTCTCTGCCTCATCCCCCGGATGTAGTGGGTCGACTTATGCCGGCGAGAGTATTCCGTGACCGCTAATCGTATTATCGTGGTCGGCGCCGGGGCGGGTGGGATGATGGCTGCCGGCCGGGCCGCCGAGCTGGGCGCCGCGGTCGTCGTGCTGGAAAGGACCGGGCGCCCCGGCAACAAGATACTGATCAGCGGCAAGACGCGCTGCAACCTGACAAACACCAAGGAACTGGATGACTTCATCGCTATGTACGGCCCCAACGGCCGCTTCCTCTATGGGGCCTTCCACCGCTACTTCCGGGACGATCTGCTGGCTTTCTTGCGGCGCTACGGCGTGGAGACCAAGTCCGAAGCCGGTGGGCGGGTTTTCCCCGTCTCGGACGATGCCCGCGACGTATCCAACGCCCTGGAGCGGTACATGGCCGACCACGGCGTCCAGTTGCTCACCGGGGCGAGGGCAACGGGGATACAGGCCGTCAATGGGCGGGTGACGGGTGTGCAAACCGACAAAGGGGTCTTCCCGGCGACGGCGGTGGTCCTGGCGACGGGAGGCGAATCGTATCCTGAGACCGGCTCCACAGGGGATGGCTACCGCCTCGCCGCCGCCCTCGGCCACACCATCATCAAAGTCCGCCCGGCGCTGGTCCCCCTGCGTGTCTCCGAAGTGCAGCGGGCCAGGAGCATGCAGGGCGCAAGCCTGCGCAACGTGCGCCTGACCGCCTACCAGCGCCCCGCTGACGAGATCGATCCCTTGCTGGCCCCAACCGCCGATTGCGGACGCGGCATGAACGACAGGCAGCCGTCCTGGCCTATCATCGAAAGCCGCATGGGGGACATGATGGTCGCCCACTTTGGCATCGGAGGGCCGGTAGCATTGCTTATGAGCCTGGCGATCGTGGACGCGCTGGAGAACGGCCCGGTCAGCGTGTCCATCGACCTGAAACCGGGCCTTGATGAAAGGCAACTCCGCCAGCAGCTTCAGCAGGACTTTGACCGCTACGGTAAGCGGAGCTACAAAAACATACTGGGCGGCCTGCTCCCACCCAAAATGGTCGACCCCTTCGTGGAGATGACGGCCATCCCCCCCGGTAAGCCGGGCCACGAAATAAACGCTGAGGAACGGGAACGCCTGCTGCGTTGTCTCAAGTCGCTCCGCTTCAACATCGAGGGGGCGCTATCTATGGCCTCGGCCATGGTCACCGCCGGGGGAATTTCCCTCAAAGAGATCGACCCGCGCAACATGGCCTCCCGCCTGGTGGAGGGGCTCTATTTCTGCGGCGAGGTCATGGACCTGGACGGCGATACCGGCGGCTACAACTTGCAAGCCGCCTTCTCTACGGGTTACGTTGCCGGCGAATCGGCGGCTCATACCTAATAGCACTTAGAATCTATCTCAGGATCCCGTAGGTCGGGTTTCCCAACCCGACCTCAAGTAATCGGCAGGTTAGTCCCGACAAGTCGGGATGCCCTACTGGTTGTGCCTGGGCGCGGTACCTCCCTTTTTGAGATAATCTCTTAATGGGGAAAGTGATAAGACATTTGCCTGGGAATCGTTCATGCCCGCTTGTGCCGGGCGCCACGCAACATGAAAATAGACGCAATGACCGCTTCTTCTTGAGGGACAAGGTTAGATCCCGCCCTGAGCGAAGCGAATGGGATGACGGTGAACGCCCCCTCTCTCTAACTCTCTCCCTCGGTGGGGAGAGAGGAGTTATGGCGGCATCTTCGGGGGACTCGTTCCTGCCCCCTGGAAGGGGGCGCCCCGAATGATTTTGATACAATGGGTAAGTCCCCCTACGCCCCCTCAACCCCCTTAAGGCTTTGCCTCAAATGTCATTCTGAGGAGTCTCGACGTATCCCGATGTATCGGGAAGAATCTGGGTCCCGATTTATCGGGATTCCTATCTGGCTGACCCTCCGCCCCAGACCCTTCGCTACGCTCAGGGTGACAGTGAGGGCACTTTTGGGGCAAGGCCCCCCCTTAATTAAAGGGGGCGTAGGGGGATTCCTATGGTTTTCAAAGTACGTGAACGCCGAATTCCTTCAGGCTTTCCGCCAGAGCGCTCAAGGGAAGCCCCACCACATTGGAATAATCACCCGCGATCTTTTCCGCGATGACTGACCCTAATCCCTGGATCGCATAGGCCCCTGCCTTGTCCAGCGGCTCTTTCGACTTGACATAAGCATCAATCTCGCTTGATGTCAGTTCCCTGATGTAGACTTCTGTTGTTACTGCTCTGGATAGCACTTTGTGGCTCGCGGTATCTATGATGGTAAAACCGGTGATGACCGAATGTTGCTTGCCGCTTATCGCTTCCAGCATCTTTCTGGCAGCGGTCTCCGTTTGTGGCTTGCCCAGTATCTTACCTTCAAGAACAACGAACGTGTCGGCGGCAATAACCAGGGCGTCCCTGTGGCTCTTGGCTACCAGCTCAGCCTTCTTCAAGGACAGGGACATGGCCAGTTGGCGCGGCTCTAACTCAGAGTCTACCTGCTCGTCATAATTGCTGGGTTCGACCATAAACTTCAGGCCGATCTGTTCCAGCAATTGCTTTCTTCGGGGGGACGCCGAGGCCAATATGATCGTCTTCATGTTGTTGTTGAGGGCATCTTGAACCTGCCGTCGTATTATACAACATGGCGTTTTGGTCGGCTGACGGTCCGCTCCGCCTGTCCAGAGGCTTTGCGTTATTGCAGAACGATCCGAGAAGTGTGGAACCGGTGGTGAGTTTCGCCTCAATGTCATCGAGGCTGCACCCACCCTACAAAGCTGCCGTATTACACAACATGGCCCCTGGGTCCTCCACAATCTGCTGCCGCTGCCGCTTGACAGCCCGCCCCTGGCGATTTATATTTCCCCCATGAATGACTTCAAATATATTCGACCGACTTCCCTGGAACAGGCCCTGGCTTTCCTGGCGCAGACCGATGGAGAGGTCCGTCCGCTGGCGGGGGGGACCGACCTCATCCCTCAGATCCGCGAGGGCCGCAAGGCCCCCGCCTGGGTCATGGACATCAAGTCCATCCCGGAGTTGAACCGCCTGGAGTTCGATGTCAACGGCGCCCTGCACCTGGGGGCGGCCGTCCCCTGCGCCGACATCATCGCCAGCGACGAGGTGGGCAAAAGGTTCGATCTCCTGAGGCAGACCGCTTCGTTGATAGGCGGCATGCAGATAAGGAACCGGGCCAGCGTCGGCGGGAATATCTGCAACGGCGCCCCTTCCGCGGATACCGCGCCGGCCCTGCTCTGCCTGGGCGCCTCCGTCCACGTCGCCACGCAGAAGGGGATGCGGAAGTCGCCGGTTGACGACTTCTTCCGGGGACCGGGCGAGACCAGACTTTCTTCCCGGGAGCTGCTGGTGGAGATCGAGATACCGCCAGCGCCGCCACGTAGCGCCGGCTGCTACCTGCGCATGACCCCGCGCGAGGAGATGGACATCGCCATCGTGGGCGTTGCCAGCTATGTAGTGCTGGCGGCACGGGGAAAACGCTGCAAGGAGGCCCGCATCTCGCTGGGCGCGGTGGCCCCCACTCCGATCCGGGCCAAGAAGGCCGAAGCCCTTCTCTCGGGCAAGACCCTGGAGGCCGGGCTTATCGAAGAGGCCAGCCGCCTGGCCGCTGGCGAGGCCAGCCCCATTACCGACATCCGGGGCTCGGCCGACTACCGCCGTCATCTGGTGGAGGTGCTCACCCGCCGTACCCTGACCGCGTGCCTCCAGTCGTTGCGGGTGGAAATGTGAAGTCAAAGACCATCTCCCTGGTAGTCAACGGCGATACGCACCAGTTATTCGTTCAGCCCCGGGACACCCTGCTTCAGGTGCTCAGGGACACCCTGGGGCTGATTGGGACCAAAGAGGGCTGCGGCAACGGCAACTGCGGCGCCTGCACCGTTCTCATGGACGGGCGCCCTGTCAACTCCTGCATCGTCCTGGCGGGCGAGACGGATGGGCGCTCCATAACTACCATAGAGGGCCTGTCGAAGGGGTCTCAGTTGTTGCCGCTACAGCAGGCATTCATTGACTACGGCGGCTTCCAGTGTGGCTTCTGCACCCCCGGCATCATCCTTATGGCCCGCGCCTTTCTCGACAGGCATCCGAGTCCCACCGAAGCGGAGGTGAGACAGGCGCTGGCGGGCAACTTGTGCCGGTGCACCGGCTACGATAAGGTGATCAAGGCGGTGCTGGCCGCGGCGCATGGCGACAAGGCCCCGTCCCGTTCTTCTGGCGGCCCGGCCATTGGTCAGCGACTCCCCCGGGTAGACGCCGCGGCCAAGGTCACCGGCCAGGCCGCCTTCGGCGCCGATATGCGCCTGCCCGGCATGCTCTACGCAAAGGTGTTGCGCAGCCCGCACGCCCACGCCCGCATCAAGCGGCTCGACCTGACCAAGGCCCTGGCGCTGGAGGGCGTTAAAGGGGCTGTTACCGGGGCTGACATCCCTCCGTTGCGGCCCGAAGTCGTAGCCGCCGCGGGAAACATGTATGTTAACACCGTTGACCACTGGAAGAGCCTCCTGGCCCGGGACAGGGTGCTGCACATCGGACAGGGGGTTGCTGTGGTGGCCGCCACTGGCCCGCACATCGCCGAGGAAGCCCTGAAGCTCATCGAGGTAGAGTACGAGCCGCTGCCCGTTGCCGGGGACGTGCTGGAGGCCATGAAGCCAGACTCCCCGTTAGTCCATCCCGACCTGCTCACGTCGGGGACGGCTGAGAACTCGGACAGGCCCAGCAATGTGGCGTCGGTCCTGGAGATGGGCCACGGCGACGTTGAGGCAGGCTTCAGGGAATCGGATGTTATCATCGAGGAGACATACCGCACCCAGATGGTACACCAGGGCTACCTGGAGCCTCAGGCGGCGGTGGCCTCCGCGGACGCCGCAGCTTGCCCTGAGCCTGGCGAATGGGGCAGGGTGACGGTGTGGACTTCTACCCAGGGCCATTTCGATGCCAGACAGTCGCTTTGTGACCTGCTGAGCATTCCGCTGAGCAACGTGAAGGTCGTCCCCACGGAGATCGGCGGCGGCTTCGGCGGCAAGATGACGGTGTGGATCGAGCCGCTCTGCGTCCTGCTGTCGCAGCGCACCGGCCGCCCCGTGAAGATAGTCCTCACCCGTGAGGAGGTGTTCCAGGCCACCGGGCCAGGATCTCCGGCGGTCATCACCATCAAAGCCGGGGCCGCCAAAGATGGCAAGCTCAAGGCGCTTGCAGGCAAATTCATCTACGATGCCGGCGCTTATCCTGGTTCGCCGGTGATGGCCGGGGCGACCTCCGGCATAGGGGCCTACCGCTTGCCCAACTACAAGATCGAATGCTACGACGTGGTTACTAACAAGCCCTGGGTCAAGGCATACCGTGCCCCGGGCACTACCCAGGCCGCCTTCGCCGTTGAGTCGCACATGGACGCCATGGCCGAGGCGCTAGGGCTGGACGCGGTGGAGTTCCGCCGGCGCAACGCGGTGGCCGAGGGCGACCCCATGCCCGGCGATAGGCCCTACAACCGCATCGGCTTCGGGCTGCTCCTGGATAAGGTAGCCGCCCATCCGGCGTGGACAGGCGAGATCGATGGGGCCAGCCGGAACAAAGGACCTTCGATACGCCCCGGGCGTGGTATGGCCTGCGGGATGTGGTTCGGGGCTGTCCTCACCTCCAGCGCGCAGGCGGCATTGAACGGCGACGGCTCCGTATCGGTGTCTGTAGGCACGCCGGACCTGACCGGCACCCGCACCGGCCTCCTGCAGGTCGCCGCCGATACCTTCGGCATACCGGCGGGCAGGGTGTCTATCGCCGTGAACGACACCGATTCCGGCGGCTTCTCCGATGGCAGCGCCGGCAGCCGGACTATCTATAGCATGGGGACGGCAGTCTTCCGCGCCTGCCAGGACGCCATCGCCCAGTTGAAGGGGCGGGCCGCCGCCCGGTTGCGGGTGGACGCCGAAAAGATAGACTATGAGAAGGGCGTCTTCAAGGTGAAGGACTCAGCCGAGCCGGGGCTGTCTCTGGCTGACCTGGGCAAGATGAGCCTGTGGCGGGGAGACGGGCCGGTGGTGGGCCACGGCTCGCTGACCCGCATGGCCCCGGCGCCGGGCTTCGCCGCCCACGTTGTGGATGTGGAGGTGGACAGGGACACCGGAAAAGTGAAGCTGCTCAAATACACGGCATTCCAGGACGTGGGCCGGGCCGTCAACCCGACCCTGGTAGAGGGGCAGATGCAGGGAGGCGCGACCCAGGGCATCGGCTGGGCTTTGAGCGAAGGGTATGTGTTCGACAACGGGGTATTGCAGAACCCCTCGTTCATGGACTACCGGATGCCGACGGCCACGGATGTACCATTCATAGATACCGAGATCGTGGAGGCGCCCTCTCCCGACGGCCCCTACGGGGCACGGGGTGTGGGCGAGGTGCCCATAGCCCCGCCGCCGGCGGCCATAGCTAACGCCATCTACCGGGCCACCGGGGTGCGCCTCCGCGAATTGCCCATGTCGCCGGAGCGGGTGTACCGGGCGCTGCGGGGAAAGTAGGGGCGAGCGGACGTGCCAAAGAAGGAAAGCGGCGCCCGTTTGCAGCACATTCAAAGGATGGTGTGTTCTTAATCTTCTCCCCCTTTGACAAAGGGGGACGGAAAGGGGATTTCCCTTTGGGGTTACCCCGCCACCCACAAAATCCCTCTCAGTCTCCCTTTACGAAAGGGAGAGGCTGGATGTTATCTCGTCTCGGTAAGGCAGGTCACGGGCCAGAATGGCGTCGATAGTGTGAGGTCCTTCCGCCTGACGGGATCATTGGGCGCGGGAGGAAATGCAGCGTAACGTCAATGCGCGGTGGGTGGTGTTATTATTGAACAAGACAGCCTTTTCGTTTAGTAACACGAGACGGTACTAAGAATCTATCTCAAAATGAGCTTGGCAGCCAAAACAGAACCGTCGGGGCCCGACCTCACCCTCGGCCCGCTAGCGGGCCACCCCCTCTCCGAATCGGAGAGGGGGCCAGGGGGAGAGGTCA
>JACQTY010000233.1 GCA_016210545.1 Chloroflexota bacterium
CCCTCGCGGCACACCGGCACCAGGGTGATCTCCGCATCGCAGCACACCACGTCGTACATGGCCTTGTTCTCGCTGTGGGGCAGCCATACGATGTGGGTGACGCCGCACTTTTTGAGCTCTGAGAGGACTCCCCGGGCCATCGTGGCTGAGCTTGTGTTTACCATGCTGCCCTCCTCGTCCCGGCGGTTTGCCGGGCGGATATTGGCATGCCCGACGCGGCGAACCGTCAGCGCAGTCCGGCGATGTTTGGCCTTGATTATAGCCGGGACTGGGCAGGGAAGCAAGGGACACGGACCGGAGAAAATCCCCCGCCCCGATGCATCGGGATTTGCGTAAAGGGGGCCACGAGGATTTCCCCCACCACCCTCGTCCCTGTTTCTGTCCCTATCCCCGCGCTCTCTGCGGCCTTCGCGGAGCACCCATCGCGGAAAGACGGGGGTGGTGGGTTTCGTCCCGACTCCATCAGGACTGCACCCCACCCTACAACCTGGCCAGAGCCGTGTCCCAGCCTCTGTCTCTATCTTTGTACCCCTCTGCGCCTCCTGCGTTCTCTGTCGAAGACTCTCGGTTTATCGGAGCGGTGGGCAACGGTCATTCAAAGTTGACAGAAACACTGAAACCGTAGATACTTCAGTTTAAGTTCACCCTCTCTCCAACTCTCTCCCATCCCTCCGCGTTGCGGAGTCTGGCGAAGGGCGAGAGGGTACACTCCCCCATCTTGAACATGAGCAGTTTTGTCTTTTGGCGATGACTTGGATTGGAGGCAACCATTGAGCGAGAAAGCCAATAGCGCCGAGCAGACCATCATGACTACGTGCAGCAGCCATTGCGGCGGCACGTGCATCCTCAAGGCCCATGTCAAAGACGGGAAGGTGACCCGCATCGAGACCGACGACGGCCCGGACCCCCAGTTCCGTGCCTGTCTCAAGGCCAGGGCTTACCGTCAGAGGGTCTACGCCCCGGACCGGCTGCAATACCCTCTCAAGAGGGTGGGTGAACGGGGCAGGGGGCAGTTCGAGCGAGTGTCCTGGGACGAGGCGCTGCAAACCGTGGCCAGTGAGCTGGGCAGGGTCCGGAAGACCTACGGCTCAGCGTCCGTCCTCTTTCTGCAATCGGGCGGTGATGTCAACTGGCTGCACAGCTACAAGGTCATCGACAGGCTGCTGTGCATGAGCGGCGGGTGCACCCGGACATGGGGCCTGGTCTCCTACGAGGGGGCGCTGTTCTCTTCCATAGCCAGCTACGGAGAGGCCGCCGCTTGCCCGGGCCGGGACGACCTGCTCAACTCCCGCTTTATCCTGTTGTGGGGTTGCGACCCGTCGAGCAGCGTGGCCAATACCAACCACATATGGTATCTGGCCCAGGCCAGGGAGAAGGGCATCAAGATTGTCGCCGTTGACCCCCGGTACCATGACTCGGCGGCGGTCGCCGCGGAGCAGTGGGTGCCCATAAGACCGGGCACCGACGCCGCCGTGCTCCTGGCTATGGCCTATGTCATCATCTCCGAGCACCTCCAGGACAAACGTTTCATCGATACGTACACCGTCGGCTTCGACAAGTACGCCGACCACGTGCTGGGCAAGGACGACGGGACGGCGAAGACCCCGGCCTGGGCGGAGACCATAACCGGCATACCGGCAGCGACTATCGCCAGTCTGGCCCGCGAGTTCGCCACCAGGAAACCGGCGGCATTGATATCCGGCATCGGGCCGGGCCGCACAGCCTACGGCGAGCAGTACCACCGGGCAGCCACAGCCCTGGCCGCCATTACCGGGAACGTAGGCGTGCACGGGGGAGAGCCAGCCGCCCGCTCCTGGGACTCCATCTACAACGGATATCCGTTCCAACTGGGCCGGGGCATCAGCAGCGGCGGGAACCCGGTGGAAGCGGGAGCGCCTCCCCGCCAGTACTCCATCACCGGGGGCGGCGCCCGCATGGGGACATCGGGCGCCCGGATACATATCACTTCGGCGCCCGATGCCATCCTGAAGGGGAAGGCGGGCGGCTACCCCGCCGATATCAAGCTCGCTTACCTGGTCAACATCAACTACCTCAATCAAACGGCTAACCTGAACAAGACGGTGGAGGCTTTCAAGAAGCTGGAGTTCGTAGTTGTCCAGGAGCAGTTCATGACGGCCACGGCCAAGTTCGCCGACATCGTCCTGCCCACCAACACCTTCTTCGAGAGGAATGACATCACCGCCGGCGGCGGCACTCCCTTCTATGGAGCCATGAACAAGATAGTCCCCTCCCTCTACGAAAGCAAGAGCCACCTGGAGATCGGCATAGCCCTGGCGGCCAAGATGGGCCTGAAGGACTTCAACGACAAGACCGAAGAGGAGTGGCTGAGAGGCATCGCCAAGGCCGGCCCGTTCAAGGACTACGACAGCTTCAAGAAAGAGGGCAGCTACAAGGTCCCGCTGGCCGAGCCTTTCGTCACCTTCAAGGAGCAGATCGACGACCCCAAGGGACATCCTTTCCCCACACCCTCGGGCAGGATCGAGTTGTTCTGCCAGCGGCTGGCCGATATGCACCATCCGGAGATACCGCCGGTGCCCAAGTACATCGAGGCGTGGGAAGGCGTCAACGATCCCCTGGCCAGGAAGTACCCGCTTCAGTTGATAACCACCCACTCCCGGATGCGGGCGCACACGCAGTTCCACAACATTCCCTGGATACGGGAGCTTGCCCCCCACGCGGTGACTATCAACGCTCGCGACGCAAAGGCCCGCAACATAAAGGACGGAGACACGGTGCGGGTGTTCAACGACCGGGGCCAGATGGCGCTCCCCGCCCGGGTCAACGAGAGGATCATGCCCGGCGTGGTCGAGGTGCCCCAGGGGGCGTGGTACGACCCCGACGAGCGGGGGGTGGACAAAGGCGGTTGCGCCAATGTCCTCACCAGCGACAGGGTCTCGCCGGGAGGGGCCTTCACCAGCAACACGGCGCTGGTCCAGGTCGAGAAGGTGTGAGAAGCATGCCCTGTCCGAGTAAGACATCGGACTCCGTGCGCGGAGAGCCTGCCGAACGGGTAAGAAGTGAGCGGTGAGAAAGGGCGATACCACCGTCTAGCATTGCACTTTCCACTGGTCCAACGGAGAAGCTGTTGTGCCTATCTGTGAAATCATGGATGGCCTCTTCTTCATTGAAAGAGGCTATCTAAATGGCAACCATTTTGTATATCGCTCCCCCAGGCCAGTCCTTATTGACACCGGCTACGTCTCCGACTTTAGCGAAACGCAGAGGCTAATTGGCGAACTGGGCGTAAATCTCTCGGACATCAGCCTGGTCGTCAACACCCATTGTCACTGCGACCATGTAGGCGGCAACAGGCTGGTCCAGGAGAAATCAGGTTGCGACATCGCCATGCACCGCATCGGCAAGCACTTCATTGACACCAGGGATGACTGGTCCACCTGGTGGAGATACTACAACCAGGAAGCCCATTTCTTTACCTGCACTACGTCCCTGAAGGACGGCGACACCCTGGCCATAGGTCCCCATCAGTTCCAGGTTATTTACACGCCGGGCCACGCCTCAGATGGAATTGCCCTGTATAACAGAAAGGACAAGGCGTTGGTCTCCTCGGACGCCCTTTGGGAGAACGACATGGCGGTCTTAACCGTGAGGGTGGAGGGCAGCCGGGCATTGTTTTCCCATCTGGAGTCCCTGGAGAGACTGGAATCGCTGGATGTCCGAGTGGTCTACCCCGGTCACGGCCCGCCGTTCACCGACATGAAGAAAGCCATATCCCGGGCCAGAAGGAAAATCGAAGACTATATGCGCAGCCGGGAGAAACTGGGTGATGACCTGCTAAAGAGGATGTTCACCTACACTCTCTTGATGAAAAGGGGTGTGGATAGCGAAGGCTTTTTCCCGCTGCTCATGGGCACGAACTGGTTCCGGGAGACGGTTGATCTCTATTTTGGCGGCGAATACGAAGCTAAATACGCACAGGTAACGAACGGGCTTCTCCAGCGGGGGATACTGAAGGAAGAAAACAACAGGCTATTCACCACGGTGAGGCCGTGAAGCCGGGGGGCATGGAAGGCGTCTCCTGGATTCTGGCCTTCGCTCCGCGCACGAGAGTCCGCACGACGGACCAGAATGACGGTTGGTTGGATGGTTTCTCTCCGTTTCTGCAAAGCCATTGGACCTAAGAGAATATTGTGAACGAATCACAGACGAACGGCGCTGACGTACTGAGGCCCTTTCTGGAGCCAATGTCCCTGGCAGTGGTGGGCGCGCCACGGCATACCGGCGACGGCGCCAACGTCGTCGAGAACCTGGGGTACTACGGGTTCGACGGGCCGGTATTCCCCGTGAACCCAAGGGCGGACGAGATCGCTGGTCTCAGATGCTACCCCACCGTCCGCGACCTGCCCACCGCTGTTGACCTCGCCCTGGTGCAAACGTCCCCACGGATAGTACCTTCGGTCGTTCAGGACTGCGCCGATAGGGGCGTTAAGGCAATCATCATACAATCGGACGGCTTCTCCGAGACGGGGCCGACGGGCCGGGCGCTGCAAGAGGAAGTAGCCGCCATCGCCGCCCGCGGCGGCGTCAGAGTCCTGGGACCGAACACCTTCGGCGTCATCAACGCCTTCCGCAATCTGGCCACACCCTTCGCCAGGTTCCAGCTTTTCCGCAGCCCCGTGGCCACAGTCTCGCAAAGCGGGATGTTCTCCACCGGGCAGCTATATGAGCTGGGGCTGGGCAAGGTGGTGGACCTGGGCAATGCCTGCGACGTTGGCTTCCACGAGGCCCTGGAGTATTTCGCCGAAGACCGCGACACCAGGGTAGTCCTGTTGCATTGCGAAGAGATCAGGAATGCCCGTCGTTTCCTTGAAGCGGCGACGAGAGTAGCGAGGGCGAAGCCCATCGTTGCTATCCGGGGCGGCAAGAGCGACGAGGGGGCCATCCTCTCCAGGTCGCATTCCGGCTCCCTGGGCGCAAGTCAGCAGATAATCGATGCCGCCTTCCGGCAATGCGGCATCCTTCAGGCAACAGACCTCGACGAGATGAAAGACATGGCGAGGGCTTTGCTGGCATTGCCGCCGTTGAAAGGCCCCGGCGTGGCCATAATGACCCTTACCATGGGCGGGGCAGTGCTACTGATGGACAACTGCCGGCCGCATGGGTTCACTCTATCCCAGCTTTCAGTAGAGACCGCAGAGCAAGTGCGGGCCTGCCTCCCCAACCCCCAGGCGTTGACGAACCCGGTGGACCTGATGCCTCTGTTCATCGGGGGCACGGAGGCGGCCATTGAGAGCTTCAGGCGGGTCCTGCACCACTTGCTGGGAGACCGGTCCGTCCATGCCGTAGTCGTCATTTCGGCTTCGCTATCGGCGGGGGCTAAGGAACTGGCTGCCATCATGGCCGAAAGCGCCCGCCAGTTCCCTGAGAAGGCAGTGCTGTCCTGGGTGTGGGGGCGGGGGATGGACGACATGGAACGGGCCGGTGTGCTGAATCTCACATCGGCAAAAGGCGTGGCCAGCGCGCTGCATGCGGCGAGAGCGAGGGCCGACATCCGGTAGGGGCGACCCTCGTGGTCGCCCAGGGCAGGCACGGGGGCACTCGTTCCAACATATCCCTGACCAGATAGCGCCAACTAATCTGAGGCATGGGGGAGATGGCCCCGCAACGCGTCACTCCAGCAAAAGCTGCCCCGATTCATCGGGACGGCTCGGTGGCCGGAATGACAGGTGGTGTAGCGCCCTCGCTATCTGTCTAAGTACGGGTGCTCAAGGCATTTTGTTGGAACAGGTGGGCACAAGGCCTGCCCCTACAGATACGCCGTATTCACCTCCGCCACGCCAGTGTCCCGCTATGATACCTTGGCCTTCTCTGCAGGCGCTTCAAATCCTGGAGTGAAGCAACAGTAACCGATCTTGTCGCAGCGCGCCTTCATTTCCGCCCAGGCCTCGGGCTCGATGGTCTGAAGGGCCATCTGATAGAGGATATGGTCCTCTTTGTAGATGTGGTTGCCTAGCTCCTTGACCAGGTAGTCGCCCACCTCCTGGATATCCTGCACCCAGTCTTTGAACTGGTACTTCGCAGGCTCCCGGCCTGCTTCGGCCAGGGCGGCCTTTTTGGCCCGGAGATCGGTATGCTCCTCCCGCATTATCTCCGGAGGTTCGGTGACGCCCCGCTCCGCCAGGGCAGGAAAGATGACCTCTTCCTCGCGCTGATGGTGCTTCTCCGCCTCCAGCAACTCGTGGGCCACCAGCCGGGTACCCTCCAGTTCTTTCGAGATGCCGGCCAGGTCGGCAGCATTCTTCATCACTTCCAGATAAGCCTTGAGTTCCTCCAAGTGATGCTTCAGGACCTTGTGCTCCTCCATGAGCGTATGGATGGGATGCCCCGGCGCCGGACTTATCTCACCACCGCCCAGGCTATCCCTCATTATCTCCAGATGGGCGTCGCAGAGGCGCCGCATCTCGTCGCGCCCCATTCCTTCGTGGATCATCTCCTGCTCCAGCATAGCCACCGTGCTGGCGTCCATCTTGCGCAACAGGTCTTTGGCCTGCTCCTTGACCGCGGAGACATCCCTTCCCGCGTGCAATTGCGTCAAGAGGTTCTTCATGGATTGCCTGTCCTGCTCCTCGGAGGTCCGCGAGTCGGCGGCCTGCGCCTTCGGGACAGCGATCCGGGTGATCCTTATGACCCACTCGTCAGGCCCTTCCTTCTCATACTGCCAGTCGAATTCCCCCGGCGACTCGCCCCGAAACAAGAACTTCAGAGGCACGGGATTGTGTTCCACCTTCAGCCGAAAGCTCTCACCCACCGGCAGGCTGCGCCAGCGTTCGAGAATGGCGGCCAACCTATCGCTGTGGGGAAGCGGCCTTATGTCCAACGTTTGCGTAGTCTCTGGCATGACTCTTACCTCCTCGTTACTCCCTGAGCATCAGTCCGAAGACATGATGGCATGGCGGGGCCGCGGCGGAATACGACTTTTGTCTCAATTGGGCGGAGAGGAGACCTGACCCCAACCCAACGAACTCCCTGACCACAACTCGCGCCCTCCGCGTTCTCCGCGGAGAGCGACGCCCCCTTGTCAGGGTCTTTGCATTATTGGAGAGCTGCATTTGGAGGAGGCCGCGCAACCTGTCATGCTGAGACCCTTCGGCGTTGCTCAGGGTAAACTGCGCGAAGCATCTGGGGTTGAGGGGCGCCTGAAGGAGTCGGACCCCTCCCCAGACTCTTCCCAATACATCGGGACCTGTCGGGACTTCTCAGAGTGACAGGGCTGCAGGAGGATCGCGCCTTGCTTCCCTCGTGTCCGAAAACGCAAAGACCCTGGATTGGCGCCGCGGTGCGGCGCACGCTTGACAACGTTCGTAGGCTGGTCTATTATGCTTTTAATTCTCAGGGGCGCGACTCCCTCGACCGACCAACCCGCACATTGAGGACGGCCGCAAACTGATTGCAACCCGCCGCCCTGCGCCCGGTCACCTTCGAAAGCCACCTATTGCGTTTGGAGCTTTTTCTGTGCCTGTAGAGAAAAGTGACACCCTGCTG
The DNA here is from genome assembly GCA_016210545.1 of Chloroflexota bacterium. Classification (GTDB taxonomy): domain Bacteria; phylum Chloroflexota; class Dehalococcoidia; order JACVQG01; family JACVQG01; genus JACVQG01. Next base: position 7,522 of record JACQTY010000233.1, read on the forward strand.
GGTCCCTTCAGAGCGCTCGACCTGACCGACGAAAAAGGCTACCTTTGTGGCCGCATCCTCGCCGACCTGGGCGCGGACGTCATCAAGATCGAACCCCCAGGCGGAGACCCCGGGCGTAAGATCGGCCCCTTCTACCACGACATCCCGGAAAGCGAGAGGAGCCTGTACTGGTTCGCCTACAACATCAACAAGAGGGGAGTAACCCTGGACCTGGAAACTGCCGATGGGCAGGCGCTATTCAAGAGGCTGGCCAGTAAAGCTGACTTCGTCATTGAGTCCTTCCAGCCGGGATACATGAACGAAATCGGCCTCGGCTACGACGTGCTCAGCGCCCTCAACCCCCGTCTGGTCATGACATCCTTAACCCTGTGCGGGCAAACAGGGCCTCGCAGCCACTATAAGCCGTCGGACATCGTGGCTTCAGCCTTCGGCGGCTCCATGTACCCCACGGGCGACCCGGACCGGGCGCCCGTTCAAATAAGCTTTCCGCAGGCGTACCTCCAGGGGGCTGAAGAAGCAACCATCGGCGCGCTCATCGCCCACTACCACCGTCAGAGGACGGGCGAGGGTCAGTACGTGGATGCCTCTATCCAGGAGGCCCTGGGCTGGAATGCCATGAACATGCCCCACTTCTGGGAGTTCAACAAGGTCAAGCTGAAGCGGGTGGGCATTCACCGGAGCTGGTCCAGCGCCTCCGCCCAGAGGCACCGCGTGATCTGGCCGTGCAAGGACGGCTACGTTTCGTTCACTATCTACGGCGGCAAGACCGGCGCCCCCACCAACCGGGGGATCGTCGATTGGATGGCCAGCGAAATGGAAGTGCCCGAGTGGCTCAAGACGATGGACTGGGACAATCTGAGCATAGGCGTGTTCACCGAGAAACAGTTCGACGAGTTCGCCGAACCGGCGGCAGCCTTTTTCAAGGCCCACACCGTCGAAGAGCTCCACATGGGCGCACTCACCAGGGACATGATGCTGTATCCGGTATTCACCGTCGCCGACATCAGCAAGGACGACCAATTGGACTCGCGGCGCTACTGGCAAGAAGTGGAACACCCGGAGTTGAACGACACTCTGACGTACCCCGGACCTTTTATCAAGCTCTCGGAGACGCCCCTCCAGTTCCAGCGCCGGCCGCCGCTCATCGGTGAGCACAATCTGGAGATATACGAGGGCGAGCTGGGGCTGACACGGGATGAGATGGGAATACTCAAGCAAAGCGGAGCGATCTGAGGGGTGAGACCTAACCCTCGGTCCCTTCCCAAGATGGGAAGGGACGGTTTGATAGCCCCTTCCCGTGTCGGGAAGGGGTTTGGGGTTAGGTCACTTAAGGCTATTCTCGATGGAATCGTTCATGCCACTTTACGGCGGAGGTCGCGAAGGGCGAAAATGGCGGCAACGTCCAATGTAGGGGCGAGCGGCTGCTCGCCTGCCTTCGCGGGAATGACAGTGGGGGGCTATTTTCGGGGTGATGCCCTCAGCGCGGACAGATGAAAGAGATGACCAAGCAAGTTTTTGAAGGACTGAAGGTAGCCGACTTCTCGTGGAATGCGGTAGGGCCAATTATGGGTTCCTACCTGGCGAAGCACGGCGCGACCGTAGTCAAAGTTGAGTCCTGGCACCGCCCCGATGCCATGAGGGGCACGCCGCCGTTCAAGGACTTGATACCCGAGCCGGACCGCGCCGCTAACTATCCCTGGCTGAATACTGGCAAGTACGGGATCGCCCTCAATATGGCCAAGCCGAAGGCCGTGGGAGTGGCCAGGCAACTGGCCGCCTGGGCAGACGTGATCCTGGACAGTTTCATACCAGGGACGATGAAGAAGTGGGGTCTGGACTACGAGGAGGTGCGCAAGTTCAATCCCCGGGTTGTCATGCTCAGCACCTGCAACCAGGGGCAGACCGGCCCACACTCCCACCGGCCGGGATTCGGCACCCAGCTCACGGCATTGTCCGGAATCATCCACCTGACGGGCTGGCCTGACCGCTGGCCCGATTTCCCTTTCGCCGCCCACACCGATTTTGTAGCCATGCGCTTCGGACTGAGCACCCTGCTGGCTGCCCTGGACTATCGTGAACGCACGGGCAAGGGGCAATACCTGGACCTCTCCCAATACGAGGCCTCTTTGCACTTGCTGTCGCCTGCCATCCTGGACTACAACGTGAACGGCCGCGTCGCCATGCGCATGGGCAATCGTTCTCCCTATGCTGCGCCCCACGGCGCGTTCCCCTGCCACGGCGACGACGAATGGTGCGCCATCGCTGTTTCCAATGACGATGAGTGGCAGGCGTTTTGCCGGGCTATGGGAGAGCCGGACTGGACCAAGGATTCCAGATTCGCCACAGCCCTGGGCCGCAAACAGAATGAGGATGAGGTCGAGACCCTGGTATCGGCGTGGACCGCCAGCCGGAGCCCTGAGCAGGTGATGGAGATACTGCAGTGCGCCGGGGTATCCGCCGGAGTCGTACAGTCGGGCCAGGACATGAACAACGACCCGCAAACGGAGGCCCGGGGCTCCTACACCTACATCGAGCACCCTGTCCTGGGCGTACACCGCTACACCTACCCCAGCTTCAGGCTGTCAAAGACTCCGTCCCAGATGAGGAGAGGCCACTGCCTTGGAGAGCACACCGAGTACGTGTTTACCCGGATCCTCGGCATGCCGGACGATGAGTTCACTGCGTTGCTTCAGGAGGGGGTATTCGAATAAGAAGAACGAGCGGGAATCCTCTCTCCCTCGATAGGAGAGAGCGAGAGTGAGTCCCGACTTGTCGGGATTAATCCTCTCCCACGGTGGGGAGAGGAGAAGGAAAGACTCAGCAATCTTAGTTCAAGGAGAGGGTATTGAAACGTGAAGAGGCGCTGAAAGACCAGCGGGCGACCCTGGAATGGCTCAGGGCTGAAAACCCGGACGATGTGAAGATCCTCAAGCCGGAGATCGACCCTGAGATCGAAGTGGGCGCCCTTAACAAGGCCTTTGACGACGGCCCGACCTTTGTCTGCGAGAATATCAAAGGGTACCCCAATGCCAGGTATGTGGTCAACCTGTGGGGCCGGAAAGACAGGGTGGCCAAGCTCTTCGGGGTGGACGACCTGAAGGACGCCAAATTCAAGATTATCGACGCCGCCAAGAACCCGGTCAAGCCGGTCATCGTGAACAAGGCCCCCTGCCAGGAGATCGTCATACCCAGGGAGAAGGTGGACCCCTTTGCCCTGTTCCCCATGATCAAGCACTCGCCCCGGGATGGCGGGCGTTTCTTCGGCTCGGGGATCCATTATATCGGCGGCAAGTATGCCGATGGCGGCAGCCAGCTTGCCCTCTACCGCATGAGCTTCCGCGGCAACGACTATGCCTCGATAAACATGGTGCCCGGCGGCCACGGCGACCTCATAGCCGAGAGGTTCCCCAATGAGAAGATACCCTGCACGGTGAACATCTGCCCGCCGCCCATGGTAGAGATGATGGGCTGGGGGTCGCTGGCCCCTATGGCCTTTCCCGAGACGGACGAGATCGGGATGGCCGGCGCCCTGCAAGGCTTCCCCGTCGAGCTGGTGAAAGCCAAGACCGTGGACGCCTACTCGGTGGCGAACTCGGAATGGGTGATCGAGGGGTACATAGTCCCCAACGAGCGTGTGTGGGAGAGCGAAGCAGCCGAGAAGATGGGCCAGGGTGTGGCCCCCTTCCATCCCGAGTGGGCCCGCTACCTGGGCCGGGCCTATCGCTCCCGCAAGTTCGAGATTACGGCGGTCACCCGGCGCAAGGACAAGCCCCTCTACTTCGTGCCCTTCTTCGGCTCGCTATGGGGCGACCAGTGTTTCATTGAGGCCACCTTCTACAAGATATGCAACACCCTGGCCCCCGGGTTCGTTACCGATGTGTCCAACTTCCTGGGCCTGACGGTATGGAGCGGCATAGTGTTGCAGTGCCAGAAGAAGCGCAGGAGCGATGAAGGCATGCAGCGGAACATGCTCGCCGCCTGCCTGGGCGGGGTGCGGGGACTCCGCATCGCCATGATAGTGGACGAGGATATCAACATCCGGGAGCCGGAGGACCTCTTCTTTGCCCTCACCACCCGCGTGAACCCGGCGACAGACATCGTGAAGGGCGTGGGGGGCAGAGGGCAGTCGTACCAGCCGGCGGAGCGCATGGCCGCCGGCGCCGGGGCAGGCAACGTGACGCCGGTCTCCATCTTCGAGGGCGGCATCGGCATCGATGCTACAGTGCCGTTGAACTCGAAGGAACACTTTGAGCGGGGCCGCTATGCGGTGGACAAGGTGGACTTCACCAAGTGGCTGACCCCCGAGGAGATCAAGAAGATAAAGGCCAATCAACATGAGTACTACCGCTGGCTGGGGGACACGGGATACGCCTAGAGGCAAGCTCCAAGTCCCAAATACCAAATCCCAAGCTCTAAGCACTAAACAAATACAAAATACGAATGCCAAAAAGGATCCATAATCTGGGGATTCTGCCGCCAAAGCTGAGGGTCGCGGGGAAGTTCTCTCGCCCTCGACGGGAGAGAGTTGAGAGAGAGTCCCGACTTGTCGGGATTAATCCTCTCCCGCGGCGGGGAGAGGAGACTGCGCAAGTGTCTCCTTTCAGAGTAACGACAACCTATCATAGGGCTATTTGTCAGGATGCATGGCGATTGGAGTCGCCTTACGAGGCACAGGCATGGACACGGTTAGCTATTATCACAAAAGGAGGGGACAATGGCTGAAGTGAAGCTACCAACGAGTTGCAGGGAGGCCATCGAGTTTCTCAAGGCCGAGGGGGACCTGAAGGTCATCAAACCGGAGGTCGACCCGGTGCTGGAGGTGGGGGCCATCAACAAGGCCTTCGACGAGGGACCCGCATTTGTCTGCGATAGCGTCAAGGGCTACCCCAATTCCAGGTACATCGTCAATATGTACGGCCGGCGGGACCGGGTGGCCAAGCTGCTGGGGTGCAAGGAATTCAAAGAGGTCAAGTTCAAGATACTGGAGGCCATCAAGCAGCCTACGCCGCCCCGGGTGGTCACCAAAGCGCCCTCTCAGGAGGTCTTCCTGTCGAAGGAAGAGGTGGACCCCTGGAAGCTCTTCCCCATGATAAAGCACACCGAGAACGACGGCGGCCGCTTCTTCGGCTCCGGCGTCCACTACATCAGCGGCAAGTGGGCGAACAACGCCAGCCAGTTGGCCCTGTACCGCATGGGCTGGAGGGGCAAGGACTTCGCCTCCATCAACATGGTGCCCGGCGGCCACGGCGACCAGATCGCCGATACCTTTCCGACCAGCAAGATACCCTGCACGGTGAACATCTGCCCGTCCCCGGCCGTCGACGTTATGGCCATCGGCAGCTTCATCCCGACGGTGTTCCCCTTCGGCATGGACGAGATCGCCATCGCCGGGACGCTGCAAAACGCCCCGGTGGAGATCGTCAAGGCGAAGACCGTCGACGCCTACGCCATAGCCAACGCCGAGATGGTCATCGAGGGCTACATTGTCCCCAACGAGCGGGTATGGGAAACGGAAGAGGCCGAGAAGATGAACGAGCAGGGCGTGGCCCATTTCCATCCCGAGTGGGCGCGCTACCTGGGCCGGGCCTACCGCTCCCGGAAGTTCGAGGTGACGGCTGTCACCATGCGGAAGGACAAGCCCTACTACTTCGTGCCCTACTTCGGCACCAACTATGCCTCGACGCCCACCCTGGAGGCCAGCTACTTCGAGCTATTCCGCCGCATGTCGCCCGGCTTCTGCACGGACGTGTTCAACCCCATTGGCTTTACTGTGTGGAGCGGCATCACCTTCCAGGTCAAGAAACGCCGCCGCAGCGACGAGGGCATGCAGCGCAACCTGCTGGCAGCTACCCTGGGCGCGGTTCGCGGCATCCGCCTGGCCATCGCGGTGGATGAGGACATAAACCTCTACCAGCCGGAGGACATGTTCTTTGCCCTCACTACCCGCGTCAACCCGCATACGGATATCGTCTTCGGCGGCGGGGGCCGGGGGCACTCGTATCAGCCCAGCGAAAGGATGGCCGCCGGAAGCGGCGCCGGCCACACCCGACCGGTCTCCGTGTTCGAGGGCGGCATCGGCATCGACGCGACGGTCCCGTTGCTGGAAAAGGAGCAATTCTACCGGCCCCACTATGCGGTGGACAAGGTGGACTTCCACAAGTGGTTCACCGACGACGAGATCAAGTCGATGAAGTCCCGGCAGAGCGAGTACGTGAGGTGGCTGGGGGAGATAGGACACCCGTAACCCGGGGGGAAACTCCAAATCCCAAGCACCAAGTCCCAATGCACAAGAAGCGCAGGCCCCAACTCCTAGCAAGGAGTTGGGGCCTGCTGTATTACCCTGCTGCTTCACCGGCCGCGCGGGCCAGGCGCTCATCAAAGGTGACGAGCGGCACGCCGAGCACGCGTGCCACGTAGAGGTAGCTGGCATCGTAGGTGGTCAGGTTAGTGGTCATCGCCAGGCCCAGGACTGACACGTGGTCCACATCCATCCAGTGAATGGGCAGCAAGAGCGCCGTTCGGAGAGCATCCCCGAGTACACGAAGCTTCTCAGGGTAAGCGACGGCCTTCCTCCGGGCAATGCTGGCCAGTTCATAGGCTAGAAGCAATGGGGCGTACAACTCCGCGTCTCCGATGAGCCTCAGGGCCTCCTGCGCCCGCGGCTCCCGGAAGCACCAGGCCGCCATTACGGAGGCATCCACGACTCTAGCGGGCATCTCTCATTTCCCGGACCCATGCCGTTGACTCGTCGCCAGTCGCAAGGCCAAGATTCCTGAGAGTATTTTCAGCTTCGTGCAGGGAAAGCTTTGCCGGGCCTGTGGCCTCTTCCAGGATAGCTACCAACTCACCCTGGAGGGAGCGATGGTGGCGTTTTGCCCTCTGTCGGAGCTTCTCCGCCAGATCGTCGGGAACATCCTTGACCGATAGGTTGACGGGCATGGACTTGCTCCACAATACATCTATTTTAGTACCATTATAGAACCATAATCCCCGGCATGTCAACTAATACAAATGCAATAAGTGGTGATGCGTGACGCACCTCTGCAAGGAGCGAAGCGACGAAGTACCAACGCATCGGAACTCTTTCCGGAGAGACTACGCACAAAGACAAGAAGATTGCTTCGCGGAGTCTACCCTGTCGGACCGAAGCGGACACTCCGCTCGCGGAGAGCAACCATGTATTTGCCAATCGGTTCATCGCTCGACTTTGGGTCGGCCATCCCGACCTAAGGGACTCGCAATGACCCCTGAGGGATTCCCGTGCTTCGTGACGGAGGAGACAATAGGCGCCAACCACCACCAGGGCAATTCTTGAATTGCCCCCACGAGTTGCCTATTGGGACCGTCGCGCAAGGCTGCACGCCCTTCGAGCTCAGGGCGGCGACGTTACGCCCGCTTCATCTCAAACATGTCGCCGGTGCGGCAGTAGGTGTTCTGGGCCACGCGCCCGATGACCTGAAGCCGTCGCGGGTCTATCTTCCCCTTGACCCAGACCTCGTCCTTGACGTGCGCCAGGATGACCTCGCCGAAGACTATGGCCCTCAAGCCGAGACCCTCCCGCAACTGCTCCACTATCTGCATCTCCTGCACCACCTTGCACTCCAGGCTCACCTTGGCCTCGGCGATGCGGGGCGATTTGACCCTGTCGCTGGCAACGGGGGTCAGCCCCACCTGCTTGATCTCGTCCACATCGGATGGGTACTCGGTAGACGCATCGATGGCGGGCCGCATCAGTTTCTCGTCCACGACGTTGACCACGAAGTCCAGGGTGGACTCGATGTTCCTCAGGGTGTCCTTCTTTTCGTTTTTGCGCAGCCCGATGGCGACGCAGATGATGGCCGGTTTGGAGCACACGGGCGCCACGAAGCTGAAAGGGGCGGCGTTGTTCACGCCGTCGGGGCCCACGGTGGAGATAAAGGCGATGGGCAACGGCGAGATAGCCGTGCCTATGAGGTCATGCAGCTCCTGCCGTCCGAGACTTGCCGTTTCGATTTTCAACTTTCTTCACCTTTCTGAATTTGTTTGGCCCCGGCGCGGCAAAAGGCGAGCGCGTGCGGACGGGGCGGCTCAATGATAGCACAATTGGGCCCGGCCACATGTCATTCTGAGCCGCACGCGAAGAATCTCTGGTTATGCCCTTGCGTAGGTCTCATGTGCCAGCTACGCATTGGAGCGATAGGAGATTCTTCAGTCGCTCCGCTCCTTCAGAATGACAGGGGAAACACCCCCTTACTAAGGGGGCGTCAAAGGCGGGGTATCTGCCCTACAGCTTTCGCAGGCCCAGGCTCTCCATGTAGGCGTCTATCTGGTCCTTGACCTTGACGATGTCCACGTCCCGGCGGTCGGTGGCGCTGGCCTCGTACAGAAGCGTCGGGATGCCGCGCTCCTTGAGCGCCAGGCGGGCGTTCAGGATGCCCAGCATGCCGCCAACATCGCCTCGGTTCAGGTGGTAGATGGCCCCGTTGCACTTCCACCTTTCGACGAACTCGATAGCCGTGTCTACCTTCACCTGACAGGAGAACATGCGGAGCCAGCAGTCCCGCTTCAGGTCCCAGTGGGCGATGTCCCGCAGGGCCTCTTCGCGATCTCGCGGGGGCCGGCCTCCCAGGGTCTCGAAAGCGGGGACAAGCCCCCATTGGCCGTCGTCCTGGATGCCGCCGCCCCAGTTGCAGACGTAGAGAGAGACCACCAGGGCCGCCCCATAGCTTTCGATGTGTTTCATGATGTCCATAGCGATGTAGGGGGCGACGAAATCGTGCAGGAAGCGGCCCCGCTCTTCGGCCTGTCCGGCGATGCCTCCGGCCACGCGAGACTCAACCTCGTCACGGAGCTGCGCGAGGTATGAGACGCCTTCCGCCCGCGTCCCCCAGGAGACGCGAGGCGCCATCAGGGCGTACAGGGTCCGCAGGTTGAGGGGAGCAGGAACGGCCTGCTGCATCCGGCAGATCTCGCCCCAGAGCTGCTGGCTCCGCCGCTTGTGGACCAGGGCCTGGATAAGCCGCCCATCGTCGTACTTCCGGTCGGTCACCTTCTCTGCCCACTCAATGAACTGGTGGTACTGGACGGTGAGGTACCCCGTGTAGCGTTCGACCTGCGCGTCGGTCAGGGCGCCATCGGCGGGGCGCAGGCGCGGGTAGTCCATGACATAGTAGGGCACGCCTAAGTGCTCGCTGAGGACGCGGAACCACTTGTCGTTGGTACCGCAGTGGCTGTGGTGGTACTGGACAGCAAAATCGGGTCTGGGGAAGGCGCCCCACGGGGAACGGTTGAGGAACATGGAACCCCAGTAGGAGCGGGCATAGGGACAGACATCCCGGCCGTAGCCGTGGGCATCGGTGGCCTCGTTGGAGGCGGCGGCCAGCTCCGGCTCGGCGGCCACCGCAGCGCCGTAGGGTTCGCCCTCGAAGAACTCGATGGGGCCGAAGCCCTCCAGAAGCTCCCACGGGCCGACCACGCCGCCGGAGACCAGGAGCTTACCCTGCTCCCGGGCGGCCATAATATCCCTGTAGTGGCGCGCCCGAAGCTCCTTGGCCAGGGAAAAGCATTCCAAGGGTTTGGTGGGATAGGGCATTCGAACGCCCCCTTCACTCTAACTCTCTCCCTCGAAGGGGGGAGATGAGTTATGGCCGCATTTTCGTAGTAATCCCCCGTGCCCGGTTATGCTGGGCACCGCCAAGAGTGAAAATAGCACGCATTCCACCTCAGGACGAAGGGCAAATCCCCCGTACCCCCTTAGTAAGGGGGTCGCCGAAGGCGGGGGGATCCTATTTTCGGGAGAATGACGAGAAAAGAGATATCCCGTTGCGCCGCAGTAGATAATTAATGGTCGTTGTCAGAGCGCGGCGCTTCTACGACAGCATCTCCAAGAATGCCTGCGCCCGCGTCTTAATCTGCCCTATCGTCAGGGTGGTATCCAACTCCAGCACGCAGGTGGGCAGACCATTCTCCTGGAACAGCTTGTTCAGCGAGGGCAGGTCCAGTTCCTGGGGGTGACAGAACTTCTGATAAACTATGAAGATGCCCTGCACTTTCCACTCCCTGACGAGTTCCATCAGGTGCTTGTGGCGCGGGCGGCCACTAAAGTTGGATACATCCTTGACAGGGCAGCCGGGCTTGTCCAGGTAGCGGGCGGCGATGGATGAGAGGAGAGTTTCGCGGGACACACCCCCACCCTCTCCCATCAAGGGCGAGGGAGTGGCAACCTCGTTCCAAAAGTAGCGGCTGCCCATGCAAAGATCGTCGATGACGATGTTGGCCCCCTGCTCCTCGATCAGGCGCAGAAGCTCGGGCGAGTGGTTCTCACCGCCGATGATCATCACCCGCGGCCCGGGACGCTGCCTCTTTGCCGAGGTGGAGAGACTATCCAGAAGCTCGCCCAACCACATGTTGTGTTCCGCCTTGTCCACAAGCATGCTGGAGAGAACGATCTCGAAGGTCCTGGCGCCGGAGAGCGGCGGCGGGTCGTTGCGGCGCAGGTCGTAGAGACGATGCAACAGCTTGCGGTGCCGGTTGTAGACATCGATAGCCCGTTGAAGGTCGTCGTTGGAGACGGCCCGCCACGTCCATTGCTCAATGGCCCGCTGGAAATCGCCAAGTTCGGCGGCAAAGAAGGGCTTCAGTTCTCCTGATTCATCGGGACTGCCGGGCACGGGAAGATAGTAATCGAAGGAAGGAGACAGAGCCGCCCGCCAGCTTTCGAAGGTCTGGTCTATCTGGACGCAGGTGTGCCCCAGGGCGACGCCATCGGCGTAATCATAGCTGCCCTTGAGTCCCTCGCCCAGGCAATTGCGACAGTACGGGCAGAAGAAGCTCATGATGTAGAGGTTGCTCAGGTCCTGAGGCTCGTCGCCGGGGATGACCCTCACCGGCAGGACGCCGGCGGCGTAGGCGATCTCCTCGGGCAGGTAACAGCAAAAATAGCCCAGCACCTTACCGCCCGTCATAGCCTTCCAGCCGCGGGCGTAATTGTGCCGGTCTCTGACCCACTGACTGAACTTGTCCATAGAGAATACGGTATTGTACACGGACGGGGCGCACGCCGTCAAACCTATTTGGCTGGCGGGGCGCCCCGTCCGATTTCATGGCAAGCGGTCACCTACTTATTACTCAGAGCGCAATATTGTTTGCATTTTGGGGGTTACCAACTTCACCCTCTCTCCCGCTCTCTCCCGTCGAGGGCGACCCCGATGTATCGGGGCCCCCTTTGAGGGGGAGAGTCAGAGAGAGGGGGGACTTGATGCAATCTTCTCTTACGCACTGATTACTAGCAGGCGGGCTACTTCTTAATGCGGAACAGCTTGACCGCGTTGTCACCGAGGATCTTGTTCTTGGCAGTCTGAGGTACGTTCGCGTTCTTGACGATAGCTACAGCCTGAGGCAGGAAGTCCGGGCCGACCGGATAGTCGCTGCCCAGGGTGATATGGTCCTCCCCATAGGTGTCAAAGGCACACTTGAACTCGACTGGCCGCCAGTGGGGCGGCGCGCTCTCAAAGTACAGTTGGGCCAGACGCTTCTCCGTCTGCTTTGTTTTCTGCTTCTCTATGTCCGAGAGCTTGCTAATGTCCACGTCGCCCTTGTAGTAATGGCTGAAGGAGGGACTGACCCGCCCCAGGTAACCGAAGAAGCCCGCCCCCAGGTGGGGCATCAGTATCTTCACGGTGGGGAACTTATCCAATAGTGTGCCGTACATCAACCTGATCATGGCCCGCTGCACGTTCTCCAGCCGGGCGACGCTGAATATTATGTCAAGTCCCCAG
>JACQTY010000020.1 GCA_016210545.1 Chloroflexota bacterium
ACCATCTAGTGTAGTGCCTTATAAGTTCATTGAATAATTCGTCTCCCTTTCGTAAAGGGAGATTGAGAGGGATTTTACAAAGCGTCAACTCAGAAGGAAAATCCCCCTGTCGTCCCCCTTTTCCAAAGGGGGAGGAAGGCCCTACAGCCGACGCCTCTTGTTGGATGGCAGAGCTTCTTGACGGCGGCGGACTAAGGTTATCGCGGATGGCCTGCGCTGACATATGCCATACTCACTGCATGTCAAGTTATTTGAGAGACACTAGGCTAGTTGCTTCGTTCCTTGCGATAGGCTTCGATGATGTCTTCAGTCTGAAAGTCGTTGTATCCCTCGATCACCAGACCTGCTTCCAGACCGGCGCCCACCTCGTTTACGTTGTCCTTGAAACGTCTCATGCTGGCAATGGTGGTATCTGCAAGCACCTGCCCCTGCCGTATCACCCTGACTTTGGCCGACCGGCTTAGCTTGCCCTCGGCTACCAGCACGCCGGCGATCTTCCCCTTGGCATGCGGGAAAATGGCTATTACCTTGCCCCGGCCCTCGATGACCTCCCTGTAGGTTGGCTCCAGCATACCCTGGAGAGCCTTTTGAACGTTGTCGAGGAGATTGTAAATGATGTCGTAGGTCCTGATGTCCACGCCTTCGGTCTCGGCCAGACGTTTGGCGCCGGGCTCCGCCCGGCTGTTGAAGCCGATGATGATGCCTTTGGAGGCCATGGCCAGAAGGACGTCGCTTTCGGTAATACTCCCGGTCCCGGTGTGGATGACCCGCACCCTGACCTGCTCGGTCGTTATCCTTTCCAACGAGTTCTTTATGGGTTCGATGCTGCCCTGAACGTCTGTCTTGAGAACAATGTTGAGTTCTTTGATATTGCCCTGGCTCACCTGAGCGAACAGATCGTCCAGACTCACCGACTTCTTCGACAGTACGGCCCGCGACTGCCGTTCGGCCAGACGCCTTTCCAGGATAGCTCTGGCCTCACGCTCACTGGCTACTACTGTAAGTATATCGCCGGCCAGAGGCACGCTGTTCAGTCCAAGCAGAGCTGCCGGGGTTGATGGGCCGACCTCTTTGAGCCGCTTGCCCTTGTCGTTAAACATGGCTTTGATCTTGCCCCAGGTGTCGCCGACCGCCACGATATTTCCCAGTGCCAGAGTGCCGTTCTGCACGAGCACCGTAGCCATAGGTCCACGTGTCTTGTCGAGCTCCGCCTCAACAACAGTCCCCTCAGCCGCCTGGCGTGGATTAGCCTTGAGCTCAGCGACTTCGGCAACTACCAGGATGTTGTCCAGCAAGTCGGAAATGCCTATCCGTTTCTTGGCAGACACCGGGACGGAGACTACGTCGCCGCCCCATTCCTCAATGAGCACCCCCAGGTCTGAAAGCTGCTTCTTCACCACGTCCGGGTTGGCCCCGGCCTTATCGATCTTGTTTATGGCCACGACTATGGGCACGCCGGCCGCCTTGGCATGGTCGATGGCCTCCACCGTTTGCGGTTGGACCCCGTCGTCGGCTGCCACTACCACCACAGCAATGTCCGTAACCTGCGCCCCCCTGGCCCTCATAGCGGTGAAAGCCTCGTGGCCGGGAGTGTCCAGAAACGTTACCTTTCGGCCACCCACGTCTACCTGATAGGCCCCGATGTGCTGGGTGATGCCTCCGGCCTCGGTGGCTGTGACGTTGGTCTGGCGGATAGCGTCGAGAAGGGAGGTCTTGCCGTGGTCCACGTGTCCCATGATAGTTACCACCGGCGGGCGAGTCTGAAGGTCCTCACCGGAGACTGCGGCCCGGGGCAGTTTTGGGGCTTCCTTCCCAGGTACGGGTGGCGGCGAGGCCACCATGGTGGCCTCGAAACCAAGATCGGCCGCCACCACCGCGGCGGTATCGAAGTCCAACACCTGGTTAATGGTGGCCATGATCCCGTTGCGCATGAGCTGCTTGATGACTTCCAATGCGCTGACTTTCATGAGGTCCCCGAGGCGTTTTACGGTGATAGTAGGGGGCAGCTCAATGGCCTTCTTCGTTTTTTCAATAGGCGGTACTTCTTTGACCACTAACCATACCTCACTGGGAGAGTTTGCCCATATTCCAGAAGCCGCTTCTTGCTCTCTAACTCGATCTTACCCTTCAACACGTACTCCAGCCGGGTGCCCTTGACCGCGGATTCCCAGCAATTCCGGAAAGGACAAAGATAGGCGCCCCGTCCGTTCTGCTTCCCCGCCTTATCTATCAGGATTTCACCGGTTGCCGTGCGCACCAGACGCAGGAGACTACCCTTTGAGTCCTTCCGCCGGCAGGCGACGCAGGTCCGTTCCGGTACGCGCCGCCTGGGACAGGCATTGATGTCAGACATCCGCTCACCCACCCTGCGGGTCCTCAGCTCCGATTTGTTCTCCGCCGAGTTCCTCTTCCACTTCGTCGAGATAGTCTTCCTTGCGCCGGACCTTTTTCGCTTTGCTTTCGCCGCCCGCACCTGGTTCTTCACGGCCGCCGCCGCGCTTCTTGGGTTTCTTGCCAACGACCTCAGGTTTCACTACCCGGCGTACCTGCAGGTCTTCCGCAAAGCGTAACTGGGACTTGACCTCAACCGGTTTCGGAGTAAAGAAGGCTTCTTCTACTGGCACGCCCACCGTGACCGGTCCCTGGGGAGGCGCTGTAGGGGCCACGGCAGCGGTCACCGGTTCCGGCGCGGCCACTGGCCTGGGTTCCTGCGCCGCGGTCGGCACGGCAATCTCGGCCGGGGCCGCCGCTGCAGCTACCGGCACTGCCTCCACCGGTTGTGGCGCCGGCGGTAGCGGGGCTTCAGTCCCGGCTTCAACCGGCTGAACAACTTCTGGCTGAGGGGCTTTTTCGGCCTCCGCCGCGGAGGAACTCTTGATATCGATGCGCCACCCCGTGAGCTTGGCCGCCAGTCTAGCGTTCTGACCGTCTTTTCCAATAGCCAGAGACAACTGGCGGTCGGGGACGACGACGGTCGCCGCCTTGTCGGCATCCACGACGTTGACGCTCAATACCTGGGCTGGACTCAGGGCGTTGGCAACGAAAGCGCTCGAGCCGGCGTCCCATAGGACAATATCGATCTTCTCTCCGTTGAGTTCGTTCACTATGTTCTGGATGCGAATGCCCCGCTGGCCTACGCAGCAGCCCACAGGGTCAATGCCCGGCTGGCGAGCGGCGACGGCCACTTTGCTTCGAAAGCCAGCCTCCCTGGCGATGGCTTTTACCTCGACCAGGCCATTAAAGATCTCCGGTACTTCCAGCTCCAGAAGGCGGCGCAACAGGTTGCGATGGGCGCGGGAAACCAGCACCTGGGGACCTTTGGGAGTCCGCACGACCTCCATGAGGTACAGCTTCATCCTCTGCCCCACGCGGTATCTCTCGCCTCTGACCTGCTCGACCAGGGGCAGGATACCCTGCGTGCGACCCAACTCCAGCACGATCTGCTTGGGTTCGATGCGCTGGACGATGCCGCTGACAATGTCGGCCTCTTTGCCGTGGTACTCCTCGAAGATGGCGTCGTGCTCGGCTTCCCTGAGGCGCTGCAGCACTACCTGCTTGGCGGTCTGAGCGGCGATCCGGCCAGCGTTCTGCGGCGTCGCTTCAACCTCCACGACCTCGCCGACTTGCACTTGCTGATTGAGTTTCTTGGCTTCAGGCAGCGGTATCTCGCGGCCGGGGTCGGCCACCGTCTCCGCCGCGGTCTTGAGCAGGTAGACTTTTACCTCCCCCGTATTACGATTGATCTTGACGGATATGTTCTGAGTAGGCGAGAAGCTTTCTTTTTTGTAGGCGGTCACCAGCGCCGTCTCAACCGCGGAAAGAATAACCTCCTTGGGCAGGTTCTTTTCCGCCGCGAGCTGCGTGATGGCCATCAAGAATTCACTTTTCATCCAACGTCATCCCCATACAACAAAAAAGTGGGTATTCCCCACTTCACGTTGAAGGTCTTTTACTAGTAATACGATACCACAATGCAAATCAAAATTCAACGGGGCGGACGTTGCCTTGCACACGGCGACCAATGCCCCAAAGGTAGAGATGCATGCCACCGCAGGGGCCCCTTCGGCCGGTCGCTAGTCTAATGTCTCACCAATTCGGAGGCCGCCCAAAGAAGGGGAATCGGAAAATCCCCCGGGCCCCTTCAGTAAGTCCCGATGAATCGGGACGATGAATCGGGCCGGAGGATCTGATCTGGTCTCTCACAAACGCACTTCCTATGTCCCAAGACCAGCATTGTAAGGCTATTTACGAGTCGGTGCACTAGCAGTATTGGACGGCCGTCACTCCTACCGCGGGAAGCGAAAGACGTTGCCGTACAGGTTGGTGTTGTCCTCCGTAGCCAGGCGGCGCACAACCAGTTCCACGGTCTCGTTGATCTTGACGTCTGCTGGCTTCATCTCCGTACCCAGGGCACGATACCGGCTGCCATCCTCCATATCCGCCACGATGACGGGCAATGGCGACTCATCGAATCCGGCTGGCAGATAGTAGCTGATGCAGTACGTATGTATCTTGCCTCGCCGCGCCAGAGAGACCTGGTCAAACTTCGTCCCGCCGCAGCGGATGCAGATCCTTCTCTCCGATGGCGGATAGTTGATGTACCCACATCCGTGGCACTTCGCCCCGATAAGCTGCAATAGCTCGCGCATCTCCCGCGTGACCAGCGGGCTCATGGGTGGCAGGCCCATTCGGGATGGCGCCGCGTCCTCTTTGACAATTCCCCTTCTTTTCAGGTACGTCGTGTAATCTATGTATTCCTTGTTGGCGCAATACCGGTCCACTGCCTTGGCGCGGGAGCGCCGGTTTTCGATGCCGGGCCCGGCTGCCACAATCAGGGCGTCGCTGGCCCCGGAGCCGTAGGATATCCCCAGTATTTTCTCTCCCGGCCTGGCCTTGTCCAGGACGGCAGCCAGTCCCAGCAGCAGAGAACTGGAGCCGGTGTCCCCGACTCCAGGGAAAAGGAACCCGGTCTCCGTCTGCTTTGGACTGAGTCCGAGCGAACGGGCGGTGGCACGTGGGGTGCGGTCATCGGGTTGCTGCAGCACGGCATGTTGGAAGCTGTTGACACTCAGCCCCGCCTTGCTTAGTAGTCCCTTTGCCGCCTCGGCTACATGCCGGGAGTAGCCAAATTCCCGTGAATAGCGGGGCTCAAATATCTTAACGTAGTTGTCCTTGCTGGAGCGCCAGGTATCCCGGAACTCAGTTGAATAGGTGTATATCTCTTCGACGGTAGCTATGCCGTCGCCCCGTCCGACTACCAGGGCGGCCGCGGCGGCCCCAAAGGTCAACTCCAGGTCGCTGCCCGGAGACGCCGACCGGCAATCGGAGCCGATGACCAGGCCGCTCTTTATACGACCGGCGGCTACGGCGTCCAGGCACGACTTGAGAGCGGCGATGCTGGAGCGGGGTGAGGCCCCCAGGTCCACCATATCGATGTCCGGGCGGGCGCCTAGTGTGGCAGCTATGGCGCCTACAGCCGACTGCTCAATATTGGGGGCTGATTCCGTGCCCAGGTATATCGCGTCCAGGGCCGACGGGTTGACACCGCTATGCGTCACAGCGTTCTGGGCTGCCTCGATGGCCATGGTGATCGAATCCTCGTTCACGTGGGCGGCGCAGTTCTCCCCGCGGGCGCTGGAGTCCCAGGCCCTAGCAATATCCTCTCGCTTGACCCGGTACCGGGGGATGTAGACGCCGTAGCCCAGAATTGCACCGGACATGATACCTCCTCAAAAAATACCAAGCACCAAATACCAAGCAATGGCCAAATAGAAAAGCCGTCTGGCGTTGGCCAACCAGCTTTGTTGTCCAACGGGCCTGTTTGGGATTTGGGACTTGGAACTTACAATATCACCATATTGTTGCGGCGGACAACCTCGGCGCCGTATTCGTAGCCCAGGACAGCGACGATGTCTTCGGAATGGGCGCCTTTCAGGCGGTCAATGTCGCCGGAGCTGTAGCTGACTATGCCGCAGGCGATGCGGTTACCTTGTGCGCCCACAATGTCCACCACGTCGCCTCGCTGGAAGCTGCCCTTCACCTGCCGGATCCCCGCGGGCAGCAGGCTCTTCTTCTGCCTGCGCAGGGCCGCCACCGCCCCCTCGTCCACCACCAGTTGTCCGGCGCAGCACAGCCCCGAGATCAGCCACCGTTCCCGGCTCTCCCGTCGTGACGCCGACGGGGCAAATAACGTGCCCAGCGCCTCGCCACCCACGAGCCTCTCCAGTACCCGAGGTTCTCTCCCCTGGGTGATGACAACGGATATCCCCGAGGCCGTGGCCAGCTTTGCCGCCTCCAGCTTGGTGGCCATACCACCGGTGCCTCTGCCGCTGACCGAACCCCCGGCCATCCGCTCGATGGCCTCGTCAATGTGGTCCACACGGGGGATGAGCCTGGCGCCGGGATCGTGGTGCGGGTCGGCAGTGTAGAGACCGGCGATGTCGGACAGGATGACCAGCAGATCGGCGTCCACCAGGTTGGCCACCATCGCCGATAGCTGGTCGTTGTCGCCAAAGCGGGCATCCTCTATTTCCTCCACAGCCACCACGTCGTTCTCATTGACGATGCAGACTACCCGCAGCTCCATCAGGGCAAGGAGGGTGTTCCGAGCATTGAGATAGCCGGCCCGGTCGACCAGATCTGCCCTGGTCAGCAGCGCCTGCGCCACCACGATATCGTGCCAGCCGAAAAGCTGCTCGTAGGCGTGCATCAGATGGCCCTGCCCCACAGATGCCAGCACCTGTTTGAAAGGGATATCGCGGTGCTCCTTCTTCAGGCCCAGCCTGTGGCGGCCGGCGGCTATGGCCCCGGAGGAGACCAGAATAACCTCCTTCCCCTGTCGGTGCAAAGAAGCTATCTGTCCCACCAGAGAGGCCATGACCTCCAGGTCCAGGTGGTCGGTGCCCGCGGTCAGCAGATTCGTGCCAAACTTGACCACGATCCGGTTGCAGAGCGGTTGTCCATTCGATGTTCTGGCCATAGCTACGTCAGACCCATTATAGCAGTCGTAGGACGGGTTTCCAACAGCCAGTTTGGTTTGTATAAGCCATCCGAGTGCTTCGCTGCGAATAGCAGACTGCCGCCCTCAGCAGTCCAGCATTATGTGCTATAATGCTCATAGTTGCTTCCATCGCCTCCGAATCCTGTCCCGGACTTCCCCGCGCACCCGACTCTTCGCTTCCCCCCGCAATCAGGTACAGGAGAATGCCCGTGTGGGAATTCGACACCGAGGTATCCGAGGTCATCCAGCGCACACCCAGCGTGAAGTCTTTCCGTTTCCCGATACGGGCGAAGGGTGTTCGATACCGCAGCGGGCAGTTCTTTTACATCACTATCAACACCGGTA
Organism: Chloroflexota bacterium; assembly: GCA_016210545.1. GTDB lineage: Bacteria > Chloroflexota > Dehalococcoidia > JACVQG01 > JACVQG01 > JACVQG01. Next base: position 7,346 of record JACQTY010000020.1, read on the forward strand.
ATGGGACGCTGGAGCACCATTTCTCTTTCTCCAGCTCTCCGACGGAGAAGGGCCATATCGAGTTCACCAAGAGGATCACCAGCAGCAAGTTCTCTCAGACGCTGGCGAAGATGCAGCCGGGGGCGCGGGTACACGTCAAAGGTCCAGAAGGCGACTTCACCCTGTCCAGGAAATTCAGCCAGCTTGCCTTTCTGAGCGGCGGCATCGGCATCACGCCGCTGAGGAGCATGCTGCGCTATGTGGTGGACAAGAAGCTTCCTTACGATATCGTGATGCTTTACGGGAACAGCTCCGTGGAGGAGATCGCATTCAGGGAAGAGTTGAAGGCCGTGAGCGCGGCCCATAATGGCGTCAGTGTGGAGCACGTTCTCAGCGGCCCCAATATCCCCGAGGGCTGGAAGGGGAAGACCGGCCTCATCAACAAAGACCTGGTTGCTGAACTGGCGCCTGACTACATGAAGCGGTTGTTCTACATCTCCGGCCCGCCCCGGATGGTGCTTGCCCTGGAGGAACAGGTGGTCCAACTGGGCGTGCCGGAAACGCAGATCAAAAAGGACAAGTTCATCGGATACGAGTAGACATAAAGGAGGTAATCGTCGTGTGCTGGAATTGCGGATGCCTGATGCCCGATGACCAGATGGGTAGCCCCGACAACCTGACCACCGAGAAGCTGCGCAAGGCGGCCAAGGCGGCGGGAGTCAAGAACATCAAGGAACTGGTGGAGAATTTCAACAACACCTACCGGAAGAAGATCAAGGGCACGCCGGCGGATACCGAAACGATCAAGTGACTCGCAGACGATCATCGTTTGTAGGGGCAGACCGGAGTTTACCCTGTCGGAGCAAATCCTGACGAGCCGGGAAACGCGGAGAGCGAAGCGAAGGGTGTCTGCCCTTGGGGGAGAGGGGCGTCACTGCCCCCTTTACGTAAAGGGGGCCAGCCCCCGCCAACCCTCCTTACTAAGCTGATCATGTCCCACATCTTGGGCTGGACACAAGGGAAATAATGTGTTAACATCGTAGCATGCTGGTTTGCAAGCAGGAGTTTACCGAAGAAATAGTCGGGAAGATAAGGGAAATGATTACAGTTAATCCCGGCATTTCACGCCGAGACCTATCGCTTAGAGTTTGCCACTGGCTTAACTGGAAAAGTCCCAATGGGAAGTTTCAGGAAATGAGTTGCCGGGTAGCGCTCTTGAAATTGGAACGGCGAGGCATAATTAAGCTACCGCAGCCTCACTCCTGGGGCTGCAATAGAGACCACGAAAAAGACCACGCTCCACCTGTCCGGGAGGTTGGTCCTGTATGTTGCAGTCTGGAGGAGCTAGGTGGAGTAGACCTGGTCCGGATAGACAGTCCCGATATCAAGGAGTCAAAAACCTGGAATGCTTTGATGAGGACATACCATTATCTGGGGGCGGGTCCGCTGTGTGGGGCACAGATACGCTATTTGATCACAAGTAGAAGCTTTGGCTGGCTGGGTGGGTTAGCTTTCAGTGCTGCGGCGTGGCGGGTGGAGGCTCGGGACAGATGGATTGGTTGGAGCGAGGAGGCCCGAAGGGAGGGCCTGTCCCGTGTAGTGTGTAACAGTCGTTTTCTGATCCTGCCTCAGGTACGGGTTCCCAATCTGGCATCGTATGTTCTCTCTGTGGCTACCAGACACATAACCAAGGACTGGACCGAGCGTTATGGTTTTGCTCCGCTACTGGCGGAGACCTTCGTGGAAAGGGAGCGATACAGTGGAACCTGTTATCGCGCCGCCAATTGGCAGCTTGTGGGGATGACTCAGGGGAGAGGTCGGCAAGACCGAGAGCGGAACAGATCGCTTCCGGTCAAAGATATATATGTTTATCCTCTACACCCGAATGCCCGCAAAACACTTTGTGGCGAAGTCTTTTCTGGTAGGATGAAATGTATCTCAGAAAAAGAGACCCCAGCCAGGGATTGGCCTGAAGAAGAATTGGCTCAGGCAGATTTGGGTGACCGGCGGTTGGCGAGACGCCTGGTAAGCATTTTGAGAGATTTTTATGCTCGACCCCAGGCCAGTATTCCTCAGGCCTGCCAGACTCGCGCCAAAACGAAAGCGACCTATCGTTTTCTGGAGCACCCGGAGATGACGTTGGATAAGATTTTGCATTCGCATTATGAGGCCACCCTGGGGCGGCTCAGGACAGAGAACATCGTCCTGGCGGTGCAAGACACCACCACCCTGAATTACACGGCCCATCCGGCGACGGAGAATCTGGGGCCGATTGGGTATCGTCTGGAAAAAGGCATCGGCCTGATCCTGCACGATACTATGGCCTTCAATCCCGATGGTATACCGCTGGGGCTGCTGGATGTCCAGTGCTGGGCCAGAGACGGGGAAAATTTTGGCAAAAAGAGACGCCGTCACGAACTGCCCATCGAACAAAAAGAGAGCCACAAGTGGCTCGTGAGCTTCAGGAAAACGGCGCAGGCGCAATCCCGATATATCGGGAAAAGCACCTTCGTCAGTATTGGAGATAGAGAAGCGGACATCTATGAGCTTTTTGAGTTAGCCTTGCGGGAACCCGCCTTCGGCGGACCACAACTCTTAGTGCGAGCCATTCATGACCGGCTTCTGGGAGAAGGCCAGGGCCATTTATGGGGGAGGGTAGCCCGGCAGGAAGTGAGCGGTATTCAGGAAGTCAAGATACCCCGGCGGGGCAACTGTACGGCCAGAGTAGCCCGGCTAGAAGTGCGCTTTGCCCAAGTTAGCCTGAAGCCACCTCGACACAAATCAAGTCTTCGAGATTTGACCGTTTGGGCGGTACTGGCAAGGGAGATTAGTCCTCCCGAAGGTGTAGCTCCCGTGGAGTGGTTGCTTCTAACTACTATGGAAGTGACAACCTTCGAGCAGGCCGTGGAAAAGCTGGCCTGGTACACGGTGCGCTGGGGAATCGAAGTCTATCATCGGACACTCAAAAGCGGCTGCAAAATCGAAGAGCGCCAACTGGGTACCGCTGATCGTATTGAAGCGTGTCTGGCTATCGATATGGTGGTAGCCTGGCGCATTGTTTATTTGACCCGGCTAGGTCGGGACACTCCTGAAGTGCCCTGTACCGTTTACTTTGAAGAAGCGGAATGGAAAGCCCTCACCGCTTATGTCACCCAAAACCCGGTTCCTCCTGAGAGGCCGCCAACACTACGCGAAGCAACCCGCATGGTAGCCAGTCTTGGGGGATTCCTGGGACGCAAAGGGGATGGTGAACCAGGAACAAAAAGCCTGTGGATCGGACTACAGCGCCTTGATGACCTTACTGCTATGTGGAAGATTATGAATCCTAGTTATGTCCCACATCCCCCAAATCCCCCTGTGTCCAGCAACCCAGGATATGGGTAAGGATCAGTTTAATAAAGGGGGCGGCTCCGGTTCACTCCGTGAAGCGGAGCGGGGGATTTCGTTTGGCGCAGTGGCCCGCGCCCCGCGTGCCGCTAGTGTAGTGTCTTGCAAAACTCTTTACAATCCGTCATTGCGAGGAGCCGAGTGACGAAGCAATCTCCACTATTGGATGAATGAAGGGTTGGCCTTTACGGCATGAGATTGCTTCATTTCGATTTATCGGGATGTGGATGGGGTGCCCCCCCATAGCCCCAGATTCTTCACTCCGTTCAGAATGACAATTGAGGAAAAGTCCTCCTTATCAAGGGGGATACAGGGGGGATCCTGAAAAAAAGGAGACATTTATGGCCCATGTCGCTCAACCGCTCTGGAAAACCAAACCCCTGGATTGCTGGCAGAAGGTTAAGGAGCTCCGGCTCAATCACTACAAAGAGGTAGCCACCGCCAAGCAGGACGGCAAGCTCCTGGTCAGCGGTTCAGCTACCTGGGGCATGACGGTGCCCGCGGGCCTGGGCGACTTTGTATTTCTCAGCGGCGAGCCTTACGGCGCCTCGGTTGGCTTTGAGCCGCACTTTGCCCAGGAATGCGCTGAGGCCAGCGAGGCACGTGGGCTGTCCCGGGACGTCTGCGCCTACATGCGCAACTACTGGGGCTCCATGTTCTTAGACAAATACCTCTGGGGCGGCCCATTCCCCAGGCCCGATTTCTATTTGACCTATCACATGTGCGATTCCCATGCCAAGTGGTATCAGATTGCCTCGGAGCATACCGGCGCGCCCCTTTTCGCCATCGACTGGCCGGTGGGCGCCTACGGACAGAACCGGGAGGCCCGGATCAAGTACGTGGCGGAGCAGACGTGGGATGCCATCGAGTGGATGGAAAAGGTCACCGGCCGCACCTATGACGACGAGAAGTTCATAGAGGCCATTCACAACGAGTGCGAGGGCATTCAATACTTCTCGGAAGCCCTGGCCATGAACGCCGCCATCCCCGCTCCCCTCGACCAGAAGTCGCAACTCACCCTGTACACCCCGGCGGTGCTGTGCAAGCAGACGAAAGAGGCCCGGGACTTCTATAAATTGCTCCGGGATGAAGTTAAATACCGTGTGGACAACCAGATCGCCGCTCTGGCCACGGAGAGGTTCCGCATCTGGCACGACAACATACCACCGTGGTTCTTCCTGCGCCTTTTCCGCAATATGGAGCAGTTCGGCGCTGCCTGTGTCGGCTCGTTCTACTTACTCATATTCGCCCAGTTCAACCTGGCCGAAGACGGAAAGCAGTGGGTACCGGCGCGGACTCCAAAACAGCTTGGAATAGATTTGAAAGACCGCGAATCAGCGGTGAACTTTTACTCTCGGTGGGTCATAGATAATCCCGGGATGGATATGTTCCACCTGGCCCAGACCAAGATAGATCACCTTATCAACCTCATACACCAGTTCCATTGCGGAGCGATGATAATGCACCTCAACCGGGGATGTGAGGGTCATGCTCAGTATCAACTGGAGTTCCGCCTGGGGGTGCAAAAGGCAGGCATACCGGTCTTGACTTATGAGGGGAACATGGCTGATAAGCGTGAGTTCGATGAATCGCAGACCCTGGACCGGCTGGAGTCCTTCATGGAAAGCCTGGGGCTGCACAAACTGGACGTATGAACCGTAGGGTACTCGATGCATCGGGGACCGTTACCCATCGACATGTCTTGCGCTTGGCCCTGTGGCGAGGGGACTCGAAGACAGGGGTTGGGTCTTTGCATTGTCATGCTGAGGCGCAACGAAGTCCCGATACATCGGGAGGGTTGAGGGGCATCCGGAGGAGCCTAACCCACCCCAGACTCTTCCCGATACATCGGGACAGGTCGGGACTTCTCAGAGTGACAGTGCCCCCCCGATGTATCGGGGCTTCGCCCGTGTCCGAAAATGCAAAGACCCTGAAGACAGGGGCAATGTAGCTTGACAGCCTGTGAAAGTGTGGTATATCATACGCTAAGAGGTCTTCCAATATTGCCTCCGTGTTCAGAATCCTCTTCAACCGTTAGACTTTACCGCTTGGTGTTCAGTACTGATTGCTGCATAGCGTTCAAGCCATCTGTGGGCAGTTTGTAGGAAGTCAAAGTCTGCTGTCTGGGACTCTCCTTTCAGGATGTAATGGCTAAGTATATCTTCGTAACTGGCGGCGTAGTTAGTTCCATTGGCAAAGGTATCACTGTCGCCTCCATCGGCCGTCTTCTCAAGAGTCACCAGATCTCCGTATCCGCCCAGAAGCTTGACCCGTACCTCAACGTAGACCCGGGCACTATGTCTCCTTACCAGCATGGCGAGGTGTTCGTTACGCAGGACGGGGCGGAGACGGACCTGGACCTGGGGCACTACGAGCGCTTCATGGACGTGGAGTTGACAGCCGCCTCCAGCGTTACGACCGGGCAGGTCTACAGCTCTGTTATCGGACGGGAGAGGCGGGGGGACTTCCTCGGGGGCACCATCCAGGTCGTTCCTCATGTTACCAATGAGATAAAGGAACGCATCCAGGCACAGGCACGTCAGAGCGGGGCCCAGGTGGTGATCGTCGAGGTTGGCGGTACCGTCGGCGACATCGAGGGGCTGCCGTTCCTGGAGGCTATCCGCCAGATGCGCAAAGACGTGGGCCGGGACAACGTGATCTACGTCCATTTGACCCTGCTTCCCTACATCTCATCTACCGGAGAACTGAAGACCAAGCCCACGCAGCACAGCGTGAATGAACTGCGACGCATCGGCATCCAGCCGGACGTTATCCTGTGCCGCAGCGACTACGAGATTTCGGATGGGACGAAAGAGAAGATCTCTCTGTTCTGCGACGTGGAGAAACGGGCGGTAATCGCCTTGCCCACCGTGCCCACTATCTACGAGGTACCGCTGGTCCTGGAGAATGCCGGCCTGGGCCATCTACTTATGGAGAAGCTCGGGATTGGCTGGGACGAGCGGGTTGCCGATGGCTGGGGGCAGATGGTGGAGAAACTGAAGGGAGCGCAGGATCCCGTTCAGATAGCCCTCGTGGGCAAGTACGTTGAGTTGCGGGATGCCTATCTTTCGGTTAAGGAAGCAATGAACCATGCCGCTCTGTGGTATGGCCGCCAGGTGGACATCCACTGGATCAATGCGGAAGAGCTGGAAAAGAGCGGCGCGGACAACTACCTGCGCTCGGCCCAAGGCATCGTGGTGCCAGGGGGGTTCGGCCACCGGGGAATCGAGGGCATGATCGAAGCTGCCCGGTACGCCCGTGAGAACCGGATACCGTATTTGGGGTTGTGTTTGGGTATGCAGGTGATGGTGATTGAGTTCGCCCGCCACGTCTTCCAGAACAGGCAGGCCAATTCCACGGAGTTCGATCCCTCCACGCAATATCCAGTAATAGACATAATGCCTGATCAGAAGGAAATGAAAGCCAAGGGCGGCACCATGCGCCTGGGATCATACCCTTGCCGCCTGACGCCCAGGACGCTGGCTAGCTGTGCGTACAGTGAACCTGTGATCTATGAACGGCACCGCCATCGTTACGAATTCAATAACACTTTTCGCGAGCAACTGACCCAGGCGGGCCTGGTACCCAGTGGACTGTCGCCCGACGGAAAATTAGTGGAAATCTGTGAACTGGTGGACCACCCATTCATGCTAGGGACTCAATTCCACCCCGAATTCCGTTCCCGGCCCAACCGTCCTCATCCACTGTTCAAGCAGTTCATCGGGGCTGCCAAGGACGTACTGCGGGAGGGTGCTCAACCACCCCTGCCGCTGGCTGCCTAGCCTTGTGCATAAGTCGGCGTCTGGGAAGGCAGCGTGATGCGGAGGGGACCTCCCAACTGGATTTCATATCGGCGGAAGTCAGCGCGCTTTCAGGCATTAGCTTAGAGCTATCAATGTACCGGGAGTCTTTCTCGGTGGAATTCAATCCGTGAGGTAGTGGCAGTGAATATAGCGGAACTCGAAGTCAAGACCAAAGAGGAGTTAATGGACATCGCCAAGGAGCTGGGCATTACCGGCTATGGGGTCATGAAGAAGCAGGACCTTGTGTTGCGTCTGCTTCAAGCCCATACCGAGCAGCAGGGGCTGATCTTCACCGGCGGCGTCCTGGAGATCATGGACGAGGGCTACGGGTTCCTGCGCCAGGAGAGCCTGATGCCGGGGCCGGGCGATGTCTACGTCTCTCAGTCGCAGATCAGGCGTTTCAATCTGCGCACCGGGGACATGGTGACCGGCCAGGTGAGGCCGCCGAAGGAAGGCGAGAAGTACCACAGTCTGCTCCGGGTAGAGGCAGTCAACGGCGTCGACCCCGAGGCGGCAAAGAACCGGCCGGCCTTCGGCTCTTTGACGCCGACCTTCCCCGATAAACAAATAAACCTGGAGACTGATGCAAAAAACCTGGCCACCCGCCTCATAAACCTGATCGCGCCCATCGGCCGGGGACAACGGGGACTCATAGTGTCCCCTCCGAAAGCCGGCAAGACGATGCTCTTGAAACAGATAGCCAACGCTGTTTTTACCAATCACGCGGACATACACCTGATGATCGTCCTCATCGGCGAGCGCCCGGAAGAGGTCACCGATATGAAGCGGTCGGTCAAGGCCGAGGTGATCGCCGCCACCTTCGACGAGCCCGTCGAGACCCACACCCGTGTGGCCGAGCTGGCCCTGGAGCGCGCCAAACGCCTGGTAGAGATGGGTAAGGACGTTGTGATCCTGTTGGATGGCATTACCCGGCTTACCCGCGCCTATAACCTGGCCATGCCGCCCAGCGGACGCACCCTATCCGGCGGCATAGACCCGGTGGCTCTGTACCCGCCCAAGCGATTCTTCGGCGCCGCCAGGAACATCGATGGGGATGCTGGCAGTCTCACCATCCTGGCCACGTGTCTTGTGGATACCGGCAGCCGCATGGACGACCTCATATATGAGGAGTTCAAGGGCACGGGCAACATGGAGTTGCACCTGGACAGGAAGCTGGCCGAAAGGCGGATTTTCCCGTCCCTGGATATTACCAGAAGCGGTACCCGGCGGGAGGAGCTTCTCCTGGACGAGAACGCCCTGAAACAGGTGTGGCTGTTGCGGCGCATGGTGTCAATGCTGGACTCCAACTCCAATAACCCGACCGAGGCCATTCAGTTGGTGCTGGAACGACTCGTCAGGACTCAGACCAACGTCGAGTTCCTGGCTACGCTGGGCAAAGAGAAGATGTAATCCCGTCTGTCGCCCGGTGAGCCTACGGGGATTGTCCGCGTTGCACCCGGGGTCTAGGCATTGTGAGAAGACGGCGACCTGTCGCCCTGGGGTTGTGGCTGCAGCAACGCGACCACCTCTACATCGCTGAGGTCTATCCAGTAACGGTAGTACTCGGCGACCGCAAAAGACTGGGTTTCGGCGACGGCCAGGGCAATGAACTCATCCGCCTCGGCCTCCACTCGGGACGCCGAATGTGCGGAAGCCACGGGCACAGCTGCGACGATTCTCCCGGCCTCCTGGTTTCTGGCTGACTTGATAGCTGCCAGCATGGTGTAGCCCGTCGCCAGCCCGTCATCCACAATGATCACCGTCTTTCCTTTCAACTCCGGCGGCGGCCTGTCCCCGCGATAGGTCCGGGAACGGCGTTCGATCTCCTGCCGCACCTTTGCGGCGATGACCTCGATGTGGACGGGTGCGAGGCCCAACTCATACACGAGTTTCTGGTCCATGATGGCTGCCCCGTCCACGGTGACCGCCCCAAAGCCCATCTCTGGATTCCAGGGGATGGGTAGCTTGCGCACGACTACCACGTCCAGCGGCAACGACAGCGCCCGGGCGATAGGCGCGCCTATTTCCACCCCGCCGCGAGGTATGGCCAGGACGAGCGCCCGGCCGTTCCGATAGTGGGCCAGTCGAGCTGCGAGCCTCTGTCCGGCGTCCCTCCGGTCTGTAAACAGCACCCGTGGACTTTGCAGCCTCAATGTCTCTGACTTTTCCATCCCTTTATTATAGATTGTTTGTCTTGACTTATCCCAGCTTGCCTGATACACTGGCGAAGGAAGCTGAAGAGGACTCAATGCCCTCCGGCTGGCCAGTTTGCCAACTCGAACAGCCTCCCTTACCGTTCCCAATAACCTCTTTCTGTCAGCGCGGCCCCGTGGTGCAGCGGCCTAGCATGCGATCCTGTCAAGGTCGAGAGCGCGGGTTCGAATCCCGTCGGGGCCGCCAGTTTGTAGTGCAGTTTGACAACCTGAGTAGATGACCAGGACGCCCTTGCCATCTCTGCGATCATTCCGGCCAGCCTGTCTTCCATCAACCCTGTTCCAGACTTCCTTACTTGACTCGGCTACTACTTTCCAACATACTGAATCGGGAGAGCGAAGAAGCCGTCTCAGGCTTCAACTAACTTCGAGGTACTTCAGGAAAGTTCAGGATGGGCAAACCGAGAAAGCCGGACGAGGAAATCCTGAGGGTGCTTTCCTTGCTGTCCCAGGGTAGGAAATGGGCAGTGGTGAGAGCCGAAACAGGTTGGGCCCAGGCGACCATAGGCCAGGCCAAGTTGTGGTTTGTTTCCCTGTCGCAGGAAGAGGCCGAGGCCTATGTGTTGGGGCGTCCCGATAAGCTCAGGCTAATGCGGCTAAGGATAGGTCAGGATAGGGCAAGGCCGGTTGCCCCACCTGAGACTGAAGCTATCGCAACCAAACGCCAAGAGGAACACATACGTGCGTTGCTGGACCCAGGGCCGTCCCCCTTTGGGATGGGGCCGTTCCATCGGTAGTATGGCCCGGATGTGTTCCCACATCCCCCCAGGGATACGGCAATTGTCGTTTACCGTATTTGCTGCTAACTCAATCACTGCCTTCCTCCTTGACTGTCTTTGGAGGAAGTATAAACCAAATATCAAACTTTGTTCAAGGTCGTTGGATAGGCTCTAAGAGTCCTTACGTTGTCTTCAGCCTGAACGGAGTGTGTAGTCAGTTTCGGGTGCACATTCCGTCAAGATGTGATGATGTTGTTGTAAACCACCTGATACTTGAAAGTCGGATGCCAGTCGACTCGCCGTACGGCGTCCGAAATTTGTTTCAGCCAATCGGGGAGGAAGATGGAGAAACTTGACCTTAGCTTTGACGGAGGCAAGAGCAGCGACAGACATTTCAGCCGTCGGCCCGTCGATTGCCGCAGCGCCTATCCAGAAATTGTCCGGGAGAGGGTTCCACCAGTGAACATTCTGAGGTTCCCGGGTGACCACCAGAAAAGTGTGCTGCGGGCAGTTCCGAATAATAGCAATTACACGAGCTATCCAGTCCGATGGCACCCAGCCGCTGAAAAGCTCTCCCATTGAGCAAACCAGCAACGTTGATGGTTTTCCGATGCTGGCGGGTTCCCTGAACCTCTCCGGCCATATGCGAGGTGCGAAGGCGTCAGCGGGATCACAGTTCGGCGCCACATGGGGATTGGCCGAATAGCGCTCTCTGAGGAGATGTTTTGCCAGTGATTCGGCATGACAATAAGCGGAGCACAGATGTCGGTGGCTGCCCCAGCAACCCGTTATCGGGTTCCATGACCTGTCTACCCAGGCAGGCGACATCGCTGACATTGCGCTCCCCATCCGAGATGCCCGCCCCATCACCAGGGCGCTACCAGGCGTCTTTCCCGCCAAGGCGTCACATAAATGGCGTGCTCGGGGCAGTCCTCTTCACATAGAGCGCAGGACTGGCAGTCGCGCAGATACTTTATGATGGCCTTGCGACGTTGCTTGTCCACCCGTATAACGTCCAGCGGGCAGTGCTTGACACAAATACCGCAGCCGTTGCACAAGGCCACATCAATGTAACTTATGCCCATGCTACAGACCCCTGCTCTACCCTTATGTAGCCAGCCTTCCGGGCATCATTCCAGATGACATCCAGGAACTTTTCTCTCTTGACCTTCAATGGATACTTTTCGATGGGCACGTCCTCGGTGAACATGTCCATACTGTCGCCGTCCTTGCGGACCTTTATCCACTTGAGCCACTCCAGATTATCGCAGTAGGGATAGTCTTCCCGGATGCCTACCCTGGTCTCTTTTCGGAGCATGGCCGTCTTCAGATGAATTTCGGCTATAAGAAGCATATTAGCCCCTTCATGCGCATCCTTCAGGTAATGGGGATCGTAGGCTTTCACATAGGGCGCCTGGCTGTCCCGTATCTCTTCGATTTTGGCCAGGGCCTTTTCCAGCCGTTGTTGCTGCCGGAGTATCAAGACATCATAGGGGAAAATGACATCCTGCATGGCTGTTATCACCTGATCGGGTTCAATGCCTTCTTTCCTGTGCAGAGGAGCATAGGCACGCTGCCTCAAGCCTTCCACCTGGGACTGGTCGATGGTAACTTCGCTGCCGCCTCTCACATACTCTGCAGCGCACCTACCGGCCTTTGCACCCGAGGTGATGGCGGCAACCACACCGGTGGGCACTGCCTGGGACGCTGCGGCCTCTCCACAGGCATAAAGTCCAGGAAGGTTGGTCTCGAATCTGCGGTTGACCGTCAGCCCGGCCCGGCCCCACATCATCAATCTCTGTTCCAGTTGCCGGGTGTAGCGGTCGTCCAGGACAAAGCCGGCTCTCTCCAGCATGACGCCCGGTTGCCTAAGGATGGAATTGCACTTTCTCACGTTCTCTGCGCTGACGTCCATGGTGGTATAGCGTATCGGCCCATTGCCTCTCCTGACCTCTATGGCTACGGCGCCGGAGAGGAACTTGGCGCCGGCCTGGTCCTTAAGGTGCGGGTTGTAGACATCCATAAAGGTTTCCCCGCGCCGGTTTATCATGCGGGCGCCCATGGCGATAAGGGGCTGGTAGAGCCAGGCGATCTCGGCGTTGTAGATGCAGGGCAAAGAAGGCAGGTCATTGGACTCCGCTCCACTGAGCACCGCTCCGGCGCGGTAGGCGGCCATGTAACCGTCCCCCGTGTTGTCGTGATGCCCGGTGAACGGGCCCTTGTAGCAACTTGAGCCAGTAGCCAGCACCGTGGCGCCGGCCCTAAACACATAAAAGTCGCCGGTCATAGTATCGAAGCCCACCGCCCCGGTCACCCGGTCGTCCTTTGTAAGCAAGTCGGTAACCATGACCTTGTTTATCTGTTTGACGCCCTTTCTTCTGGATGCCTTGGCCAGGGCATCCATGAGCTGGGTCCCTTTGAACATGGCTGGCGGATAGAAGCCACGTCCACCGTGGCGTTCCAGCTCGCCATCCGGGGTGCGCACAAACTGCACGCCAAGCCTCTCGCAATCTTTCAACCTGTCCCAGCTCTCGGCCCAGTGGTCCTGGATCAAGTCTTGCAGGGCCAGATAGCCCGACGCCCTCACCAGCCGGCGCACCCTGTCCTCCATGTCATCCTCGGGGAAACAGACGTGGAATACCCCGCAGGCAAAGGTGCTGTTGCCCCCTTTGCCCGCCCATGATTTGCTTACCTGGATCACGTCCTTGATACCCGCTTCTCTGGCCTTGATGGCTGCAAAGCAGGCGGCTGCCCCACCCCCTATTACAAGCACGTCGCAAGCAATCGTCCTGGTCTCAGTGCGCATTTGGTCTCCGTTGTTGCCCATGTCTAGGCAAGGGTTACCTCCAGCCCCAGGGCGCTCAGGAGCGACCTGGCCTTTTCCACCTCCGGCGGCGATGGAGGCCGTGTTTGCGCCGCAAGGTAAGGTCGCCCCAGCGCCCCGTATTTACCCAGCCCGAACTCGTGGTATGGCGCCAGTTCCACGCGGTTGAATCCCAGCTCCTCCAGAAAGCGCCCGGTGGCTCGCAGGTTCTCCTCCATATCATTGGCCGATGGGATGAGCGGCATCCTGACGATGACAGGCCGTCCCTCTCCGGCCAACCATTTCAAGTTGGCCAGTATGCGTCCGTTACCTTTTCCAGTCAACTGGCGATGGGTGGCCGGGTCCAGGTGTTTCACATCAAAAAGGACGAGGTCAGCGTAGCGCACCAGGCGGGAAAACGGTGCCTGTTCCGTGTACCCGCAAGTCTCCACGGCGGTGTGAATGCCCCCCTCACGGCAAGCTTGCAGGATGGCGACGGCAAAGTCGGCCTGATATGCAGGCTCGCCTCCGGAAAGGGTGACGCCGCCGCCCGACGTCCGGTAGAAGATTTCATCTTTTCGGGCTGTGTCCATTACCTGGGAGACTGTCATGTATCGCCCGGAGATGCAGCGCGCTTCTGAGTAGCAGGTTTTCACGCACTCGCCGCAAGCCCGGCAGATCCGCCTATCTATGACGACTGAGCCATCCCTACTGACGCTGGTGGCCCCGTGGCGGCATGATCGGACGCATCGGTAGCAATGAGTGCACAGGGATGCCTGATAGCGGATCTCGGGGCGTGGCTTCTGGGATTCCGGGTTGCTACACCACACGCAGCGTAACGGGCAACCTTTGAGAAAGACAGTGGTCCTTATTCCCGGCCCATCGTTCACACAATACCTTTGAATGTCGAAGACCAGCCCCTGCAATCGCCCTGGGACGGCTTCCGGCGATGTCGTGTTGCCCGTCTCCCGGTTCGCCAGTAGCATTACCTGAGGCTAACCTCCGTCCGCCGAATTATCTCCTCCTGGATCCTCCTGTCCAGCAAAACGAAGAAGGCGCTGAAGCCAGCTACCCTTACTACCAGGTCCCGGTACTGTTCCGGATGTTCCTGGGCCGCTCTGAGGGTGTCGGCGCTGACGCAGTTGAACTGAATATGGGAGCCGCCCATCCTCATGTAGGCATCGATAAGGGAGATAAGCTTGGCGGCCCGGCTTTCCCCCTCCAGGGCGGTAGGGTGAAACTTCACATTCAGGTGATTGGAGCCATACTTCACGGTATCTACGGCCCGGGCGGCGCTGATGAGCAGTGCGGTTGGGCCGTTCCGGTCCGTGCCCGGCGTAGCCGACACACTGGCATCCGTCAGCGGTTTCCGAGCGCGGTGTCCCCCGGGCAAGGCGCCCGTCTTTTCCCCCATGTAATTGTGTATGGACACGGAATAACACTCGGGCTTGGCGGGTCGGCCCAGGTAGTCGGGACCCAGCTTCTGGTGTTCATCCCAGCAGTAGGCGTAAATCTCCCGGACAATAGCATCTACGTATTCATCCCCATTCCCATACTTGGGGGCGCTCAGGCACATATGGAACACATCGTCGTAGCCCTCGAAATCGGCGAGCAGCGCCTCCCGCAATCGGTCCAGAGTCAACCTGCTTTCATCAAAGACCAATTTCTTCACGGCGGCGAGACCATTGCCGGCATCCACTCCGGCCAGGATCATGCACCCCGATAAGGAGTGTCTCGCTCCACCCGCCAGGATCTCCTGGCCTTTGGCCATGCAGTCTTCTACTAGCACCGAGCGGTAGGGCATGGGGGCGATCTCAGCCAGGGTCCTCTGTCCAGCCTGGCTGTGCAGGCGGGCCCATCTCAGGGCATTTCTGACCTGCTCCTTGTAAGCGGCCAGAAGATCGTCATAGGCATGAAATTGTTCACCTGTCTGTCGGCCGACCTGAAGCCCGGTAAGAGGGTCCTTGCCATTGAACAGGGCCAGCTCCAGAGGCTTGGCCAGGTTGAATGTGGCTTCCAGGGCGGGCCTCAGCGTGCCAGACACTTTGGTTGGCACGCAGCTTACATTGCACACCGTCCTGGCCTCGGCATCGCTGAGCTCTGGATAGAGGTCTTTCAGGCGGGCGATGGCGACGTCGTTGTTCAAAAACTGGGGCTGGCCCACGCCCGTCCTGATTACGTCCACGCACTTCAGCAGGAAGTCTCCGGGCAGTTTGTCGTGGTAGAAAACGGTGAGGCTGGGTTGAGGGACTCGCAGGCGGCGCTGGGTCTCCAGGAGGAGGTAGTCCAGCTCGCAGGTGGCGTCGTTGCCTTCAGAAGTGAGACCACCCAGGGAAATGCTGTGGCCCGTCTGAAGATTGGAGCGCTGGAAGGACTCGGGCTGGAACAACCCGATAGCCAGTATCTTCAAGAAAAGGTATCCGAACCATTCGATGGCCTGCTCGGGAGTGATACGCCCTTCAGATCTATCTTTAAGGTAATATGGGTTGAGGTATTGCCCAAATCTTCCCGGGCTGTAACCACAAGCTGATTGCTCTATTTGTGCGGCTACATGGGTAAACCAGAAGGACTGGACCGCTTCTTTGAAGGTGCGGGCGGGAAAGGCCGGAACGCGCTCGCAAATAGCCGCCGCTTCGAGAAGCTCCTGGACGCGCTGCGGGTCTGTCTCTTTCCGGGCCGTCTCCCGGAGACAAGCTACGTACCTGTCTACCCAGTGGAGCACAGCCTTAAGAGTGATAATAGCGGCTTCATAGAACTGCTTCTGCTGTGGTGTAGTCGCGCCCTGTCTACGCCTTTGCTCTGCCTCCTCGATGAGGCTCGACATCCCCCGGCTCAGGACCTTAGGGTAGTTCAGAGTGCAGAACCCCTGGGGAAACCAAATGTCGTCCACCCATACCCCGCTCTTGACAAAGGTGCTGGCCTGATACCTCCCGTCTCTGGCAGCCTCCCGGTTGACCAATGCCCAGACGCAACGATTTCTCCACTGCTCCACGGCCCGTTGCAGGACCTCCTGGTCATCCGGAGCTATCTCCACGGGGGCCACATGGGTCATGAAAGAGGTCTCCCGCTGCATCCAGCCGCAAGAGAACTCAGGATAGGGATAGACGCCGCTCTTATATTTGGTTACTGTGCCAATTATTGGGTCTTCGTCGACATACAGGGTCTTATGGGCAAGAAGCTTTTCGAGCAGCCTTGCGCGCCGCAATATGGTGGGTTGGTCTTCCGTTTCGGCATAAGACTCTTCGAGGAAGCGCAGCCGCTCCACATCCAGCCGGGCCTTGCCCAGGATAAGTTCGGCCTTCATCCGGGCCAGCTTTTCACTGAGCTCGCCGACGGGTGCTTTTTCTGTAGTCGTAACCATTTGCCGTTGCTCCCTTCTCCTGGCTTTTCCCCGGGACCGGATAGTACGATCTGGCGTCGCCGTGCTGTAACCGCTTTGAAGTATGGCCTAGTCTAAAACACATCTGCCGGATTGTCAATTTGCCATTGTCTCATTCCCTGATCCCCAACCAGACAAGCCCGAAAACGTGGCAGCAATTACAGAAGGACCAGTGGCCTAATCTCTGAATCAATGGTATTATCTCTATGTTGAAGCTGAAGAACCAACCAGAAACCGCTCTTTCCGCTCCGTCGACCACGGCGACTAAGGGGACCATCCTTACCCGCAACTTCCTTTTGGCTTCCCTGAACAACTTCTTCACTGCCGGGTCTCTCACTGTTCTTTTGGCCACTTTGCCCATCTACGTTGTCCAAATAGGAGGCAGCCAGTCGGAAGTGGGTCTGGTGATGGGCGTGTTCTCTCTCGCCGCCCTACTGGTCAGGCCATTCGCGGGGCTGGCTATCGATTCTGGGGAAGAAAGAGATTCATGGTCCTGGGGGGCATAGGCATGACCCTGTCGCCCCTCCTGTACATGATCACCGCATCCACAGTTCCCCTGATAGGCGCGAGGCTTCTGCAGGGGGTGGCCTTCAGCATCGCCAGCACCGCGGTCACTGCCCTGGTCGCCGATATCTCACCGCCTTTGCGCCGCGGCGAAGCAGTCAGCTATTTCGGGATGTCCAATAACCTATCCATGGCGGCAGGCCCCGCCCTGGGAGTGTTGATCATGGTCTCGTTGGGCTTCACCAATCTGTTCATCATCACCGCCGGCATAGGCCTGGCCTCGTTGGTGTTCTCATTTCTCGTCCAGGAACCTCACCGGATCCCCCGAGCGCTACCGGTTCGCAGACCTCCTCTCATAGAGAGGACGGCCATTTTCCCCACAATAGTGTTCTATTTCTTTGCCCTGGTTATCGGGGCAGTGGTGACGTTCATGCCGCTTTTTGCCGTCCAGCGCGGGCTGGGTAACCCTGGCCTGTTCTTCACTGTCCAGGCCGTCGTGTTGATCCTGGCAAGGAATTGGACGGGACAGCTCTCTGACCGTCTGGGGAGAGGCGCGGTAGCCGTCCCGGGACTACTGCTGGGCACGGTCAGCGTCGTCCTGTTGTCTCAGGCCACTTCTCTGCCTATGTTCCTGGGCGCGGCGGTCCTGTACGCTGTGGCCTTCGCAGCCATCCAGCCCTCTCTCATGGCCCTGGTCATCGACAGGGTGAAGCCTGCGGCGCGTGGGGTAGCAATGGGGACATACCTGTTGGCGATGGACGCAGGGGTGGGCAGCGGCGCCTTATTGTGGGGAGTGGTTTCAGACGTGTGGGGTTACTCGCAAATGTATCTTGTAGCCAGCGCGATGCCATTGGCAGGAATGGGGCTGTTCCTGTGGGTAAGGCGACGCACTCGAATACGGGCGGTTAAGAACGCACCCCAATAGTCTCATAACCTCTACGAAGGTAACTTCTGGCCGTATCGAGGGTCTCCCGCTACGTTGGCCAGGTGGCCGCCTACCATGCGGCCACCAAGACGAGGGTTCCGCCTCAGAGCGGCTATCAGCCAGACCCTGCACAAGAGGGCGTTTTGTTCACCGGCAGGGTGAACCCTGGGGATACCCTTTCCAACTCCCGCTGGTAGATATCCTCGGCTTGTTCAGATGGTCAATCACCCAGTCGGTATCGACCAGATACTTCACAACCTAACTTCTGGTCGGGAGCGGACAAGACGGTCGTTGTAGATATCCCCCTTTAACTCCTCGGCATCGATCAGGTCCTTCCAGCCGCCGGCTGTCGTCTTCAGGGCCTCGGCAAAGGGTTTCTTTCCAGCTACAGCTTCGTCATGAATGGTCACAGTGATCTCACTTCCCTCAGGAATGTTGACTCTCTCCAGGGGTTTAATCACCCCGCGGGAAAACAACGCTCTGATTGTCTTTGTGGGCATTGTTGCCTCCTTAAGGAGTTTCTTCCTTCGTGGGGCACCAACGCTTAGAACGACCTAAGTTGAACATAGCAAAGTGGGCGACGCCTGTCAAACACTGCTCAACGGCCTACACTGCCGGGTTTCAGATTTGCCGCTGCCATCTGTTTCTGCGGTCGCCCAACCGAAGTCCTGATCGTCGGGTATTGCTGAAGAGTATTAGCCTTACGATATGTTCGAAAGCGTCCTCTTTGGCGTCGGCTAAAGAATGATTTGCCGGGATGCGGCGCAACGGTCACGCTTCGTCCTCTGGTTCACCGGGATGATCGCCACCCATCTCGATGTTTCCTGCTCGAACATGTTGGCTGATTGTGCCTCTTGACGAGAACAATGGCTCGGTCGCCAAAACACAATTCCTATTGGCGTTGCAAGGAGTATGCCTCAATCTCTACGGCGCCCGTATTACCGCCAGAGCTGCTCTCCACTTCAAATCTGAGACGTCTAGCCCGTAGTTTTGCGTCAAAGTAGTAGATCGTCGAAGCATCTGGGACGTGAAAAGGACCCAACCGCTGGCTGCCATCTGCAACTACGCTAAAAGTGGATATCTGAGCACTATTACCCATAGTGCGAGTCCAAAGGCCAATAGCATTCAGGTCAAAGCTTTGGCCTAGCTCAATTTCAATCCATGCTTTGTCCCCATCGCCATTAGAGGACCATGCGGTACTCGGGCCGCTGTCAATAGCTTTGTTCCCTCCAAAAGAGCTGTCCAGGTTGCCACCTCCCCAGTTGCTGCTGACACCTACTACTCTTGCCCCTTCTGATATGGCGGCTACGTTACGTCCGGCTGGTCTCGCCTTTTTATCCCCTAGAATCGTGGCAAAAGTCATGTCGTCCGACTGGTACACATTCGAAGCGAGGTCTGTAACCGTAATCCTGAAGTGATATGTTGTATTGGGCTCAAGCCCAACAAGTTCCATCTCATGGTCCGTGGTCGCACCGCTCATCGCCATCAGAGTCAATCTACCATAGTTCTTATCAATTCCGTAGGCGATATTGCAGACAACCGGTGAATTCCCCTTGAAGGCGATCTTGGCCGAGTGCGTCCCAATATCCTGGATGCGAGGACCTTCAAAGCCCTGGGGAATGTTACTCAGGGGGCGAATGCTGGCTTTGTTGCTGGTCGTGCATGACAACAAGGTAATGGATAGGACCAGCAGCAGCGTGAATAATGTCGCAAAGACCCTCTTACTCATTGTTTACCGCCTACCTCTGTCACAGTAATTGGTCCACCTTTCAAGTGAGAATTACGGCCGTTGCAGTCCTGAGTTTCATATGTACCTGAGCGACATCATGTGTCTGCCAGTTCCTGCAATCCGGCCCTATCCAGGATGGCTATTTTCCTCTTGCCCAATTTCACCAGTCCATGCGCCCGCAGGTGGCTGAGTATGTTGGTAACCGTCTCACGAGACAGGCCGGTAGAGTCGGCCAATTCCTGATGGGTCAGTCCGGGCAACTCGGAGGTGTCTCGAGCCACCCTGAGGAGAGATCGGCACAGCCTGGCCGTGGCGTTTCTGAAGGTCGTCTCTTGTAGCTTGGCTTGGGTGTCCTCTAACCTCTGACTGAGACTCTGGACTATTCTGATCGCCACTTGGGGCTTTCGAATGAGGAGTCGCTCGAGGTCCCCTCTGCTCAGTACGCAGACCTGGGAATCCTCTGCGGCCTCCGCAAAGGCCCGATGCATGCTCTGCGCGGTCAAAGGCATCTCGCCGAAGGACATTCCCGGGCCTATGGTTTCTATTATCAGTCGTTTCCCCTCGTCGGTAATGGTGTATACCAGAACTTTCCCCCGTTTGAGCAAGAACAGGACTTCGGCTTCCTCTTCCGGACGATAGAATATGCGCCCTTTCCTAACCGTAACCATATTGACGATGTCGTGTATTTCCTGAAGTTCCTCCTTGTTCAGGTCACGAAATATTTCCACCATAGAAAGCAGATTAAGTTTGACCAAAGGCTCGTCACAGGATGTAAGACCGGGACGGGAAGAGCTACGCTTATTCATGGCTATCTGCCTTATGCCGGCTAAGTGAAGCTACCTTTTCCACCAGCTCCTCCAACCGCGGGTTTCCCAGGAAGAGCAAACAGCCGTTGAGAAAATAGGATGGCGTGGCCACCACCTCGGGCATGTCATTCTCCGTTAACTGGTCCAGGATCCTCACCTTTACCTGAAGTCCCGATAGGCTTTGCATCGCGGCCGCCAATCGGGACGCCTCATCGGAGCCGAAACAATGCCTCGCGACATAGATTTCCAGGACATCCACTGGTCCCCCTTTATCATCCGGCCCAAACCCCGTCAGGTGTTTCAAGTCATATTATCCCACAAATTTCCTGCCGTCTGTAATCCTGGTTACAGAGGATATCGCGCCCCCGGGATAGAATAGGGTAAGTTGGAAGCGGCGTCCTTTCAAGGAATTTGTCATGGCATGAGCCCCGGTCCGGACGGGCGGGCATATTGAGTTCAGGACATGATTACGTACCGTCATGTCTTGACAGTAACGTTGCGTTATGCTAGCATTCTTCACACGCTGGCTTGTTGACGGTTTACCGGGCTGACTTGCAGGGACGCCCGGCCCGAGAGTCTTTCCTCAAAAAGAGTATGGCCGGGGCGCAGCGAGCGTGGCTGAGAGACTGTAGCCCGGGCTGCCGAACGCCACCACAAATGCGAATAAAGCTAATTTGGAAGAAGGAGAGGGTTAATGTCCAAAGTGCTGATTACCTACCACACCTTTAGCGGCAAGACGAAGTCGTTTGCGGAGGCCGCAGCGGAGGGGGTGACGAGTGCGGGGGTGGACGTGGTACTCAAGGATGCAGCCGGCACCCTGGCGCAGGACGTAGCCGCTGCGGATGCCATCCTGGTGGCCACTCCGCAGCCGTTCAAGATGCTGGCGGGCGAGAGTATGAAGCTGTTTGAGCGCCTGTGGAAGGATAGGGCGCAGATAGGTGAGGGAAAATCCCTCGGCGTGATAGTCTGCTATATGAATGATGCCACCCCAACGCTGGAGGCCCTGAAGAGCCTGGCCAGCCATTTCAAGTTCACCCCGCAGGGCGACTGGGTGGCCGCCTCCGTCAAGGACCTCGCCACTGGCAAGAACGACTGCCACAGGCTTGGCAGACAGTTGGCGCAGGCAGTGAAACGTGCCTAAGCTCAGGCCGGGGGACACGCCCCCCGACTTCTCGTTGCCGGATCTGAAGGGCAAGCATTTCCGGCTTCACGACCACCTGGATGGCAGGAAGACGCTGTTGCTCTTCTTTCGCGGCGAATGGTGTCCCATTTGCAATATCCAGCTTCATGCTCTTCAGGAAAAGGCGGCCGAGTTTGAAAAAGAGAATGCCCAGATAGTGGCCGTGAGCACGGATACCGCCGAGAATAGCCTGAAGCTGGCAGGAAAGCACAATCTGGGTTTCCCATTGCTGGTCGGGCTGAAGCGAGAGACAGCCGACGCCTACGACCTGTACTACAACGAAGAGAGACGCTGCGCCGAGCCGGCGGTCTTTGTCATACGTCCCAGCCGGTCCATTGCCTACGCCAGCCTTCAGAGCGGTCCCCTGGGGAGGCCAAGCGTGGACGACCTGCTCAATATCGTGCGCCGCGCGTAGCCGACGCCGTTAGGCGTCCCGCGTATTGGCCTATTATGTAACAGATAGCTTGAAAGGAGCGATCAATTGGTGAAACTGATGTCAGACAGCGAGGCGACGGGGAAGGCGAAACAGATGTTCGAAGAGATACAACAGAGTTTCGGGATGGTGCCGAACTTTTTCCGGGCGCAGGCGGCGATGGACCCGGACTGGGCGGAAATGAATTGGATGCGGTGGAAGAGCATCGTGGGGCGGCAGCGGGAGCTCGACCGTAAGACCAAGGAGTTGATTGCTGTGGCCGTGTCGCTTACCAACAACTGCCAGTATTGCAGCCTGGCGCACGAGGCCATGGCGCTAATGGTCGGGGCCAGCGAGATGGAAATCAAAGAGATGAAGGAGGTTGTTGAACTCTACCAGAGCTTCAACAACATAGCCAACAGCCTGCAGGTCCCCTGCGATGTGACCCCGGAGATGGTGACCCAGCATAGATAGCGGGCATTGCTGGCAGCATGAGAGGAGAACGGCCCCATGGTAGTCAAGGTAAGCGTTTACTCGGATTACATCTGCCCGTTTTGCTTCATCGGCAAGAGCCGTGTTGACCGGCTTGAGAAGGAACATGCGGTAGAGGTGGAATGGAAGGGTTTTGAGATTCATCCCGAGACTCCCGCATCCGGGGCCGACATGGAGTCGCTAGGGTTCGACGAGAACGTCGCGGCCATCATGCGGAAGCATATCGACGAGTTGGCAAGGGACGCGGGGCTGCAGATCAAGATGCCGGCGAGGATTTCCAATTCCAGGCTGGCGCTACTCGTCGGCGAGTTCGCCAGAGAGCAGGGGCGGTTCAAGGAATACCATGGAGCAGTGTTCAAGGCGTACTGGCAGGAGGGCAAGGATATCGGGGATCCTGAGGTCATTTTCTCCATTACCGCTGGCATCGGCCTGGACACGAAAGAGCTAGCGGCTTACTTGAAGAATCACGAGGCGACTGCCAGGCTGGACAAGTACGTTCGGGAGGCCCGCGAGTACGGCGTCGATGGCGTACCCACCTTCGTCATTGGCGATAAGATGGTGGTAGGCGCCCAGCCCTATGAAGTGTTGGAACAGATCGTGGAAGAAGAGCTTAGCGCCGCGGACACCGCTAAGGGAATAAGCACAGAAGAAGATGCGGCGCGCCCATTACGTTGCGGCACTCCTTGACAGCCACGTAATGGTATGCTAAGATTCCGTCAATCGAATCGGTGTACAGGGATGGGACCCATTGGCTGAAGTCGTTTCTCTTCAGATTGGCGACGTCGCCCGCAAAGCCGGCGTGAGCCTTCGTACCGTTCGTTATTACGAGGAACTGGGGCTGCTCATTCCCTCGGGGCGGACCTCCGGTGGGATGCGTCTCTACATCGGGAGGGACGTGACCCGTCTGCGTTTCATCCGCCGTCTTCGGATGCTTCACCTCAGCCTGGACGAGGTAAAGGTGGCTCTGGGGCTGGAGCAGCCGCCGGCGACGAGGCAGGAGAGGATAGCCCACACCCTGGATGTGCTCCAGATGGAGGACTCCCGGGCCAGTGAACAGATGGCCCTGCTCGACGATCTCAGGCGAGAAGTGAACGAGGCTCTAACTAACGTCAAGAAATGCACTGAGTGTACGGCTGGCAAGTGTCCCGAGTCGTGTCCCAGCAGAGCGTACCTCTTATAGAGGCAGAGCAAGGTCGCCTGCATCCGTCCTGCCACCCGCCTGACCGGTTATTGCGAGGAGTATCGCCGAAAGCGAGCGACGAAGCAAACCGTGACCAGTGAGGCGGCGCGGGTTGCTTCGTTTCGCTTCCAATGACAAGCGGAGGCTATTTTCAGGCAATAGGTTCCTCTTCGGGGTGGGGTCGTGGACTAACTGTGCGGCAAGGCCCTGAGAACAGGCATCTCGTAACTGTGACGGGGCGCCGACGATATAGTCGCTAAGTGTAGTTGAAGAGTGACAGGGAAAGGGCCTCGCCCTGGAGGAGGGACCGTTATGCAAATGTTTGGTGTGAAACCGCTAGCCATCGTCGCCATTCTTCTGGTGTTCGCCGTCTCTTGCGCTACCCCGTCCTCCCCCGCGGTCACGCCGGCGCCCGCTCTCGCGGTCACGCCGCCCTCGGCGCCGGCGCCTTCATCGGCTTCATCCCTCAGCCCTGAGGAGGCTGCCTGGAGCAGGGTGGTGGCCGCAGCCAGAAAAGAAGGCGCTATGACCCTCTACTCCTACACCTTTGTAGGGGACCTGGGGCACACTATCAAGAGCGCCTTTGAGAGGACGAGCGGGATCAAGGTAGAGATAATAACGGGCAGAGGCTCGGAGTTCGTCACCAGGATCAGAACGGAGCAGCGCATAGGGCAGGTGGTGGCCGACGTGATGGAGGACTCCACTTCTCACAACGGCAATGCGAAGCTTCAGGGCGCCCTGGCCAGCGCCAAGGAGTTGCCCGAGTTGAGGAAAAGGGACATCTGGGCAGTGAGTCCCCTCGCCGCTGACCCTGATGCCCACCTTGTGGCCTACGCCCCTTATTTTCTTAGCCCTTACCTGAACACGAAGCTGGTCCAGCCATCGGAGGAGCCTAAGTCGTGGGCGGACCTGCTGGACCCCAGGTGGAAGGGCAAGATGGCTATCAACGATCCTTCGATAAGCACTGGGCCCTACAGCGTCATGCTGCCCGTGATTCTGAGCGGGGCGTTGCCGGCCGACTATGCTGAACGTCTTGGTAGACAGGACCTGAGGATGGTGGTGAGTTCCCGGGATGGGTTGGAAAAGCTGGCGCGAGGCGAGGTCGCTTTGAATCTGGTGGGCAGCCCGTTTGACGCTATTGAGTTTGTCAGGGCGGGGGCGCCGATGAAAGCGCTGGACATGAGGGAAGGGATCGTAGCCACCGTATTGGTGGCGAGCCTGGTAAAGGACTCTCCCCACCCTAACGCCGCCAGGGTTTTCCTGAACTGGCTCCTCTCAGAAGAAGGCCAAAAGGCATACTCTGAAGCCAAAGGGATGGGGTCAATGCGTAAGGGGATGCCCGATTATAGCTTACCCACGATGAAACTCACCCCCCGCAATGTTGTTGTCTCCACCCTCGATTACGATGCGGAAGTAGCCAGGTATTTCCGCGAGCATACCTGGAACTCCGCTCTCAAAGGGACAACCCGATAGCAAAGGATTCTTTATCAGGCTCAAGGAGGACGCCATGGCGAGAGTATTAGATGGCCATCATCTTGCGGAAGCCGCTTCAACTCAGCAGGCAGTAGAAAAGCCCGACCCGGTGGAAAGAGCCATCAACGCCCGGATGCAATGGGGGGAGTTGGGGGATGTCCTCAAGCGGAATTACGCCGCGTCCACGGCGAGGTCCCCTTTTCGCCGCTCCCTCTTCGCCGGGCCGAGGCCGGAGAATGCCTGGCGCAGCTATATGGCTAAAGTGGCTGACGGCCCGTTGAACCCGGAAAAGATGCCAGTAAGTGACCAGGCGGCCATGGCTGCTGAGACAAAAGAGGTTGCCCGCTTCTTGGGCGCCGACCTGGTAGGCATTTCGAAGCTAGACCAGGCCTTCGTCTACCCCTATCGGTTTGCGGACCCCTACCGGGGCCCGGATACGGAACGAATACCCATCGAGCTGAACCATTCGTACGCCATCTCCATAGGCGTAGAAATGGACCTGCAGAAGATAAGGTCTACCCCTAGCTACATAGACAATGCTGAGGTGGGCCGCACGTATGCGGCTATCGCCCGGGCCGCCTGCGACCTGGCGGCGTATATCCGGGAACTGGGCTACCCCGCCCGCGCTCACCACTCATCTAACGAGATGGTCTGCCACGTGCCAATCGCAGTGCGGGGTGGTCTGGGGGAGCTAGGCAGAAATGGCATCCTGGTGAACGCTCGTTTCGGACCTCGACTGCGCCTGGCCACGGTGACCACTGACCTGCCTTTGGCCACCGATAGTCCGGTCGACCTGGGGGTGCAGGCTTTCTGCGAGATGTGCAAAAAATGCGCCACGAACTGCCCCGGCCGCGCCATTCAGCAGGGAGATAAGGCAGTGTACAAGGGCGTGGAGAAGTGGAAGATAGACCAGATGGCCTGCATTCGCTTCTGGACGGCCAACCCAGACAAGTGGTCGAGTTGCGACACATGCATCAAGGACTGCCCGTGGAGCAAGGCCGATGTGTGGTACCACCACCTATCCGCCAGGGCGGCCGCCCGCTCCGCTGTTGCCCGAAAGCTGTTGCTCTGGGCCGACGACGTGATCTATGGGAAACACCCTTACTACAAGGTGAATTGGCTTGGCTATACCAGCTACCGTGTGGGGCCGAGGAAATAGCCTTTAGTTGAAAAAATCCAAAAAGCAGGATTAGGGGAGAGCATACTGTGGTAGAGCAAGCGGAAAGGGCGGATTTTTTTGAGGGAATGGACGAGGGGAGGATAAGGGCACATCGTCATCCCGAAGCAAGCCGCTATTTCGCGTTGATTGCGGAAAAGCATGGTGGACGATGGCGCGGCGTGGTAAGTCGCGAAAAAAGTAAAACTACTGACCCGGCTATTTTGACCAAGACGGTGAAGGAATCGGCTCGCGAATTCGGCGCCGACTTGGTCGGGGTCGCTGAAGTAGACCAGGCTTTTGTATATAAGGGGCGGTTCGTTGCCCACAAGTATGCCATCTCTTTGGGCATGGAAATGGACTATGAGAGAATGGCGACCACCCCATCCGCTGAGTCCAACATAGAGGTTGCCAGAGTGTACTATGAGTTGGGAGAAACTACAATTCGGCTGGCGGAATACATACGCAGCCTGGGCCATGATGCCCACTCCCACCATCCATTAGGTGGGGGAGCAGCGCTCTTAATCC
>JACQTY010000229.1 GCA_016210545.1 Chloroflexota bacterium
ACCTTAAATTCAGCGTTCGTATAACCTCTCGGCTCAATGCCGGGGAGAACGCAGGAATACAATACCTCCATGCGCTCCAGTGGGCGCGTCGGCAAAGCATCGCTAACAATGATCACGTCTATGTCGCTCGCATCGTTGAAATCGCCGCGTGCGTAGGAACCAATTACAAACGCCATCAGAGGCCCGAGCCTTCTTGCCAAGAGACGGGCGTAGCGTTTGGCCAGGCGAATGGCCCGTTGCCTTTCCCCGGCGCGAGCCTTAAGGGCTTTTTCCAAAACGCTTCACCTCGCCGTTCACGAAGTCTAAAACCTCGCGAGCGCCAGTAATTGCCTGCTGAGCCGCAGCCTTGTCATAGAATTCAAAGGGGCTGGCCTCGGCAAAGGCGTCGGGGTACCTGGTAGGGATGTAGTGCCTGTCCAGGAAGCGGCACTTCCCGGCTATGCCGCGCGGTACGGATACCTCCAGCGTTCTGAGTCCCGTAACCAGCTTGTAACATGGTTGGCCGACTACAACCTTTCCCAGAGCCCGGTACAGTCCTTTCAACGCGTATTCGGCGGCTTGTTGGGCCTTGAAGCAGGCCCAGTTGTAGTAAGCGTGCTCGTTGTCGCCCTGAGCCGACTCCAGCGCGTTTTCTGCCTGCTTGTACCACCGCTCAAATTCCGGAATATCCAAATTGCTCAATCCTGCTCCTGGCTTCCTGCTTCTCTCTTACCCCTCTTTGCCGTGGCACTTCTTGTATTTCAGTCCCGAGCCGCAGGGACAGGGGTCGTTGCGGCCGACTTTCCCCTTTCCCGCTACCACCACCTCTCGTTGCCCCTGGGAGGTCCGCACTCTCGCCGGGACCGGCGCCGGCGCCCCCTGCCTGGCGATGCCAACCTTGTATATTGTGTGCACTACGTCGTGCTGGATCATCGCAGTCAGGGCCTGGAACTGGGCGTGGCCCTCACGCTTGTAGGCTACGAGTGGGTCTACCTGCGCGTAAGCCTGAAGACCGATACCCTGACGCAGTTGCTCCATGGCTGTCAGGTGCTCCACCCACAGGTTGTCTATGGTGCGGAGCATAACCAGCCGCTCCAGGATGCGCATGTTCTCCGGCCCCAACTCCTTCTCCCGCTGCTCGTAGATGGACTCTGCCAGCTCCACCAGCTTCCCGTCGGCCTCTTTCTTGCCCTGAGGCATCTGGAAGTCGGAGGGCATGGGCATGATGGACATCATCTCCTGGCGCAGGGCTTCCGCGTCTGGCGCCGCGCCAGGCTCGTCCGGGAAGTAGGCCGCCGCCTGCTTGCCAATCTCCTCCCGTATCTGGGTGAAAATGTTGGCCTTCAGGTCCGCTCCGGATAGGATCTTCTTGCGTTCGGCGTAGATGACCTCGCGGTGCTTGTTCACAACGTCGTCAAAGTCGACCAGGTGTTTGCGGATGTCGAAGTTATAGCCCTCGGTGCGTATCTGGGCGTTCTCAATCGCCTTGCTGACGATGGCGTTCTCGATGGGGGTTTCCTCGTCCATCCCCGCCCACTCCATTACCGACTTGATCCGTTCCCCGCCAAAGCGCTTGACAATGTCGTCCTCCAGGGAGATGAAGAAGCGGGAAGACCCCGGGTCTCCCTGACGGCCGGCGCGACCCCGGAGCTGGTTATCGATGCGTCGCGCCTCGTGGCGCTCCGTGCCGATGATATGCAGGCCACCCGTTTCGACGACCTTCTTGTGTTCCTCGGCGCACCGTTGCTTCATCTCTTCGAAGAGCTTCTGGAAGTCGGCGCTTCCGTCCAGAGATATGCCTCGTTTGGTAGCGTCGTCCAGGGCCATCCGTTCGGGGTTACCTCCCAGCAGGATGTCCACGCCGCGGCCAGCCATGTTGGTGGCGACGGTTACCGCCCCCGACCGCCCCGCCTGAGCGATAATGGCGGCTTCCTTCTCATGGTATTTGGCGTTCAATATCTGGTGCGGGACGCCTTTCCGTTTGAGCATGTCGCTGAGCTTCTCGTTCTTCTCGATGGACACCGTGCCCACCAGAACGGGACGGCCTTCTTTGTGCAGCGCCTCTATCTCTTTGGCGACTGCCTTGAACTTGCCATCCTCGCTCTTGTATATCTGGTCCGGATGGTCGGAGCGTATCATGGGCTTGTTGGTGGGTATGGCTACCACGTCCAGCTTGTAGATCTTGTGGAACTCCTCGGCCTCCGTTGCTGCCGTGCCTGTCATGCCGGCGAGCTTCTTGTACATGCGGAAGTAGTTCTGCAGGGTGACGGTGGCCAGGGTGAGGCTCTCGCGCTGCACCTTGACTCCCTCCTTGGCCTCGATAGCCTGGTGCAGGCCTTCCGAGTACCTCCGTCCGAAGAGCATGCGGCCGGTGAACTCGTCTACAATGATTACCTGGCCGTCTTTGACGACGTAGTCTTTGTCCCGCCGGAACAAGGCGTGCGCCTTGAGGGCGTTGTCCATATAGCTGGCGAGGCCATAGTTGGCCGGGTCGTAGAGGTTGGGGGCTTTGAGCAGTCCCTGCTCCTTGATCATCTCTTCCATCCGGCTCATGCCTTCCTGGGTCAGCGTAACCGCCCGGTCCTTTTCATCAACCTGATAGTCCTGGTCCTTTTTCAGCCTGGTGACCAGCCGGGCAAATATCTGGTACTTGTTGGTGGCCTCCTGAGCCTCGCCGCTGATGATAAGTGGGGTGCGGGCCTCATCGATGAGGATGTTGTCAACCTCATCGACAATAGCATAGGAGAGGGGGCGCTCCACTGCCTGGGACAGGTCGATGACCATGTTGTCCCTAAGGTAGTCGAAGCCGAATTCGTGATTGGTGCCATAGGTGATATCGGCTTCGTAGGCCTGGCGGCGGGTGATGGGCCGCATCTTATTCCACTTGGGGTCATCTGCGGCATAGGCGGGGTCATACAGGTAGGACGACTCGTGCTGGATGCTGGCCACGGAGACACCCAGCATGCGGTAGATAGGCCCCATCCAGTGGGGGTCCCGCTTGGCCAGGTAGTCGTTCAAGGTTACGAGGTGGCAGCCCTCACCGGTGAGTGAGTTGAGATAGAGCGGGAGCGTAGCCACCAGGGTCTTACCTTCACCCGTCTTCATCTCGGCGATCTTGCCCTGATGAAGCACCATGCCGCCCATAAGCTGGACGTCGAAATGCCTCTGGCCAATGGTGCGACGGGCCGCCTCGCGGACCGCGGCGAAAGCCTCGGGCAGGA
The DNA here is from genome assembly GCA_016210545.1 of Chloroflexota bacterium. GTDB lineage: Bacteria > Chloroflexota > Dehalococcoidia > JACVQG01 > JACVQG01 > JACVQG01. Next base: position 3,201 of record JACQTY010000229.1, read on the forward strand.
TGTCGTCCAGTGCTTCGCCCTCTTTGAGCCGGGCCTTGAACTGGTCTGTCTTGGCCCGCAACTCAGCATCGGCAAGTTTCTGGAATTCCGGTTCCACGGCGTTAATCTGGTCCACTACGGACTGGAGCTTCCTTATTTGCTTTTCGTTAGAATCTACCAGAGCACCTAGCCATTTGAACATGGCGGCAAGTCACCTCTCTTCAGACTCTTACCCTGATCCACGTGATCAAGGCGACGACGAGTAATAGGACCACCCACGTCAGTACCTTACCCCGGGGGAGGCGAAAGCGCCTCCTTCTCGGGGCCTGTTGTTTTTCATGATAGCTATCGTACCACCAGGGACGACCCATTTATCTACCTCGCCATTCAACTAAATCCCCTGCCCCCTCTCCGTTCACGGGGGTTAGAGGGGGAGGTCGTGAAGTTCCTATTCAAACATGGCCCCAACCGAAAGCCCGGTATGTATTCTGTGTATGGCCTCGCCCAGCAGAGAGGCCATGGGCAGCACCGTTATCTTATCCAGTTTCTTCTCCGGGGTCAGGGGGACAGTATCGGTGACTACAACCTCTTTCACCGGGCTGGAGGCTATTCTCTGGATCGCCTGGCCGGAGAATATCGGGTGGGTGCAGCATGAATAGACATCGACGGCCCCGGCTCCCAGCAGCGCCGTCACTGCCTGTACCAGCGAGCCTGCTGTGTCGATCTCGTCATCGAACAGCAGGGCGTGCTTTTCCCTGACGTCCCCGATAATATTCAACGTCTCGGTGTGGTCCTTATTGTCGACCCTCCGCTTCTCGATGATGGCCAGGGGGGATTTCATGCGCTCGGCCATGTCACGGGCGCGCTTGGATATGCCAATATCCGTAGCTACTACCACCAGTTCGCCCAGCCGCTTGTCCTGAAAATGACGGCTGATCGTGTACAGGGCTGTTAGCTCATCCACCGGTATGTTGAAGAATCCCTGGATTTGACCGGCGTGGAGGTCAACGGTGAGTACGCGGTTGGCCCCCGCCACGGTGAGCAGGTCGGCGACAAGCCGCGCGGTGATGGGCACGCGGGGCTGGTCCTTCTTGTCTGTGCGCCCGTAACCGTAATACGGTATTACAGCGGTGATGCGCTCGGCCGAGGCCCGCTTGAAAGCGTCTATCATAATGAGGAGTTCCATGAGACTCTTGTTGACGGGGGAACATATGGGCTGGACCGCAAACACATCCCGGGAGCGCACATTCTCCAGGATACGCACGAAGATGTTCCCGTTTGAAAATTCGAACACCTCGGCCTTTCCCACGGGTATGCCCAGATATCCACAGATACCTTTGGCCAGTTCAGGATGCGCGTTTCCGGTGAAGACCTTGAGTTCGTCCAAGCTAAGTGTCTCCTTTACTGTTCTCGATTGAAGCTTGAGCTATCTCGGCCAGTATATCTTCCGACAATTGCACCGACATACGTGCATGGGCAGCAGATACCAATCTCGCCGTATTGTAGTCGGCCACATTTCTGTGCCTTCGCAACAGTTGCAGCCTTTTGGCCGCTCCTGCCGCCTTCTTGCTGTAGAGTTCTCGAACAACGAGCTGGTGTACCTCCGAGCCGCCTTCTTGAATCTCGAGCCTATTCCTGGCCACAAGAAAGGCAGCGTAGTAGGCCCGGCTTATGGCCGTGCGGGCTTCGGCCTCATCGGATGACACCAAGCTCCGTGCAACTCTCAAGAACTGCTCAGGGTTGAACACGCTCAAACACCACCAAGACCTGCGTCGCTTCATCTGGCGACAAGAACGAATAGATATAATCGGTCAAGTAATCATCCACTCTATCGAAAGTCTCCGGGGCGCCACGCCAGTCTAAGCCAACCTCCACAACCGCGTACTTCCAAGTTGGGATTTCCACATCTTGTTCAATTTCCAGACCGTGAAGGCGAAATGAGATAGCCAAATCGGATAACCTGGGCAAAAGTCTTGACAGAATCCTAACTACCAGCGGCTTCAGGCTGCCTGCCTTCCTTGCCCAAGTCGCGAGGCCAATCTCGCTGCCTTTCCGTGTGCGGCCGTTGTACCAATAGATACTCCGCCGCTTGCGAATATAGATAGTCGGGTTTGTTGAAGCCACAATATCGCTCACGGGCATTGGGGTCATCAACCTGCCTTTACCCTAGGGCGCAATCTCTTCTCTTTGATTTCCAGCTTTCCATCCTTATTGCAGATTGTTATTACCCTGTCTCGTTTTTCGTCATAAAGCAGGCCGCATTCGTTGGGCTTGATTACTTTGAGTTTATCACTTTTAATCAGCGCTTCCAGTATCTCTGCATCCCTTTTTTTTTGCATTGATCTACCTCCCTCTAAACGTCGCCCTTCTCTTTTCTCTGAGCGCCGCTATGCCTTCTCTGTAGTCTTCGGTGAGCAGAGCTATGGTCTGGAGCGGCGCCGAAATGTCCAGGTTATCGTCCAGATCGCCGGTCAGGGCCTTGTACATCTGCAACTTGGCAAGACGCAAAGCTATCGGAGGGTTGCCGGCTATTTTCTCGGCCAGGGCCATGGTCTCCTTCTCCAGATCGGCTGATGGCACCAGCCTGTTTATGAGTCCCAGTTTTTCGGCAGTCGCCGCGTCAATGGGGTCGCCGGTGAAGACGATCTCGGCGGCTTTCGGGTAGCCGAGGATACGGGGCAGGAACCATGTCCCTCCCATCGCCGGGGTGATGCCCAACTGGGTAAAGGCGACGATGAACCTGGCTTTCTCAGAGGCCAGGCGTATGTCGCAGGCCAGGGCCAGGTCCATGCCGCCGCCGGCCGCGGTGCCGTTCACCATGGCGATGACCGGTATTTCCAGGCGGCGCAGGTGGCGGGTCACCTCCAACGCGTGCGCCCGCTCGTACCGCCTTATTGTCTCCGAATGGTCCATGTCCAGCACCTTCTCGCCGCCTCGTGCCGCGGGGGAAACGTCACCCCCGGCGCAAAAGGCGCGACCGGCCCCGGTGATGACAAGTACGCGTGCCTGCTCGTCCCTGTCCAGGGCGTCAAAAGCGGCGACCATCTCCGTCCACATTTCTTCATTCATGGCATTCAGTTTCTCGGGACGGTTCATGGTGAGGACGGTGATATGGTTGTGGCTCTCGAATTTGATAGCGTTGAAGGCCATGTCTCACTTCCCTCTTATGGGCGCCCGGAATTTTCTCCCACTGATTATAGCACGGGCATATACCCCCAACAATTTGGGGCTGCCGGGGGAGATTGCCTCCGCCGCTTACATTGTCGTCTGCCGCGTATTGTGCGGTCCTCTTCCTCGGCCTGAAAATAGTTTTCTGTAAGCCGTGACGCTGGCCCATCCTGACAGGATGCCCACCAGCGCGCCCGATGCGATGTCCGAAGGCCAGTGGACTCCAGAGAATACCCTGGCAAGGCCCATCACAAAGCTGGCCGCAAGGAACGCGATGCCAGCTCTTCTGTGATGAAGGTAGACCACGGCAGCCAGAGCGAAGTAGAGGGAGGCATGGCCCGAAGGAAAAGAACTGCTCGATGAAGGAGACAGGAGCAGGTTGACATCGTGCTCTACAAAAGGTCTTGGTTGGCGCCAGAGGAGGCGAATAACGTTGGCTATTACGAGACGACTCAAGACGGCTGCTCCCGCGACCTGGAACACCATCGGCCAGTATTTCCTGGAGTCTTTTATCAGAAACAGGAAGAGCACGAGGACCAGAACGTAACCCAGGTAATCGGCCAGGAACACGCCTGCTGTGTCCAGCCACCAGTACCGGTTAGCGAACTGGTTTATCAGTTGGAACAGCCACAGGTCCATTGAATTCTCCCCCAGCTTTTGCCAATATAACATTTCCCATTGGAGTTTCCCAGGTGTCTGGGGCATCTGGCCCTTGTGCCGGGTATTCCCGGGAGATAGCCATTTCCCCATTCCCGCGAAAGTCCCGATTCATGGGGAGAATCAAGGCCAGCCCCCAGCCCCTGGATTCCGGCTCGGTGGCCGGAATGGCATTTTCATGCTTCGCGGCGGCCAGCGCAAGCGGGTATGAGAGAGTGGCGCCGACCATGGCCGTACCGGTTCGGCGGGGTTTCGGGCCTGCGGGGTCCATTGTAGCCTGGACTACATACCTTTGACTCCATGGTTGGTATTATTGGTTTGATTAGAAGGAGGTGAGCACATGGCTCAGGTAACAGTTTACTCAACTCTCAGCTGCCCCTGGTGCAAGAAAGCCAAGCAATTGCTGGATACTAACCGGATAGCCTACACCAATTTGGACGTGGCCAGCGACGCTGCGGCCCGAAAGGAGATGGTACAGAAGTCGGGGCAACTCGGAGTGCCGGTCATTGATATCGATGGCAAGATCGTTGTCGGCTATGACGAGGCCGAGATGAAAAAGCTGCTCCACATCCAGTAAGCCTACCCCGACCACAATGGGATGAAAGCGGCTCCCCAAGAGGTACGGCGACAGGTCTTGTCGGGCTAAGTTATTTGCTGTATAAATACGGCATGAGAATTAGAAGGCTGGAACGGGCCGTTCTCGAGTGAGTGTGTTCTTGGCGCCGGCCAGATACTTCATCCGCGGGTTGCCGGTGAGACCTTAGATGCCCAGCCCGACTGAGGCGGGCCACGACGTGATTCATCAAGCAGGCGATGAGAGGGGGCTCCGGTATGCCACCGAGTGGTGCAAAGACAGATGGCGAATTGCCTGAGGCCGTGATGCCAACCTGCGAAATCAGAGAGGTCCTGACTGGGCAGAAAGCCCTTGTCACCGGGGCCAACTCTGGCATTGGCAAGGCCGTCGCAGTTGCTCTGGGACGGGCCGGAGCTGATGTGGTTGTCAACTACAATTCCAGGCCAGAAGCCGCTGAGGAGGTTGTTGCTGAGATCGAACGTCTGGGCCGTCGTGTCTTCGCTCATCAGGCGGACGTGAGTAGGGAAGACCAGGTTCAGGCCATGTTCCAGAGGATGTTCCAGGAGTTCGGGACGATTGATATCTTGGTCAACAATGCCGGGCTGCAGAAGGATGCTCCATTCGATCAGATGACCCTCGCAGACTGGCAACTCGTTCTGAACGTAAACCTGACGGGACAATTTCTTTGCGCTCGCGAGGCGGTGAGGGAATTCAAACGTCGCGGAGTTGTCAAGGAAGTCTCATGCGCCGCGGGCAAGATCGTTTCAATGAGTTCTGTACACGAGGTGATCCCGTGGGCTGGACATGTCAACTACGCTGCCTCCAAAGGTGGAGTGATGATGATGACCAAGAGCATCTCCCAAGAAGTAGCGCCCTATCGGATAAGGGTGAACAGCATTGCGCCGGGGGCGATCAGGACGCCAATCAACATGGCCGCTTGGAGCACACCCGAGGCTCTACAGGAGCTGTACAAGCTGATTCCGTACAGGAGGATCGGGGAGCCTGATGAAATCGGCAGAGCGGCTGTGTGGCTCGCATCGGATGATTCCGACTATGTCAACGGCATCACTCTTTTCGTCGATGGAGGGATGACCTTATATCCCGGATTTGAAAGCGGGGGTTAAGCGATGGGCTGTGTCAGCCACTCAAGCACCGGGAAGCACAAGGCGCAAGAGGAAAACTGAAACAAAAGGGGGACCATATGGAGTTCAACGCTGGAGCTGCAATCGGGGCCGGGCTGGCTGGGACCGCGGCGATGACCGCCATCCTCTATATGGGCGTCGCGATGATGCCCCGGCAGATGACTATGAACTTGCTCTACATGCTGGGGACCATGCTGACCCGTCGCAAGGGGGCGGCGTATGTTGTCGGGGCTATGATGCATACCATGATGGGCATTGTCTTTGCCCTTATCTACGCCGGCGCCTTCCGCGCTTTTGCGTTGCAATCTGGCCTGATTGGTTGGGGCGTCCTGTTCGGGTTCGTCCACTGGGTGGCAGTGGGAATCGGCATCGCGATGGTGGGTGCGGTACACCCGATGGTGCGCAGCGGCCAGATGGCGGCGCCCGGGATATTTGTCAAAAACCATCCGCCCTTGACCGTGATGGGGTTCCTCATGCTCCACCTCCTGTATGGCCTGGCAGTCGGCGCCCTATATGGAGCGTGGGCTTGATCCTGGTAAGAGCCAGTTAACGTGTCGTTGCCGCATCGCGGCTGTCAAGGTTCAGCGGGCTGCCAAAGGTGCAGATGCAAGTCGTGCGGCGGACGGACGTGCGGACTGCGACAGGCTTCGAAGGTTCACACCTCCCCCCTGCCGACGTGATCGTTGAGTGTGCCATTATCGACTACGGCCTGCAAGTCGCCTGCTCACACTGCCCGCCGGCCTAGAGTCGCTGATCGTTTTGAGGGCTGGTGACACAATCGGTAGTATTCTTAGCGAACGCAACAAGACGGTGCTGGCTATCTATTTGGCTGGCTTTTTGCAGGGAATATCGCTGATCCTGTTCCCGGCGGCAGGGCCACTATTCACTGACGCCGAACTGCACAGGTTGAGCAGCGCCCAGTTTGGTCTCTTATTCATGCCGCAAATTATTGGCGCGATCGTTGCATCGGCGTTGGCGGCGCGGTTGGGTTTACACTTTGGCATGAAGCGGGTACTGCTGGCGGGGCTGGCGTGTGACCTGCTGGCAATGCTCCTGCTTGCTGCCAGTCATCTCCTCATTGGACCAGGCAACGCGGCGTTTGCCGTATTGCTGCTGGCAACTGGGGCGGTCGGTGTCGGTTTTGGCTTTGCGATAACTGCGCTCAACGCTTATGCGTTTGAATTGTTTCCGGGCCGGAGGGATGCCGCAGTGACGGGCTTACATGTGCTGACCGGCATAGGCCAAGTAAGCGCGCCGCAGGTGCTGGGGTTATTCACTGAGTCGGGCTTTTGGTGGGGTGCGGCGATGGCGATCGGGGCAGGGCTGACATTGATGATCATTTTCCAGCTTGGCCTGCCGCTCCTCCTCTCTTCCGAGAAGATACCTGCTGACAAACCGCGCGCTCCACAACATTTGCCGGGGCGCGTCTGGCTGTATGCGGCTGTCGTATTCCTTTATGGTGTGTGTGAGGCCACTTTTGGCAATTGGAGTCCCATTTACCTGGAGCAGGATGCCGGACTATCGATGGCGGATACGACCCGGGCGCTTTCCCTTTTCTGGGCAGCGGTCACCATCGGCCGCGTGTTGTTTGCCATGGCCGCCATCCGCACGAACGCGAGGCTGGTGTATGCCCTCTCCCCGTTGATAGTTGGCGCCGCCCTTTTTGCATTGCCGTCGGTCAAGGGCGTCGCACCGAGCATGGGGGTGCTGGCAGCGGCGGGGCTCGGGCTGTCATTCTTCTTCCCGTATTCAATCAGCCTGGCGTCTTCAGAGAATCCTCATCTCGCCCCCGCAGTTTCCGGGGTCCTGGTAGCGGCCATAATGGTGGGAACCGGCGTGAGCGCCAATCTCATTGGCCTCATAAGGGACTTCCTTGGCTTGTCGTCTATTTTCCGGTTGTTCAGCATCTATGCAGGGGCTATGGCGCTGATCGCAGCATATCTCGGTCTGGTTCAACCCAAGTTGAAGGAGCGGGTATGAGCAAGGTATGGTGGCCGTCGCGGTACGGCGTAGAAGACCGGCGAGGAACCCTCAACGAGATAACGCCTGACAAGGTCGTACAGGCGGTGCAACTGGTCAAATTGGGGAAGATATACGACCTGAGCCACGTGCTCGATGAAAACATCCCAGCTTTTCCGGGGCGCAGCTTTCGGCAGCGCCTTTTGACAAGCGCGCATGACGTGAACAGACGCCGGCCTGATGCTGGCACCGACGGGTGGGGCGAGAACAACGTAAATTGGATCGTAGATGACTTATCCGGGACGTCGCAACTTGGCACCCATCTGGATGGCCTGAACCACCTCCAGATCGGTGATCGCACCTACAACGGTCACAAGCTGGGTGACATAGTTGAGGAGTATGGCACGAATAAGCTCGGGATCGAAGAAGTCCCTCAGATAGCCACGAGGGGGGTGCTGGCAGACATTGCGGCTGTTAAGGGCGTGAAGCAGTTGTCAGCCGGCTATGTCATTACTGTCGCCGATGTCGAATCCGCCCTTGAGAGGCATTCGGTGAGGGTCACTCGCGGGGACGTGCTGCTGTTCCACACTGGCTGGGGCGATACGTGGATGCGGGATAACCAGGCTTATCTATCCGGGGAGCCAGGGCCAGGTGTGCAACTGGCGTTATGGCTCGTCGAGCAGAGGGTTGCCTTGACAGGCTGTGACACCTGGAGCTATGGCCCCGTTCCCCCCGAAAACCCGAGACAGCGATTCGCTGTGCCGCAAATGCTGAATGTGCGGCACGGGATGTTTATCGCAGAGAACCTATCAACATCGGAATTGGCCAGAGATGGCGTTTATGAGTTCATGTTTGTGTTAACTCATACCAGGGTACGCGGCGCCACGGGCGCATGGGTGGCTCCTGTGGCCATCATCTAGTACTAAATTGCGTAAGTTTGCGTATGTTTGTTTTGGAGTTCTCCATATCTGGGGGCACTCCGACTTGTCGGAGCCTGTGCGGCCTGCACTAAAATAATTACGCTGATTTGTGCAATCAAGTACTAGTGTACTGACTCGTAAATAGCCTTACAATGTTTTTTGGGGACATGGGAAGTGGGCTCGTGAGAGACCAGATTAAACCCCCCGGCCCGATGAATCGGGCCTGCCCTCTTACGAAGGGGGCCAGTGGGATCTTCCCATTCCCCTTCTTTGGGGCTCCGAATTGTAAACTTGGTGGTTAGACATTAGAATAGCCGGGATCGGCCCTCGATAGGAATTCGGCATGGTCCGCGGATGTCATGTAAGGTCGCGATACTACTCTTGAAAATCGATCGGGAGGGACCACATGTCCGATGAGAACCACTTCGACGTAATCATAGTAGGCACAGGGGCGGGTGGCGGCACGCTGACCCATAGGCTCGCCCAAAGTGGCAAGAGAATCCTGGTGCTGGAACGAGGGAAGTTCTTGCCCCGTGAGAAAGCCAACTGGGACACAGTTCAGGTGTTTCAGCGGGACCGCTACCATACCGATGAAATCTGGTATGCCAATGATACCACCCAGTTGCGCCCAGGCGTCGGTTATTGGGTCGGGGGTAATACAAAGGTATATGGCGCTGCCTTGTTTCGGTTGCGCAAACGCGACTTCGAAAGAGTGGTTCACAAAGGGGGAATCTCTCCGGAATGGCCGCTGAAATATGGGGACTTTGCGCCTTACTATGCCCGGGCAGAACGCCTGTACAATGTTCACGGCAAACGCGGACTTGACCCCACCGAACCTGAGATGGCGGAAGAGTACCCATTTCCCGCCGTACAACATGAGCCACGTATACAAGAGGTCCACGACGCCCTTCAGCAGAAGGACCTACACCCTTTCTATGTTCCTCTGGCTATTAAACTCGATGAAGCGGACCGCACCAATAGCGCCTGTATTCGCTGCGATACCTGTGATGGGTTCCCTTGCCTTGTCCATGCCAAGGGGGACGCTGATGTCAACTGCGTTCGTCCGGCATCGGCTATTCCCAATGTCACCTTGATGACTGAGGCGAAGGTAACGCGGCTGCACACTGGCCCCTCCGGGCTCGAGGTTACGGGAGTGGAAACTCAGGTCCGCGGCCGGAATCACCTCTTTTCGGCAGACATAGTGGTTGTCTCCTGCGGCGCCATAAATTCGGCCGTATTGCTCCTCAGGTCAGCAAACCATCGACATCCCAACGGGCTGGCAAACAGCTCAGGCCAGGTAGGCCGAAATTTCATGAAGCACCAGAACGGAGCTCTTGTGGCGGTAGCGAAGAAGCTGAACCCCACCATTTTCCAGAAGACCCTGGCGATCAATGATTTCTATTGGGGAGACGAAGTTTTTGAGTACCCAATGGGTCATGTGCAATTGATGGGCAAGGTAAACAAAGACATGCTCGGCATGGACGCACCCGCGTTCGCCCCCGGCATGGCGCTCGCCCAAATGGCTAGACATTCCGTGGATTGGTGGCTCACCTCGGAAGACTTGCCCGACCCCGACAATCGGGTCAGCGTGGTCAATGACAGGATTACGCTGCGCTATAAAGACAACAATGTTGAGGCGTACGATCGTTTAGTCAGGCGCTGGAGCGAAGTTTTGAAATCCATAGACTGCGGCGAGCGGATCATTCCTTGTTCCTTCTATTTCAGGAAGAAGATTCCTCTGCAAGGTGTTGCCCATCAAGTGGGGACATGCCGATTCGGCGAGGACCCCAGCGCCACGGTGCTAGACATTCACTGTAAGGCCCATGGCCTGGATAACCTTTATGTCGTTGACGGAAGCTTTTTCCCTTCCAGTGGGGCGGTCAACCCAGCTTTGACAATTGCGGCCAATGCGTTACGGGTTGGAGACCATCTAATTGACCGGATGGGTTGAGCTCGTCGGAGCAATTATAAGCGTCTCATAATTGAATGGCTAGGCAATCAATACTGACAGGTCCATCTTATTATGAGACTTTTAGTATGTCCTGTCGGCCGGGTTTTAGGATTCAGCCCCGTCCTCCTAGTGTACTGTCCCATAAATAACATTACAATGTGCGAGCTTATCCTGAATCCACTTCCTATCGAATCTTGCAAGGTAGAAGGTTCTCGTACCTGGTTGGTGCAACATCTTGATACGCGGACAGCTTCAGCCAAGGAG
>JACQTY010000235.1 GCA_016210545.1 Chloroflexota bacterium
CCCCCTTTCGCAAACTGAGCATGTCCCACATCTCGGGCTGGACACAGAGGTTTTGTAGGGGGGACACACCATTGCGATAACTCAATGACACCTCATCTATAGGGTCAGACACATCGAAATTGAAAACCTACCCCCGTCATTGCGAGCCAAGCGATGCAATCTCATGACTTTCAGGTGCGACTACAATTAAAGAGCGGAGATTGCTTCGTCGCTACGCTCCTCGCAATGACCATGGGGTTTATTTTCTGAGCAGTAACTGTACCAATGTCCCACATTGTTAAGAACCCTCTGTGTCCAGCGACCTGACTTATGGGTAAGGGTCAGTTTTCCAAAGGGGGAGGGCGTCGGTGGGCCTCTCCGTTTCGCACCGGTTCCGTGCCCGGGCGTGCCTGACAGGTCCGTTTCCCGAACTTGGCAGGAACCACACCAGATGTTACTGCCGCGGTCTTTGAGCCAAGTCCTTTAGCTTCACCCATCCTGCGCCGTCCTTCAATAAGGCAGTGAGTCTCCCCCAACTCCCAACCCAGTTGACCTGTACTGTGCGTAATGATACTATATATGATACTATAAGAGGGAGAACAGGCGCACCGCCTTCAGGGGTAGACCAAGCGGATGGCAAAACCCGACAAGTTGTTGAGCAAAGCCCGGAACAGCCCTTATAACATTTCATTCCAGGAGTTGGAAACGCTGGCGGCGCGATATGGTCTGCCCCTTCAACCCGGAGGCAGTCATTACGTGCAGAGACTGCCGGACGGTACGAAGAATACCATAAAGAGGGAAGGCGACAAGGTGAAGAAGTGGTACGTCCAGGAAGTTGTGGAAGCCATAGACACGTTCGGCAAGACCAGGGAGGAGGCGAAGGATGAATAGGGTGGTGGGAGGACAGGAAATTGAATACTACATGCAGTTGCCATACGCGGTGTTGCTGCACGAAGTCGAAGACGAGGGGGAGCGGTACTGGATAGCGGAGGTCCCCCAGCTTCCCGGCTGCAAGTCGCACGGCTCAACCGTGGAGGAAGCTGTCGAGAGCCTCAAGGAAGCAAAGAAGGACTGGATCCTGGACAGCTTACAGAGGGGGGAAGATGTGCCTGTTCCGGTGGAGAGGGACAGGTACAGCGGAAAGACCCTGTTACGTATGTCTCCGTCTTTGCACCGTGCCCTGGCTTTGATGGCGGAGAGCGAGAAACTAAGTTTGAACCAGCTAATAGTGACGATATTGGGCAAAGAGGTGGGTAGATTCAACGTCCTCAACCGGGTTGAGCGGAGAATTGACAACTTGTTGGGCAGGGTGGACGACGTTCTTGGAGGCCAATCGGGCAAGAAGTACACTGCGGTCCACGAAGCGGCGGTGCGGTTCCATAAGGGGGACAACAAGGCGGGGTAGTTAGCAGACCGATCGCTCTGCTAGAAATCCCCCTCGGTCCCCCTTTGGAAGAGGGGGAGGACGTGCTGGGAACAACCAACTTCTCCCTTGAAGGCGCGATGCCACTATCTGTTGAGTGCAGGGGATTGTTGGAAGACGCAGGGCGACCGATCTGACCTCTCGCGATTCCGCGCTCGTGGCCCGTGGCCCTTCAGCGGCTTGCCCTCTCCCCCGGCAGCAGGGCGCTGCCCACGGCACGCAGCAGGTGCGGCAGGCCGACCTGCCGACCTACAGCTCTCATGATGGCGAAGGAGTGCCAGTCGAAGGAGAACTCCTCCGACTGAAAGACCTTATCCAGAAGTCCGGAGCCGCGCAGGTGGTTGACTATGTCCTCGATCTGCCTGTCGCTAAGTCCCTCGTAGAAGCGCCTCGCCCAGTAACCCACCCGCATCTCCTTGCCCAGGCGCTTCTTCCATGCCTTCTCGTAGCGAGAGAGGGACCGCTCCGATAGATCGTCGCGCTGCAGGGCGTCGTGCAGGACCTGCGCGGCTATCTCAGCGCAGATCAGCCCGTAGTAGATCCCGCCGGCGGTGGTTGGCTTGACCTGGCCCGCAGCGTCCCCCACAGCAATGACCCGCTCCCCGTAGCTGTGCGGCCGCGGCAGCAGAGGCACCCGGCCATAGTTGACCTGGACCTGAGTCGAGCGTATCTTGCCCTCGCCGTACAGTCTTTGCAGGAACGCCTTCATGCGCCCGGCGGGGTTTTGGCGGCAGAGGAGACCGGCCAGGGCCTTGCCCGGCGTCGTGGGCACCAGCCAGGCGAAGAACCCGGGGGCGACATCTTGCCCCATGTAGACTTCCACGTCGGCAGCATCGCCCTTCGACTGGCTCAGGGTAGCGCTCGTCTCCACCTCAGCTTGCCCCCCCAGCACCGAGTCCCCGATGTCCCCCCAGCCCAGCCCCCGCGGCAGAAGATTGCTCGGCCCGCAGGCCAGCACCACCACCCGCGCATCGATCCTGGTAGGTGGCCCTCCGTTCCTGGCGATGACCTCTACGCCCCCGTTGCGCCAGCTTATCTCCCGGGCGGGACTGCCCATGAGGTACTCGACGCCGACCTTCTGGGCCTCCGCCGCCAGTCTGCGGTCCATTCCGGCGCGGTCCAGTATGTAGGCCTGGACCGGTTGCTTGGACAACAGGAACGACTGGCCCGAGGGTGTGAAGAAGCGGGCCGTTCCGGTCTGCTTCCAGATCAGCTCCGGGGGCAGAGGGAAATCATTAAGGCAGTCCTTGCCCAGGATGCCGGTGCAGCACGTGGGCTCGCCAATTGCCTTGTGTTCTTCCAGCACCATTACCCGGTAGCCCAGCTCGCCCAGCCGCCTTGCGGTATGGCTGCCCGCCGGGCCGGCGCCTATGACCAGGACATCAAACACTCTTTAGTGCCTCGCTGAAAAGCTCGAATACGACAATCGCTGGCCGTCCCTGGACGGACCCCTGCCAGGGTCTGCTGACGGTCGCTAATTAATCATTGTACCAAATCGGGGCCAAATGAACGAATCGGGCTGCCGTCGGGCTTCACCGAAACGGGGAAAATCCCCCTTGCGTCCCCCCTTCGACAAGATCAGGGCAAGGCTCTTTGGCAAAGGGGGAGAAAGGGGGTCTCTCCCTTTGTCCCTTCCCGCCTCGGGAAGAGGTTGGGGCTAGGTCAACGCAACGCCTTTCCCATTGCCTCCCAGCACCCACGTCAGGAGGCGCTTCGCCGCCTCTTTGTCCAGCGGTTCATTATTGTTGCCACACTTGGGCGACTGGATGCAACTGGGGCAGCCGCTCTGGCAGGGGCACTCGGTAATCGCCTTCAGTGTGGCCGCCCACAGCTCCTCGATAAGCTCGTAGCCCTTCTCGGCAATGCCGATGCCTCCGGGATGGCCGTCATGGATGAATATCTCGGCGCGACCGGTGTCGGGGTGGAGCGGAGTGGATAGCCCGCCGATGTCGTTGCGGTCGCACAGGGCGTACAGGGGCAGAAGCCCGATGGCGGCATGTTCCGCAGCGTGCAGCCCTCCGGCGAAGTCCAGACCGGCTTCGGCCAGCGTCTCCTCGGCGTCGGGCGGCAGGTCGAACCACAGGGCCTGAGTGGGAAAGGTGTGGGCAGGCAGGTCCAGTACCTCCTCGCCGATGATATCTTCGGTGAACTGGGCCTTCTTGCGATAGCCAATGACCTGCATGGTGACCTGGACCTCGCCGAAATAGGCGTGGACGCTGCCCGCGGCCTTGTCCCGGAGCACCTTCAACACCTTCAGGTCGGTGAGCTCCTTGCTCTGAGTATAGTGGGTGGAGTCCGTCGGCTCGGCGTAGGCGGTGCGTCCCTCGATGTCCAACTCGGTTATCAGGTACGACTGGCCCTGGTGCAGGTAGATGGCCCCGGGGTGGACCTGGGTGAAGGCAATGGCCCCCTCCACCGTTTCCAACAGGGCGTCCCGGGCGGTGTCCCAAATAGAGTAGTTCTTCTCCGAGGTGGAACGGATGTTGATCGCCTGGGCAGGGTAGGCGATGGCCGGCGACAGGTACCAGCCGAAGGCCCCCGGCCCGACGGGGCGTCCTCCCCTTTGGCGCAGGTACCCCTCCCCGGCCAGCTCCGACACCGCCTGAGGGAACGCTCTCCCGAACAGTGCCGCTTCCTCCTCCTTGAGGGGCAGTTCCCAGGCGGCGGAGAGCAGGTGCGGCTTGAGGACATAGGGGTTGTCCGGGTTTATCAGGGCGTACTCCGCCTTGCGCCCGAAGAACGCCTCGGGGTGGCGCATGAGGTACTGGTCCAGCGGGTTGTCCAGGGCCACCAGGACGCTCAGGGACTTCTCCTGCCGCCGCCCGCTGCGCCCGGCCTGCTGCCAGGTGGAGGAGATGCTGCCGGGATACCCGGTGAGCACGGTAGCGTCCAGGTCGCCGATGTCCACGCCCAGCTCCAGAGCGGTGGTGGCCACCACCCCCAGCAACTCCCCGGAAAAAAGCTCCTGCTCTATCTGTCTGCGGTCCTCGGGCAGGTAGCCGGCCCGGTACGGCTTGATCCTTGCGGCCAGCAAGGGGGCTGTCTTGTTCAGCTCGTCCCGGGAATACATGTAGATGAGTTCAGTGAGCTTCCTGGTGCGGGCGAAGACGAGGCTACGGACCTGGGCCTTGACCAATTCGGTGAACAGGAAAGTGGCCTCGCTGTTCGGGCTGCGCCGCACGGACCTGGCGCGGTCCACCAGGGGCGGGTCCCAGAAGACAAAGTCCTTGCCGCCGTAGGGGGCGCCGTCCCCGTCCACGACGGCAAAAGGCAGGCCCACCAGCCTCTCAACGTGCTCGCCGGGGTTGGAGAGGGTGGCCGAAGCCATTATGAACCGGGGAGAGGCGCCGTAGAGAGAGCACAATCTCCGCAGACGGCGCAGGACGAGCGCTACATGGGAGCCGAATACCCCGCGGTAGACATGGGCCTCGTCGACGACTACGTAGCTCAAGTGTCTGAAGAACCTTGCCCACGAGGCATGATTGGGGAGGATGCCCACATGAAGCATATCGGGGTTGGTCAGCACCACCTTGGCCCGCTTCTTTATGCCCGCCCGCAGTCCCTGGGGCGTATCCCCATCGAATGTAGCCAGCTCATCGTGGGCAAGTAACCCGGGGCAGGCCAACTCCCGGAGGCCCCGTTCCTGGTCCTGGGCCAAGGCTTTGGTCGGGAAGAGGTACAGGGCGCGGCTCCACTTATCGGCGATCAGCGCCTCGAGCACGGGGATGTTGTAGCAGAGGGTCTTTCCCGAGGCGCTGGGCGTGGCAATGACGGTGTTCTCCCCGCCACGGACGGCGTTCACCGCGCTCGCTTGATGGCTGTACAAGGGGAAGAGCCTCAGGGCGGCAAGACGGGCCTCCAGGGCTTCAGGCAGGGGCCGTTCCAATGTACCGTGGCGCGCCGGCCGGGGCGGGATTACCTCGATGTGAGCTATTTGGTCCCGGTAGGCATCGCTAGCCTTGATGCGGCTTAGAAAAGAGGCGGTACTTATCAAACCGTCACCCGGTGGTCCCCGTCCCCTTACACCGTTAACATCTCGAGCTCGTAGTCCAGTAGCTCGGCTTCACTGCGACTGTGGGAGATGAAGTCCACAACCTTGGACAGGACCTCGTTGCAGAAGGTGGAGCTGGTGGATACGCAGGCCACTCCCAGGGTAGCCACCTGCCACAGGTCCAGGTCGTCCACCTCGGCGATGGAAACGTTGAAGCGGTCCTTTACTCTCGCAGTTATGGACTTTATGGCCTGCCGCTTACCCTTCAGGGACTGGTTCTCGGGTAAGTGCAGCTTAACTTTCAGTATGCCTATGTGCATTGTCTAAATCAAGAGACTGCCCCGACATGTCGGGGCAGTCTCTATTTGTCCTTACTATCGGCCTAACCGGCTGATACCACCGGGGGGCCAGTTTAACGCCGTACCTTCATGGTGCTGTAGCACTCGCTGCAGTAGACCGGGCGCTCCTGACGGGGCTGGAAGGGGACCTGGGTCTCCTTCCCGCAAGCCGCGCAGGTGACGGTGAACATCTCACGAGTCCCACCGATACCTCTGGAGCGCTCCTGCCTCTTGCTGCTGCGGCACTCCGGGCACCGCCGGGGTTCGTTCATGAGCCCATGGCTCTGATAGAACTCCTGCTCACCCTCTGTGAAGACAAACGACTTACCGCAATCGCGACAGGTCAAGTTTTTTTCAGCCACCGGGATTCTGCACCTCCTTTCTGGATATATTGGTGTCGCCTGGTTCCGTGCAGTCCCCGAGGCTGAGGCCTATAATACCAGATCGCGAAGGTTCGCTGACATGCTTGATAGGAAATGGCAATCTCCCGTCAAGAATTGGACCCAGCATGGACATCGGCTCTACCGGAAGCGAGTATACATCAGGGTTTTGCAAAAGGCAATAGGCCGAAGGGCGGATGGCCCGCTGAAGCGGGAAATTCCAAGCCCCAATTCCCGAACGATCGCCCATGCCCGCTTGCCAAGGGGCGCCATCAAGTATGAAAATAACGGGGAGGTGGGCCGGCCGCCATCCTGAGCCTGTCGAATCCAGACAAGTCGGGACGCGGCGCTATTTTCCTAACAAACTCCAATGCTCAAAGTCGCAGACGAGGGCATTAGCTGGAGAGCCATCCTGGGCAAAGCTTTTGGAAATTGGGGGGGGTGGCGTTCGTTCAGGATCTAGTATGGGAACCTGGTGTTTCCCCATGGCGGCGGCTGGCAGTCGCCCGCAGCCTCACCGAAGTGGAAGGCGTTGGAACGCACCGTTGTTAAACCGGCCACGAACGCCTATAATGGGGCAACCAGTTTCCCTGCGAGGCAGGGTATAAGAAAGGAGACAGGCGAGATGTCAAAGGCCCAAACGATGCAACTCATTCAGGAAGTCATGGCTGTCTACCAGCAGTGCATGCTTGAGGGCTCTGCTCTGACTAACGAGCAACTGGACAAGGTGGTGCCGTTGGGGAAGCGAGAGGTGCCAGCCCGAAACATCCTCTACAATATGGTGGCCCATCCCCGGGAGCACTCCATACATCTGCAAAAGGTATTACAGAAGACGGGGTCTCCGGCGTCACAGCCCACCGAGGCGCAACTCATACTGGAAAAAGCTGCCGAAGCCTTTGGCTCGCTGGCCGGCCTCATTGTGCGTACCTCGGACGACGACCTGGAGAGGGAGTCCGAGGGCCACACGCCGAAGAAGGTCCTGGAGCATGTGAAATATGCCTACGAGATCTATTTGAAGGCGATACAACAGGCGAAGGGGGCATGACGGCTGAGAGCCACCGGGCAGGGAAAATACCAAGCACCAAATCCCAAACAATTACCCATGGCGCGGAGCGCCACCCACGAAACATGAAAATAGCGCCATGAGGTTATTTTCTACGTAAACTCCAATGCTCGAAAGTCCGAACTCGCCCCTACCGGGAGTCCCCCTGTCCGCTTTTGCAAAGGGGGGTCGGCGTACCCCCCTGGGTTATTGAGACTTGGGATTTGGAGTTTCGACTGCGGCTGCCCGTAGTTGTTCCAGGCTGAAGGACTGGTACGTGAGCAGGTCTCCTCTGCCCGCGTCCAGCCGCTCGTAGTCGATATCGAGGCTATCGTACAGGGCGACAGCCCGGTACCATCCCACAGCGGCGTTCAGCTTTCTCAAAGCTGGAATAGCGACCTTTTCATAATAGCGGGTTGCGTCCCGATTTCGAGATATGGGGCACTCCGGGTCGAGGAAGAACCGCACCGCGTCGCCTTCAACTTCGAAGGCGATGGGATAGGCGTCGCACAGGACCACTTTGACTGAGCGAATGGAGCACCGGCAATCGGCGTCCAGGAAGGGGCATCCCGGCTTGAGCTTGAGCACGTCCACATTGCCCAGGGGCGTTACCACGCGATCGAGATAGCGGTCCTCGAGAGAGGCCGCAGACAGCCCCAGGCTCCGGGCGATGAATTCCTTTTCGCCGGGCATCAGCGATCCCACCTTGTGCTTCTCGCACTCGCCCCCGCAGTCGGCGCAGACCTGCCACCAACTGTCGCCGCCTTTGAAGGCCGCGTGGAATTCCGCGAAACGCTCTTCAGGTATCTTCGGAAATGAGGATACAGTGCTGGGCTTACGGAGCATAGGCCCTAGATCTGCCCGCGCTGGGTGAGGAACTGGCTGATGGCCAGACGGACTACGGCGCCCCTGGTCCACCTGGGGCCGTAGGTCTTCCGCAGCTCGTCGGCGAGCTTTTCGATGGCCTCGAGTTGCTCGTCTTCCAGGTAAACAGTGAACGGTTTCAAGGTCTCTTTAGGCAATCAATGCTCCTTGCCCCGAGCGGGATGCGTTACCCGTAGTCCCGACATGTCGGGATTTATCGGGCCAGCTTTGCCCGATGAATCGGGCGACTACAACTACGCCCCTTGCAGCCAGCGGGTGGCGTCCTTGGCGTGGTATGTGATGATGATATCGGCGCCGGCCCGCTTTATGGCTGTGAGGACCTCCAGGATGGCCCGCCGCTCGTCTATCCAGCCATTCTGCGCCGCCGCTTTGATCAGCGAGTACTCGCCGCTGACGTTATACGCGGCCACGGGATAGTCGAAGTTGGCCTTGACCCGGGCGATAACGTCGAGGTAGGCCAGCGCCGGCTTGACCATCACAATATCGGCCCCCTCGGCGATATCCTGCTCTACCTCCCGTAGGGCCTCGCGGGCATTGGCCGGGTCCATCTGGTATCCCCGGCGGTCGCCGAACTGGGGTGTGCTCCCCGCGGCGTCGCGGAACGGGCCGTAGAA
Organism: Chloroflexota bacterium; assembly: GCA_016210545.1. GTDB lineage: Bacteria > Chloroflexota > Dehalococcoidia > JACVQG01 > JACVQG01 > JACVQG01. The sequence goes on from JACQTY010000235.1 coordinate 8,653, forward strand.
AGCGGAGGCGTGCTTGGCGGCGTAAGCCATGACCGGGGTATCGGTGAAGCCGCTGGCATCCAGGTGGGAGCGGATGGCCGAGATCTGTCCGTCCATCATAGCGGAAGGGGCGACCATATCGGCGCCGGCCTGGGCATGGGAAAGGGCGGACCGGGCCAAAAGCTCCAGGGTCCGGTCGTTGTCCACCTCGCCGCCTGCCAGCACGCCACAATGGCCGTGGCTGGTGAATTCGCAGAGACAGACATCGGTGATGACCAACAGCTCGGGGACGGCTCTCTTGATGGCTCGAATCGCCCTCTGGACGATCCCATCGGCGTCGTAGGCCTCCGAGCCTGCGTCATCCTTGCGGGCGGGGAGGCCGAAGAGCAGGACGGCGGGGATGCCCAGACGGGCGATCTCTTCAGCTTCGACGCCGGCCGTATCCGGAGAAAACCGGCATACGCCCGGCATGGACGGTATCTCCTGTCTGAGGCCGCTGCCGTGGGCCACAAACAGGGGATAGACAAAGGAGTCCGCCGAGAGGCGCGTCTCCCGCACCAGCCGACGCAGGTTCTCGGTGCGGCGCAGCCGTCGCATTCTCAGGAAAGGGTATTCAGCCATCTTCTTCGTCGCTCCGAGACAATTATGCCTGACGCGTGAGCCCGTCGAAGACGCACCCCGATGAACCGAGGGCCTTCGACGGGGCGGAGAGGTAAAGGGAGCAGTCCTCCTCAAGACGGAGGAGGAGGTAGCGGCAATTCATGAATTGCCGCTACGGAATGCCCTTTGTTCCCTTTACCAAGTGACCCTTACCCATAAGTCAGCTTGCTGGACACAATAGGCTTTTTGATATGCGCAACGCGGATACCAGCCTTGTAGGGTGGGTGCAGTCCCGATGGAATCGGGATGAAACCCACCACCCCCCGTTGCTGCGAAATGTCCCGACCTGTCGGGATTCGCTTCACCCACGCTACGTTTTCCGCCCAGAGCGACTACACCGCCTCGTTGACCTTGCTGGTATGTGGAAGATTACGAATCCTGGCTATGTCCCAAATCTCCGAAATCCTCTTGTGTCCATCCCAAAAATGTGGGTAGTGGCCAGCTTAGTAAAGGGGGTTCAGGGAACTGCCCCGCCTATTCTTCCAGTTTCTTCAGCCCCATGCTCTCCAGGAAGGACTCCAGCCGGTCTATGCTCTCGATCTCGGACCAGTCGCGGGTGTCGCCGCGGTTTCCCTCGTACACAATAGTGGGCACGCCCAGCGCCTGAGATACCCCCATCTTGGACTCCAGCACACCGGAGGTGTTGTTCTCGCAGCCCCGGTCCACGTGATAGACGACCCCATCCACACGCCACTCTTTGACCAGGTGCAGTTGATGGTCTATGCGGGTCTGGGCGCCGCACCAGGTGAAGGCGGCCCGCTCCAGGTACCACTCGGCGAAGAAGCGTAGCGCCTCTTCCCGGTTGCGCAGGACTACCCCGGCCTCCCGGGGGTCCCGGCTCGGCCCGAACTTGCCGTCGGGCTTCTCCTCAAAGGCGGCGAACTGGACAATGCTGAAGTCCGAGCCGATGAACACCGCCCCATACGCCTGCGGTACGCGGAAGAAACGCAGGGAATGCCAGGGCGGGGCGCCGTGGTGCAGCAAGCGGCAGCGTTCGGTTGGCACGGCGGCGATGCCCTGCTTCACCCGCTCCTCCATCTCCTGTTTGAGCGCCCTGTAGAACTCTACCGTCTCCGGCTTATACTTGGCTACCAGCAACGGCACGAGGAAGGTGTACTGGGATTTCATGTCCATCGGCGAGGGGATAGCCTGGTTCAGCGCCATGATCTCAGCCCACAACACCTCGACAGTGCAGCGGTTGTAGATGGCTTCGATGAGCTTCTCGTCGTCGTGGGGCCGGCCGGAGATGCGCTTGATCTTCTCGATGGCCTCGTTGAACTGGGCGGCGACGTAGTCCACGTAGTACGGGCGTCTGGTCTGTTTGTAATTTCCCACCACCGGGATATCGACCATCACGTAGTTGGCGCCGAGTTGCTCGGCGAGCAGAAGCTGGCATTTTCCGTTGGTATCGCAGGCATTCTGAGTGAACACGAAGTCGACCTTAGGGAACTCGCCGCCGAAGTAGTAGCGACCGGTCATGGCCGCGCCCATAAGCAGCGCCAGTAGGCGCAAACATCTCGTGAGTAGCCCCTGGCTTCCAGCAGTTCGAAAGCCTCCAGCGCCGCCGGAGGGTCGTGGGCGATACTGGCGGCATAATCGTTCATGCCCAGGAATTCCAGGTCGCCGAAGCCGGCCACTATCTCCGTGGGCGCGCCCCGCTGGCCGGTGAACAGGAGCTTGCCTTCGGCCTTGGCGTTCATGATGCTCTTGTAGTTCTGCAGGCGTATCTCTTTGGCCTTTTGCCACAACTCAAACGGCTTAGTCGGGTACTTAGTGCGCATATATGGCCTCCACTCAGGAAATCTGAAATCCTAATTCCGAAACTCTAAACAAATTCACCAAAATCATGATCTCAAACGCGCCACATTTCTTTGTGCTCTCTGCGTTCCCTGCGGCGAAATCGTCCTGTTACTCCAGCATCTCCATAAATGCCTCAATGCGGGTCCGGAACTGGCCGTAAGGGATAGTGATGTCCATTTCCAGATGGACCGCCGGCAGACCCTTCTCCTGCAGCGCCTTCACCAGATTAGGGTAGTCCAACTCGTGGGGATGGCAGAATTTCTGCTGCAGTATGACCACCCCCTTGACCCTGTACTGCTGCGCCAAGTCCAGGATAAACTTGAGACGCTGGTGTGGCTCCTCGTCATCTATGTCCTTGGAGGGACAGGGCGGGCGCTTCAGATAGCGCCGGGCGATGGCGGACAATGGGTCGCCATCGGGTTCGCTTTCGTTCCAGAAGTAGCGGGTGCCCGTACAGCTCTCGTCGGTGACTACGACGGCCCCCAGCGACTCGATAAGCTGGACAAGGCCGATATCGTCGTCCTCGCTGCCGACCACCATCAGCCGGGCCCCCTTCCTGGCGGTTGAAGAGCGCTTCCATCCTTCCAGCGCCCCGGACAGGAGCTTGCTGTGCTCCTGCTTGTCCATGGTCTGGGCAGCCAGCACCGCATCCAGGGCCTCGGTTCCGCCGATGGGCGGGTTGTCAGCTTTTCGCAGCTCGTAGGCCTGCTTGAGCAGGCGGCGGTTCGTATCGTAAACAGAGATGGCCTTCTTCAAAGCTGTCTTCGATATCGTCCGTCCTCCCCACGACTCCAGCGCCGACTGGAACTCTCTTAGCTCTCCCGTGAGCACTTCAACAGCCGCCGCCTGGCGTACGTTGCAGGGCATATACAAAAAGTATGTGAAGGAAGCCGGGACGTGTATCCGCCAGCTTTCGAAAGCCTGTCGCAGATGGATGCAACTGTTGGCCATCACCACGCCGTCCAGGTAATCGTACCGGCCCAGCAAGCCCTGGGCCAGCACGTCCCGGCAGTACGGGCAGTACATGGTGGCGATATGGCGCTCCGAGACCTCCTGCGGCTGGTGGGCGCCGAACAGCCGGACGGGAAGCATCCCCGCGGCATAGACGATCTCCTCGGGCACATAGGTGCAGAAGAACCCCACGACCTTGCCACCAGTGCGGGCTTTCCACTCGCGCGCGTACTGGTGGCGTTGCTGAAATGCAGTGTGCAGGCCAGGAGCAATCGAGGTCTGGACTGTGGACATATCTCCTCCCGAATGTTGACTGGTTGTAGAATGTTGCGGGTAACGCAGGCAGTCTAACGCAGATAGGGGGAAAAGTCAAATTCACCACTATTCCAAAATCCGCCGCCTCTCCAATCTACTCAAATCGAAAGTTCTTTCACCAGCCTGGCGCTACACTCGCCTTTGGGGCCGAAGTGTCGACCTCCCTTTGCTAAAGGGAGATTGAGAGGGATTTTGATGCCGGATTAAGGTATTGTCTCCACGACAACGTGCCTTTTATTGAAAGCGGCGCTCCTTCACACGCCTGAGCGTGACAACATAGAACGTGCAGGAATAACACATGAGGCTTATCAAGTCCTGCTATCTAACTCCGCAGTTTGAACCTGGGACAGTTAATCATGATCAAAAACGCCCGAAAACGAAGTAGGCTACGATGCCACCCCAAACGATAACCCAGAGCGAGCCTAGACCGTAGGCAATAAGCGGCTTTCCCAGCCCTATCTCCTTGAAACTCTGGAACCTGGCATTAATGCCAATGGCCAAGAAGGTGAAGGCAAAAAACGCCAGTCTTATCGGGTCTGTCCCCTGGGAGATCACAGGCTGTATTGCCTTTTCTCCCTCGGCTACTGTGGGGTAAGAGAAAGCTATGGCCGAAAGAAAGAGACTTGTAAAGAAATAACCGATGACAAACTTGGGAAAGCGGTACCAGATTTGCAGTGGACTAATACTAGAAGCAGGCTGACGTTTTACTTTGGAGACCCATATGATTGCCAGAAGAAAGGCAATAAGCCCGATCCACACATCCAGGAACACCTTGACCATAACAGCCGTGTTCAGGGCCGTATCGCTATTGGTAAGTACGGCGACAATCTGGCCACTGGATGCCGCTGCCCCGTCGGTCTTGACACTCAGGCCCATCCAGGCTCCGGCGATGACCGGCTGAGCAAGGAAAAAGACTTTGGCCAGGAGGGGAAGCAGCACCATTATGAGAGCGCCAAACAACACGACCGCGGAAGACACAATCGTCGCATATATGGCCGGGGCTTCTATCGCCGCAGCGGTGGCAACCGCAGCACTTACGCCGCAGACGCCTACCCCTGACGACAAAGTGGCCGCAAATTCCCTGTTAAGCCCAACTCTTCTTGAAATGAGATAAGCGACCAACCACATGATCGGAACTCCAACCACGACCGCAACAAGGGCCTGCAGTCCGTATTTGGCAAAGGAGGTCAACAGGATCTTTGACCCAAGAAGAACCACCGCGGTCTTTATGAACCATTCGCCTCTGGCAGAGTCCCTCAGCCACGAAGGCACTTTCGGCAAATTGCCGATGGCCAGCCCTATCAGCAATGCAAAAAGGAATCCGATCTCTGACGTCAGCGCCTTCGCCACGGGCTGATAGAATCCAGCTATCCAGGCGACCCAGGCCAGCCAGAATATTGTGGAGAATCCAGCTACCCATTTCCCTGGCCTTATGCCGACCAGACTTGCAGGCAGAATGAGTATCGCCAGCAGAAGTACCCATAACCCCGCCAGGTTGACCCACGGGTTGCCGTAGCTGGATACAAGGGCTTTACCCAGGTCATCATATACCTGTGCACGGGGGACCCAGCCGAGAACAGAGGGGCCGTAGTAGACCTGAAGCGCCAGGAGGAAGAAAAGCAACCCCACCCAGAGCGCCCACCAGTCTTCTTTTCTGTAAAGCGATGACCAGTCTACCTTTCTCCAGGACACGTCTGCGGACTTTCTTCCTTCGGTCATTAACCCTCTTCTAGCGCCTGGCCCGATCTGTTTTGAGGTACCACGTACTCCGGCATGACCGAAAGAACGGCCGCTTTGGGCGCCCCTCAATCCGCCGTTCGACGTGCCTGCGGCTGGCGTGAGTATATACCTTTTGACGCCGGCAGTTCAACACGCACGGTGTGCTCGTTCAAGGGGTGTCACTCATCTATCCGGAGGAGCGCACTTCGGGGGTGGAACGGGTGTGCGTGCGGTGAGAAACAGGGGATGCCCTTCAAGTTGAGTCGGTGGGATCACGGAGTAGGCAAGCCCGTTATTACGCTCTCCACAGTTCGTGGGTCTTCCGTGCCTGAGCCGGGGATGGGGGGGGGGAACCTCTCGCGCCTGATGGTCCAAAACGGACTCACGTCGAAGACTCTTCCCGCAGGACTCATTCCGCAGAACCCACGGAACGGAGCAAAGTGAATGGGGAGTGAGGGAAAGGACTAGGGTAGCCGGGTAGATTGATTAAGCCGAAGGTAGCTGGCCCATGCCCGATGTTTGGACCGACGTAACCGATCGCGGTTTTCGTTCTAATACAACGCAATAACCGTTGATACATTACCGCAAAAGAAACGCACCCAGTCACCGCGAGCTCCGAAGCCCTGAGCGAAGCGAAAGGGAAGCAATCTCATGCCGTTGTGGCTGACCTCCACATCCAAGAGTGGAGATTGCTTCGTCGTCCCGACCCGTCGGGACTCCTCTAATGACAAATCATGCATCACTATTTTGCAGGTCCGTGTTAGTATTTTATTAGCGAAAACACGGGAACATCTTGGATCTTTTCTCTTCCCTTGAGCTCCGTCAGCTCGATCAGGAATGCGGCGCCTATGATATTCCCCTTCATCTCTCGCACGAGCTTGGCAACAGCCTCAACCGTGCCTCCGGTGGCGATCACGTCGTCAACGATCAGTACGTTTTGCTTCGGCTCTATGCCATCCTGATGGACCTCCACCTGGTCCTGGCCGTATTCCAGGTCATATGTCTTGCTGTGTACCCGCCAGGGTAGCTTACCCTTCTTTCTTACGGGCACGAGACCACTGCCCAACTGGTAAGCTAGCGCGGAGCCTATGATGAAGCCTCTTGCCTCTATGCTGACAACAGTATCCACTTCTCCCGGGTTGTAGTGACAGGCAAGTTCATTGATAGCCCTCTTGAAGACCGGACCGTTCTTCAGGAGGTTGGTAATATCCCTGAAAATAACGCCCTTCTTGGGAAAATCTGGAACATCCCGACAGTATTTGGCAAAATCCTCGGCATGTGCTGATACCAGACCGCTATTGTGGTGGTTGTGCTGCCACATACTACGTTCCTCCAGGCGTTACCCAACAGGACCTAATTGCAGAGCTGTCCGGGGATTCTGCTCCAGATTCACTGTCGAAGTGCATCACCCTCGCTACATCGCTCCGGAAGCCTGCGCGACCCAGAGCAAGTTTTAACAGATTACGCAGGGCTTGTCAAGTTTGCTGGCCACATTCTCGCATTTCTTCCAGCTACGATTTAGCTTCAGGACGCAAAGCGGACTCCGGGCTGGAGATCCCTGCGTGGGACGTCGTGATCAGGGTCTTTGCATTATATAGGAGAGTCCCATATCGGAGAGGCCATGTCACCTGTCATGCTGAGCTAAGCGAAGCATCTGGGGAGCGGGGAGCGCCCCACCCTTCCCGACTTGTTCCCGACTGGTCGGGACTACGCTCCTCCGAGTAAAACATCG
>JACQTY010000236.1 GCA_016210545.1 Chloroflexota bacterium
CAAGTCGGGATGCCCTACTGGGGGTGCCTAGGTGTGGCGCCTCCCTTTTTGAGATAATTTCTTAGAGCTTAGAGATCAGGATTTGGGACTTCTGTCCTCTCATCGTATATAATCAACTCGATATCATATGAAAACTCTCGTTATTGGCGGCACCGGGCCGACCGGCCCCTACATCGTGGATGGCCTCCTCAAGAGGGGCCATGAGGTGACGGTCTTCCACCGCGGGACCCACGAGGTGGAGTTCTCCGGCCCCGTGGAGCACATCCACGGCGACCCCCATTTCCCGGAGACGCTCCAGCAAGCCCTCGACGGACGCAACTTTGATCTAATCGTTGCTACCTACGGACGGCTGAGACATGTGGTGGAAGTGGCGAAGGGGAGGACGCCGCGCTTTATCGCCGTGGGCGGCCTGCCCTACCGCGCCTTCGTCGAGGGGGAGAAGGAACCCGACGGCGTGCCCGTGCCTATTCCGGAGACCGCCCCTCTGTACGACAACGAGGCGGGCAACCGCTTCAGCTATCTGATGGCCCTCAGCGAGCAGACGGTCATGGAGGCCCACTGCCAGGGGCATTACTCGGCCACCCTGTTCCGGTTCCCCCTGGTCTTTGGGCCCAGGCAGCTTGCCCCGCCGGAGTGGAGCCTCATACGCCGCGTCCTGGACGGACGGAAGCAACTCATCATCCCCGATGGCGGCTGGCGGCTGGAAAGGCGGGGCTACGCTGAGAACATGGCCCACGGCGTGCTCCTTGCTGTGGACAAGCCGCGGGAATCGGCGGGACAGATATACAATGTGGCCGACGAGACCATTCTGCCCATCCGGGACTGGGTGACCATGATAGCCCGGGGCATGAAGCGCGAATGGGAGCTGGTCAGCATGCCTTTTGCCTTCGCCCGGCCCAGCCGCCCCTATGCCGGCCGCGCCCACAACCGGGTGCTGGACATCGCCAAAGTCCAGAAGGAGCTGGGCTACCGGGACGTCGTTCCCAATGGAGAGGCTGTCCGCCGGACGGTTGAATGGTACCTGGCCCACCGCCCGGCGCCGGGCGGGGAGGTGGAGCGGCAACTGGGCGATCCCTTTGACTACGCCACCGAGGACCGTCTCATCGCCGAATACAGGAAGGCTACCGACCATCTGCGCGACATAGGCGAGGTGAAGTTCAAGTGGCGTCATGCCTATGACCACCCCATTAAGCCGGTTGAAAAGGGCGCTGCTTAAAGCCTCAGTGGCGCTGGCCATCGGCGCCCTTTTCATTCTGCTGCCTCTTCCCCTGGGGCCGTGGAAACGCTACCAACTGCTCAAGGACGGGGTGGTCGGCTTCGTGCTGGTGACCTACCTGGGCAAGGTGCTATTCGATACCCTTTTCTACGATCGCTACTGGCCATATGTTGGCCATAAAGGAGGCAAACGTGACTGATTTCCCCTTTCCCAGTCAGGCAGACCAGGTTGGCGTCGTGGTGCGGGACATGGGCAAAGCGATCAAGTACTACTCCGAGACCCTTGGAATCGGGCCGTTTGTCGTCAGGGATTTCCATTTGCCCGAAGGGTTGATGAAGGGAAAGAAGGTCTCAGTAGATATGAAACTTGCCTTCGCCTCCCTCGGCGCTGTGCAGTTCGAGCTTATCGAGGCGCCGCCAGGCGACAATATCTACCGGGAGTTCCTGGAGGCCAATGGCGAAGGTCTTCACCATATCGGCTTCAGCGTGGACAATCTGGATGACCGGGTGGCTGAATTGAGAAAGCGCGGCGTCGGTGTCCTCTTCAGCGGCAAGACGGAGCGGGCCAGCTTCGCCTACCTGGAACCCGGCGAGACCGGCGGGGTCATCTTCGAGCTAATCCAGAGGAAATAGGAGAATCCCCCTTTTGCTACTGTTCGGGAAATAGTCTCATTCTTGTTATTCGGGAGGCGTCCCGATTCTCCTCTACTTCTTTCGGGACGACGAAGAATCTGGCGGCGGGGATAATCGTCCCACCCTTCCCGATGTATCGGGATTCGCTTCGCCCCAGAATGACGCCTCCACTGTCATTCTTCAGTGTGCCGCTTGCCAGCATCTTGGAGGATCGTTCAGGATTCAGGACTTAGGGTTTACTCTGCCCGCCCCTACTTGGATCCCCACATCCAGCGGTGCAGCTCCTGGGTGCGCGCCAGGTCCGCGGACCCTTCGGCATAGACATACGAGCCTGAATTGCCAAAATAGATGTGTACCTTCCCCCCATTGGGAGCACCTGCCGCAGCGTAATAGGCCGTACGCCCGTCGACTTCCGTCTTCTGAACGTTGAGCCTCGACGCCGCCGGCCCCAGAGCGGCGGAGATTACAAATCCCGGATAGGAGGACTTGGCTATCACGATGCCTCCAATGCCGGCGTCCTTGAGGCCGGCAGGCGACAATAGGTCGGCGGCCTGAAGCGGCTTGTTGGAATAGAAAGCTGCCGCTGCTATCTTTACCTTGCTCAACTGTAGCGCCGAAGCCATGCCCTGGTCGGAATTGCCCCGGGAATTCTTCTGGAAGAACCTTATGACCCTGTCCTCCATGCGAACAAAGGCCACTGCCAGCGGTTTGGTGGCCGGAGGGCCGGGAAGCCGCTGAAGCATCTCCCAGGCATTCTTGTCCGCTTCGCCGAAGGAGACGAACTGCCTGGCCTGGATTGCCTTTTTGAGATTGTCAGCGCCGCTGCCACTGCCCCAGACTAAGAAGATGTTGCTTCCGGCAAGCTGTGTCCACAGGTCGTCCCGGCGGGGAAACATTGCCAAGAGCGCTTCGGCGTCCCGCTGAGCAGCCAGAGTAACCACAGCGCCGACGGCCTCTGTAGAGTCTGATGGCACGAGCCATGCCTCCACCGACTGGATAGCCGGGTCGAAGGGCAGGCCCGCGAAAGCGCCGGGGACGGTGATGGGCTGGCTTTGCCGGGCGAAAAGGTAACCGTCCAGAGGCATGTCGGGGACCATCGCCGACGCCAGACCTTCGGGCAATTGGGCTACCTGGGCCTTCGGCCCGGAACAAGCCGCGAGCAGCAAAACCGCAAGAACGATGACGGCGAGAATAGAGTTCCTGGCGAAAACAGTCTTCACGGAGGACCTCCTTACCAGTTCATTATCCATAATAACGTAAAACCGCCTCCAGTGTTAGCCCGACGTTCAATGTTGCAGAGGGAACCGTTCATGCCCGCCTGCGCGGGGTACCGCGATGGATGAACATAGCCCCGCCAACTCCTTCACCCTTGAGGGGAGAAGGCTTCGCCGTGAGCTTAGCCGAACGGTTGGAGGCCTGCCCTGAGCCGTAGCCCTGAGTCCCGATGGATCGGGGCTCTCTCCCTCGCGGGGAGAAAAGACTCGGTGAAAGTTCCCGCCCGCGCGGAACACGCGCAATTGCCAATTCGTCAGGGCGTTCCACGGGGTGGCTTCACGGAGAGGACCAGGGCCGCCGCTGAATAGAATATTGCAGCTCCCAGGATGAAGGCTACGACGTAGCTCCCGGTGGTATCGAAGATGAAACCGCCGATGATCGGCCCGATGGCGCCGCCCACGGCGTTGCCCACGTGCACTGCCCCGATTAGCGCCCCCAAAGAGGCCATGCCAAACAGGTCGGCGACCATCGCCGGGAACATAGGTATCCAGCCGCCGTAGGCGAAGCCAAACAGGGCGGCAAACAGGTAGAACATCCAGATATCCCTGGCAACTATCAGCCACAGCATGGTAGTACCGGCCAGGACGTAGACGATGGCCAGGGTCGCTTTCCGCCCGATGCGGTCGGAGACGGGCCCCATGACAAGCTTGCCTATGACGTTGGTGATGCCAATGACGGCGATGAAGGTTGCGGCAGTGGTGGGGTTGATCCCTTTGCCCGGGTCAGTGGCGTAATTCACCAGGTGCATCATGACCATTACCTGGGTTGTCATGTTGAGCAGCGCCACAATGAAGATGGCCCAGAAAGCACGGGTGGCGGTGGCCTGTCGTAATGTAAACGCCGGCGATTGCGGGGCTTCAGCGCCCCCCGGCTGTTGAGCGGGCTGAGCATAGGGGCGCGTCCCCTTTGAAGCGGGGTCCCGCCTCAAGAAGTAGGCGGAGGGCAGGATCACGGCGATCATGAGTGCGCCGATAACGAGGTAACCCCAACGCCAGTCGGCCCGGGCTATGACCAGACCGGCAAGCGGCGGCATCAGGAACTGGCCCAGGCCGCCGCCGACAGTCATAAGCCCCAGCGCCCTTCCCCTCTTTTCCTGGAACCATCGGGCTACGGTGGCGGTCAACGGCACCGAACAGGTGCTCATACCGATCCCTACTATCAGATAGAAAACGTAGAACTGCAGCAGCGGAGAAAGCCCGGGCATCAACCCGATTCGCGCCAGAAGAAGATACCCTGCGCCCATGAGCAGTCCGCCAGCCGCCACCACAATGCGCGGGCCGTACTTATCGGTCAACGCTCCGGCCATGACCCCCAGCGCGCCGGAAACGAAGATCGTTATGGAACTGGCCAGGGAGGTGGCAGTGCGGTTCCAGCCGAAGTCGCCGGATATCGGTTTGAAGAAGACGCCGAAGGTGTAGTAGTGGCCGACGCTGAGTATCCAGATAACCAGGCCAACCACGACGATTATCCAGCCGTAGTAGAGGCGTGGCTTCCCTGTGGTCAGCGCCATATCCTGTGCCCTCACAGTTCGACCGCAAACCCGACGGGCAAGATGACCCCTATATTACTTGTTCACGGGGCCGCCGTAAAGACGCCAGCAGGCCGACGCCCAGAGCCAGGAAAGCCGCCGCCAGCACGAACGCGATGACGTAGCTATGAGTCACATCAAAGACATAACCGCCGAGGAATACCCCCGAGGCCGCCCCGACGGCGTTGGCGGCGCTGACGGTGCCGTAGATGACGCCCAGCGAACGGACGCCGAAGAGGTCCGCGGTAAAGGTTGGGAACAGCGGCATCCATCCCCCATAGGCAAAGCCATATATCGCAGCGAACAGGTAGAAAGCCCACATCTCCTCGGCCACTGTGAGCCACAGGAGCAGGCTGGCCGCAGTACCCAGACATATCATCAAGGCCCGCTGCCGCCCGATGTAATCCGAGACCACGCCCATGGTGAGCTTGCCCAGCATGTTAGCTATTCCAAGGACGGACATGAAGATGGCCGCGGTAGCCGTGGAGAACCCCTTGTCAGTAGCATGTGGCACCAGATGCACCGTTATCAACTGGTGGGAGAACCCGGCAGTAGCGGCTACGGCGAAAAGCTGCCACAGGGACCGCGTCGTAAGGGCCTGGCGCAGGTCCAGGGCTTTTCCTGCCGGATGTACCCGGCTTGCAGCGTGGCCTTTCGATTCGGAACTACTCTGGTCCAGGAGGTCGGAGGCGGTCTTGCCATCCGGGAGCAGGCCGAGGTCCTGGGGGCGACGGCGGTACACCCATGCTGCCAGCAGGGTAGCCATTCCGACGAGGATGCCGGACACGACAAAGGCAAACCGCCAGTCACGGCTGAGTATCAGGTAAGCTACCAGAGGCGGCAGGATAATGGTCCCCAGTCCACCCCCCGCCTGGACTAATCCCTGGGAAAGGCCCCGCTTGGCCTCGAACCAGCGAGGTATGGTGGGGATTATGCTGCCCATGCCGGCGCTGCGCCCCAGGCCCAGGAAAAGGATGAATATGAGGTAGACCTGCCACAAGGCGCCCACCCGGGAGAGGAGAATATAGCCGGCCATCATCGACAGCGCTTGCATAGCAATGAACCGGCGCGGGCCGTAGCGGTCAGCCAGCGCCCCGGTCAAGGGGGCCAGCCCGCCCATGAGAAGGCTGGCAACGGCAAAGGCCCCCGAGAGCATGGCCCGCGTCCAGCCGAAGTCGGCCAGCATAGGCTTGAAGAAGACGCCCTGGCTATTGTGGAGGCCAACGGCGAAGATGTGCTCCACGAAGGCAGCGCCGACTATCGCCCAACCGTAATAGAAAGGGAACGAGCCTTTGAACAAACGGAAAAAACTCACTCTTGGCGGACCCTCCTCAAATCACCCGCCGGGCCCCGATGCGTCGGGCCAAATAAGGAAACGGTCGATCCCCGCCAACGGGTCGGACCGCGAAGCCCGGCCCGCCCCGGGCTATCCCTCTGCTCGTCTTGGGTTGCCGGGAAGCCGGAGAACGAGCAGGCAGACTATCCCTGCCATCAGGAGCGCCGACGCTGTCAGGAACGCATAGTCGTAGCTTTCGGTGACATCGAAAATGTGGCCGCCCAAGAAGGCGCCCAGGGCGCCGCCTATGGAGTTGCTGGCCATGACCGCTCCGTAGATGGCGCCGAGAGACCCCAGCCCGAAGAGGTCGCTGGCGATAGCCGGGAACATCGGTATCCAGCTACCGTAGGCAAAGCCATAGACAGCGGCAAACAGATAGAGGCTCCACGAGCTGCGGGCGACGAGCAGCCAGAACAGCATCGCCGCCGCCAGGCCGAAAGAGATGATCAGGGAATTGCGGCGTCCGATGTGGTCGGACACAGTGCCCATAGTTATCTTCCCGACAATATTGGTTACCCCCAGGACGGACATGAAAGTGGCGGCTACAGCCGGGGAAAACCCGACATCGGTGGCGTGGGGGACCAGGTGCAGCAGCATCATCTGTTGCACGAAGCTGGCCGCCAAAGCAATAAAGGCGAGCAGACGGAACGACCTGGTACCCATAGCCTGCCGGAAGGTAAAACCCATTTCGTGCTGCATGGAGACGGTAGCCCCTCCCGGCTTATTTGCTACGGGCAAGGGACCGCTGCCGCTTCCGATCGTCGCCGCTCCTGGCTCCGGAATTGGCGCCGGTCTTCCGTCCGGCGCCAGGCCTATGTCCTGCGGCCTGCGGCGGTAGATGAACGCCATACCGCCTACCAGGAGGACTATCAGCAGACCCAGGACGATGTAGGCGTATCTCCAGTTCCGGGTAAGAATCAGGTAAGTGGCCAGAGGAGGGAAGATGATGGTGCCCAGCCCGGCGCCAGCCTGCACGATGCCCTGGGCCAGACCGCGTTTGGCGAAGAACCAGCGGGAGACAGTGGGGCCGACGGTACCCCAGTTGGCGCTATTACCCACCGCCAGGAAGATGGCAAAGATCAGGTAGAACTGCCACAGGGCGCCGACGCCGGACATCAATAAATAGGCGCCGCCGGTGAACAGACCGCATACGGCTATCATGGCCCTGGGGCCGTACTTATCGGCAAGCTGCCCCATGAACGGCGCGAGGATTGCCGCGATGATGTTGGATATGGCCAGCGCTCCGGCCACTGTGGCCCGCGTCCAGCCGAACTCCGCCTGAAGCGGCTTGACGAAAACGCCCTGGGCGTTGGATATGCCCGCCGTCAACCCAATTGTAGCGGAGGCTGCGGCCACAATGGCCCAGCCATAGAAAAAGGGGAATGGATGTTTCCCCGACTGGGGAACACCGGAGTCTTTCAGAGATGCCTCTTCCAGATACGGGCCATGCCAGCCCGGATGCATCGTTAAGGACTTTCGAATTCTAGTTGCTTATCGCGGCGCAGTCAAGTGGCCCATGCGGCCGAAATCCACCATCGAACTCCCGCAGCAACATCAAAGATGTCAGGGAATGGCTGTGGGCTTTGGCCGTTTCTCCCCCTTTTCTAAAGGGGGATGGAAGCAATCTCCGACTACAAAGCTGGAAAAACATTTTGGAAAATTCCAGGCTACCTAAACTGCGGAAGTTGGGTTAGCTTTTTGATGGAGGATTACGGGTTGTCCGTGGCAGCCTTCTGCGGGCGTCCCGGCAGGCGGAGACCCGTCAGGCCAGCCACACCGGCTATCAGCAGCACCGATGCTGTCACGAAGGCATAGTTGTAGCTTTCGGTGACATCGAAAAGGTATCCACCGAGGAACGCTCCCAGCGCCCCGCCCACCGAGTTGGCCGCGGCCAGCGTCCCGAATATGGCCCCGAGAGCGCCCAGGCCAAAGAGGTCCCCGGCTATCGCCGGGAACATGGGAATCCAGCTTCCGTAGGCGAAACCGTAGATGGCCGCAAAAAGGTAAAAGGCGGGCAGGCTGCGGGCGACCATAAGCCAGTACAGCATACCCGCCGCCAGGCCGAAGGATATTATCAAAGAGTTGCGCCGTCCAATGCGATCGGATACGATGCCCATGGCGACCTTGCCCACGATATTGGCTACTCCCAGTACCGACATGAAGGTAGCGGCCACGGCCGGCGAAAAACCAACGTCGGTGGCGTGAGGGACCAGGTGAACGAGGATCAGCTGCTGTGTGAAACTGGAGGCCATCATGCACAGGGCGAGCAGGCGGAAAGACCTCGTAGCCAGGGCTTGCCGCAAGCTGAGCCCTGATTCCGGCGGGGTAAGGTCGACATGGCCCGCTGCGCTGGCTCGTGCCGGCGCCACGCCGCCGGGTTCTCCACGGGGCCCATCGCCCCGCTTCCCATCGGGTTCCAGGCCCATGTCGCCGGGGCTGCGTCTTAAGGCCAGGGCTGCGCCGCCAACAGCGACGACCAGCACGATTCCCAGCACAGCGTAGGCGAATCTCCAGTTATGGGTGAAAATGAGGTACGTGGCCAGGGGTGGGAAAGCGATCGTGCCCAGCCCGGCCCCCGCCTGCACGATGCCCTGGGCCAGGCCGCGCTTGCTCACAAACCAGCGGGAGATAGTCGGGCCGATGCTGCCCCAGCCGGCGCTCCTCCCCAGGCCCATGACAAGGCCGAAGGCCACGTAAAATTGCCACAGGGCCGAGACCGCCGATGCCAGGAGATAAGCCCCGCCCGTGAATATGCCGCCAACGGCTACCATGATCCGGGGGCCGTACTTATCGGCCATCACCCCCAGGAAAGTGGCCAGCCCGGCGGCGACCAGGTTTCCCAGGGCGAAGGCCCCGGCCACCATGCCCCGTGTCCAGCCGAACTCGCCGAGGAGGGGTTTGAGGAATACCCCCTGACTGTTGGATATGCCGGCTGACAGGCCGGTCTCCAGGAAGGTGGCCGCCACTATGACCCATCCGTAATAAAAAGGGAGAAAACGGCGGGCGGAGCTGCGGGCAGTGGAGTCTTTCAGAAACGTATCTCCCGGACATGGGCCGTCAGGCCCACGTGCATCGACAGTGACGTTCGAATTGTAGGTTCTTGTTATGGCACAGTCAAGAGGCACAGATATGATGGGGAGTCACGGAGGCAGAGATGTAGGGTGGGTGAAGCGAAGGAGCATGCATCATAATCGATTTCTTGAATCTGGAGCGGATACCACCTTAGATATAAATACCCGACTTTTGAGATAGCCTCCGAAGCGTAACCCACCATTTCTTTCGACCGGGGTGTGCCGCTGAAATCGGGGCCTACAGGGCTATGAGGACCAAAACGCTGCGCCACACCTTCGCCGAAGAGGCTGAGGATGGCCAAACAAAGGCGCCAGTTTCAGAAGTGGTCGGGGCGGACAGATTTGAACTGTCGACCTCTTGGTCCCGAACCAAGCGCGCTACCGTGCTGCGCTACGCCCCGGTGAGATGACTGCAATAGGCTGTGAATATCGTTGCCCGCAAGCGCTGAGCGGTGAACTGTCGACCTTCCCGATCCCGAATCGGGACGCCTACCGTGCTGCGCTACGCCCCGGTGAGGAGAAAAAAAAGTCCCTGTACTATTTTGCTTTAGGCTCCGCCTCGAGTCCCTGCGGCTCGATGGCCTGGCGGTGTCTCTCCAGGATCGCTTTCCACGCCTTCGCTCGGGTCCTGGAGCCGGGCTTGTCGACCTTCTCTGCTGAGACCTTGTGATTGAGGGCCTTCGCCAGTTGATCAACGAGAAGATTCAGTCTGATGACCTCTCGCCTTAAGGCAAAAAACTGGACAGGTATGCTGGGGTCACTCCAGTCGATGCGTTCTTCTTCTGCCATTCGTACCCCCAGAGGCTAAGTTTATCGGAAAAACGAATGAAATACAAGTGAAACGCGCCTGGCCAGCAGGGTCTTTGCATGGTCCCGGCGCGAAGGGATGTCTACGGGGCGCGAGAAAGATGTCGAGGGGCCTGTGGGGGAGCGGCTGAGACCAGGCAACGCCGTTTTGCAAGGCTGCGGTGTCCCGGGTCTGATTCAGACTATTGCGTTCAGCCAGATGGTCTGCTCGCGGCGCGGCCCCACCGACGCCAGGGAAACGGGGCAGGCGATAAGCTGTTCGATTCGCCTGACGTACGCTTGGGCTGGTGGAGGCAGGTCCTCAAAGCGCCGGATATCGTGGGTGGGCGTCCGCCAGCCCGGCAATTCCTCGTAGACAGGCTGGCAGCGCTGCAGGACGTCGATGCTGGCGGGGAAATTCTCCAGTCGCTTTCCGTCCACGGTATAGGCAGTGGATATCTTGATGGTCTCCAGGGTATCGAATATGTCCAGGCGGGTGATGGCTGCATCCGTCAAGCCGTTGACGCGGACCGTGTACCGCGCCGCCACCGCGTCGAACCAGCCGCAACGGCGCGCCCGTCCGGTAGTGGTCCCGTACTCGTGGCCCCGTTCGCGAATGAGGCTGCCTATGTCGTCCTTGATCTCGGTGGGCATGGGGCCTCCCCCCACGCGGGTGGGATAGCACTTGAACACCGCGATAATGTGCTGGATCCTTCTCGGGCTGATGCCGAAGCCGGTGCAAGCGCCCCCCACCACTGCCGAGCCTGAGGTCACGTAGGGGTAGGTGCCGAAGTCTATGTCGAGGAGCGTCCCCTGGGCGCCTTCGAGCAACACCAATTTGCCGCTGCCCAGGGTCTTTTCCAGCAGCACATCGGTGTCCGCAATATGGGGAGCCAGCCTCTCGCCATATTTGCAGTAGGCGTCAAATATCTCTTCGAGAGAGACCGCCGGCTTGCCGTGGACGAGGGTGATGAGGGCATTCTTGTGGGGCAGCACGTGGGACAGCCGGCTGCGGAAGGCAGCTTTGTCCAGCAGGTCCCCAACCCGGATGCCCAGCCTGGCCATCTTATCCACAAAGGCCGGCCCGACGCCCATCTTGGTTGTACCCAGGGCCGCTCTGCCTTTGGCCTCTTCTTCCAGCCCGTCGAGAAGGATGTGGTAGGGCATGATAAGGTGCGCCCGGTTGCTCACCACCAGGTGGCTGGTGTCCACCCCACGCCCGTGGAGCAGGTCCAGTTCCTTAATAAGCACCGCGGGGTCGACGACCACGCCATTGCCGATGACGCAGGTGACACCCGGATTAAAGATACCGGAAGGTATAAGGTGTAACCCGAACTGGCCGTACTGATTGATGACCGTATGCCCGGCGTTATTCCCGCCGGAATAACGCACCACCATGCTGGCCTTCTCGGCCAGGAAGTCGACTATCTTTCCCTTCCCCTCGTCCCCCCACTGGCCTCCTATGATGGCAATTGCCGGCATCGGCCTCTCCTATTTTTACCGTCTGGAATAGTATCACAAACACAAGGCAGCGTCAAAGGTGGTAGCTCCTCTGCCATCCTCACTAAAGAGGTCCGGAACGGGGGCTACCGCCGAGAACGCAGAGTACGCTGAGAGGTTCGCTGAGATTACCCGATGGGACGCCAGTCGAACTCTGCGCCTCTACTTGCCTCTCAGTTGCTGCCACACATACAGCAGCCGCTGCGCCGCGGTGGCCAGGCTCAAAACGGCTGTGATTGCCAGGACAATGACCATCGCTGTTTGCCCCAGGAGCAGTCCCACGGCCAGCAGGATCACACGCTCCGCCCTGGTGAATAGCCCTACCGGGCAGGCCAGCCCGATCCCTTCGGCTCGCGCCTTGATGTAGCTGACAAGTCCGGATGTTACCAGGCTGATATTTACCAGCAATATCCCCCACATGCTCCACGCGAACGGCTCACGGATGAAGAACACCAGCAGCCCCAGGAACAGCGCAGCCTCCCCCACCCTGTCCAGGGTAGAGTCCAGAACGCCGCCAAACCGGGAGGTCTTGTTGCTGGCGCGGGCCACCGCGCCATCCAGGAGATCGAAGACGCCCGATACCAGCACCAGAATCCCGGCCGCGAGAAGATGCCCAAGCCCGGCGGCGGCCGCCGCCACGAGACCGATCAGCAGGCCGATGACAGACAACACATTGGGGTGTATCCTTGTCCTGGCTATCGCCGAGGCTAACCGTGCGGCCAGCGGGCCGGAGATCGACCGGCGCCATGTCTCCAGCCTTGCCGTCCGTCTTTCTTTCAGCGAGAGTCGTGGTTCTGCCAAGACTACACCTTCTTGTGCTTGTCCAGCCCGAACTGCCGCTGGAGCTGATCATAGTACTCCAGGACCCGGCGGGCGATCTTCTCCCAACTATAGTCCTCGGCCTTGGCCCTCCCCTGGGCAGCCATCTTCTCACACAAGGCCGGGTTATCGAGCAAGGAGCTTATGGCCCGGGCCAGCGCGGCCTCGTCCCGGGGAGGGACCAGGAGGCCATCCACCCCCTGACTCACCAACTGGGAATAGCCGTTAATGGCCGTGGCCACAACCGGTCTCCCCATAGCCATTGCCTCCAGCAGGACCATGCCGAAGCTCTCCCCTCCAGTAGCCGGGGCACAGAAGACGTTCGCGCCGTTGTAATAGCGGGGCAGGTCGTCATAAGGGACAAGGCCAGCGAAGCTCACGTCCGCCAGCTGTCTATCCCTTACCAGTTTCTCGTACTTCGGGCGAAGGAGGGTCCCCGGGCCCACTATCTCCAGCCTTACGTTGGGGTGGTCTTGCTTGACCTTCTGGTATGCGGCCAGAAGATAGTCCAGCCCCTTGCGTTTCTCCAGCCGCCCCACAAAAAGGATGGTCTTGCTGCCGTTGGCCCGTGGGCCGCAGGCCTTTGAACGCGGGGAGAAGTGTTCCACGTCCACGCCGTTCGGTATGATAACATACTTGCCGGGGAAATACTTGCTGACGTATTCGAGGGCGGGTTGAGACACCGCGATCCTTCCGTGCAAACGGCCAGACCAGCGCCTCAGGATTAGCTTGGTCAGTCCATAGAGCCTGGCCGTTTGGTGGTAGGCGTGAAAGGTGCCCACATTCAGGGAACCGGACAGGCGGAGGGCGGCGTAGGGCAGCATCGGGGTCAGGGGTTCGTGAACATGAACAACGTCGAATTTCTCGGCGTCCAGGATGGCGCGAACGCGACGGTTGAGGGTGAGGGACAGGGTTATACGGGCCATAGAACCGCCCGAGGGAACGGGCACCGGCCTGCCCACGGGTATGATGCTGGGATCGCCCATCGGGGACGAGCAGGGGGCGATGATCTTGACCTGATGGCCCCACTGGGTGAAGTAGCGCTTCAGGTTGGAAATGTGGACGGTGACCCCGCCAGGGTACGATAAATCGTAAGGCGAGACCAGAGCAATTTTCACGGGGTCCAGCCTAACCTCACCTTGAAAAGTCCTCCCGCTTGCTTCTGTCGCCGTTTTTCGTAGAAAGGGCAGCGATTCCGGGTCGCCTGAGCCGGATCGCTGGCGGCCCGGTTCACGGAACCGACAAGACGCGGCAACCGACCAACCCTAGCCAATAACCTATTTCCCGGCGCCGGCGATAAACTCCTCCACAAGTTTGAACGCCTCGGAGTCCGTGTATTGTACGGGGGGTGACTTCATGAAATAGGACGATGGGCCAATAATGGCGCCGCTTTGCCCTCTGTCCTTGGCCAGTTTGCAGCAACGCAGCGCGTCGATTACTACCCCTGCCGAATTGGGGCTGTCCCAGACCTCCATTTTTAGCTCCAGGTTCAGCGGCACGTCGCCGAAAGTGCGGCCCTCCATACGGATGTAGCAGAACTTTCGGTCAAGCAGCCATGGAACATAGTCGCTCGGACCCACGTGGATGTTGTCCGGTGGTATTTCATAGTTGAGCTGGGAGGTGACGGCCTGGGTCTTGGAGATCTTCTTCGATTCCAGGCGTTCCCGTTCCAGCATGTTATAGAAGTCCGTATTTCCGCCAAAGTTAAGTTGATAGGTCCGCTCCAGTTTGACGCCACGGTCCTGGAAGAGGCGCGTGAGGACGCGATGGGTGATAGTGGCGCCGACCTGCGACTTGATATCATCGCCGATGACCGGCAGACCCCTTTCGGCGAACCGGTTCTGCCAGTAGCTCTCCCTTGCGATGAATACCGGGATGCAGTTAACGAAGCCGCAGCCTGCGTCCAGTATTTGCTCGATGTACCACTTGGTGGCAGCCTCACTACCCACGGGGAGATAGCTGATCACTACGTCGGTCTGGGTCTCTTTGAGTATCTTGACGATGTTGGCGGTGGCCCCCGGCGCCTTGGTGATGACCTGGGAAAGGTATTTGCCGAGGCCATCGTGGGTCATGCCGCGGTGGACTTTGACCCCTGTCGGCGGGACCTCGCAGAACTTGAATGTGTTGTTCGGCGGCGCGTAGATTGCCTCTGCCAGGTCTTTACCGACCTTGTTCTGGTCGATATCAAAGGCAGCGACAAAGTTGATGTCGCTAATATGATAGCCGCCCAGGTTGACATGCATCAGTCCGGGGACGAAGTCCTCTTCCTTGGCGTTGCGGTAGTAGTGTACCCCCTGTACCAACGAGGAGGCACAGTTCCCCACGCCGATGATCGCCACATTTATTTTTCCCAATACTCCGTCAGCTCCTTTGCCAGAAGCTCCCTCGCCGGCCGGCAATCGGTTCACCACCCGCGGCGGGACAGCCTGCGCAAATATTTTGAGAGGGGGATATCTAATCGTTCTGGACTTACCGGCGCGCCCCGGCGCAGGCGCCTGGCTCCCGTAGACACACGTTCCCAATGGGACCGTCCGAAAGTCAGCCGCCCTATTATACCAGACCGTGCGGGGGACCTGAAGCCCTTATCACCATGACCGGCATTTGAGCCGCTCTCGTCACTTTGTCGGTCACGCTGCCCAGGATCCAGCGACCGAAGCCGCTGCGTCCGTGGGTGGACATGGCGATAACGTCGGCCTGTTTCTGCTTGGCATAGTCCAGAATAGACTCGGCCGGGGAGCCAACCAGGGTTTCGGAGCTGACTGCCAGGCCCTTTTGCTTCAGTTTTGCTTCCACGCCCTGCAGGTAATTCTCCGATGCCTCGCGCTGGGCCTTGATTATGGGTTCCAGGTCGATGCCCGGATAGTCCTGGGTCGCCGCGATGCGATAGGCCGGCAGCGCCACGTTGAGCAGCAGGATCCGGGCGTTCGTCTTTCGCGCCAGCTCCTCAGCATAGGGAACAGCGGCTTCACCAGTGTCGGAACCGTCCAGAGGCAGGAGCAGCCTGCGGAAAGTCTTCCTCTCTATCACCCCCGCCGCGGCCAGTTTGGTGTTGACCAGAAACAGAGGTATGGTGACGCTGTGCAGTACCTTGTCGGCTACACTGCCCAGGACCCAGCGGGTGACGCCGGAACGCCCGTGGCTGGCCATAACTACCAGGCCTATGCCGCTCTTCTCGGCGTAATCCAGGATGACGTCGGCGGCGACGCCGCAGAGGACCATCGGCTGGGCCCGCAGACCCGCCCTCTTGAACTTGGTGGCTATGGTGTCGATATATGCTTTCAGCAGTCTTTCAGGAAGCCGGGGGAGGTCGCAAACGCCCAACATATGGACCTCGGAACCGAGACATTCGGCCAGCTCCCGGGCATACGGGACTGCGGACTCCGCCAGTTCCGAGCCGTCCAGGGAAAGCAATATCTTGTCGAACATGGGGTCCTCCTTTTCCGTTCGCCTTGTGCCTTGTTCCCGGTTCCTTGTTAAGCCTGGGCGTTTGTGGTATTTTTATTACCGTGCTGTACGATTTCCATACACATACCCTGCTCAGCGACGGGGAGCTATCCCCTCTGGAGTTGATAGCCAGGGCCCAGGCCAGCGGCTATTCGGCTATAGCCCTCACAGATCACGTCGGCCTGGGTTCGCTGGAACGTGTGGTCAGGGAAATAGCCGCGGATTGCGCTCTGGCGAGGAAGCACTGGGACATCCTGGCCATACCGGGCGTGGAGTTGACCTACGTCCCCCCGGCGGCCATACCGGAGGCCGCCCGGCAGGCTAAGGAACTGGGGGCGTGGCTGGTGGTGGTCCACGGCGAGACGGTGGTTGAGCCCGTGCCGAAGGGAACCAATAAGTCGGCCCTGTCGTCTCCCCATGTCGACATTTTAGCACATCCTGGCCTCCTGTCTATAGAGGAGGCCAGGAGCGCTGGCCAACAAGGCGTCTTTCTGGAGATAAGCGCCCGCTCCGGCCACTCGCTCACCAACGGCCATGTATACCACATGGCCAGTCTGGCGGGGGCCAGGTTGCTCCTGAATTCCGATGCCCACCGGGATTCAGACCTGCTCACCGAGCCCTTTGCCCAACGAGTGGCCCAGGGCGCCGGCCTATCTAACGGAGAGATAAGACAGGCCCTTTACCACAATCCCCATGACCTGCTAGACAAACTGCCCCGGCATCCTGAGTAGTGCGGGCGCCTGTCGCCAGCCATCTGGCTGAGGCGCCTTTGCCCCGATTAAGTGTGTCTAGCCCTGCCCGATGCGGAAGACCTTGGTCCCGCAAACGGGGCAAGCGCCGCGGGTCGCGGGCCGCCCATTCTTCAGAGTGATCTTCTGGGCGTTCTTTATCTCCCTCTTGGAACGACACTTGAAGCAATAAGCTTGCATTTATATCACCTCCTTTCTATGTCCTATCTGAGCCAAATATAAACCCAATCTACGTCAAATGTCAATAGCTTTGGCCCCTATTTTTGAAGGTTTTTTGAAAATAGTTTGGATTCTCCTTTGGGCTGGAGCCGCGGTTTTCTTAGTCTTGGGCCGGGGGAACCGCGTGGACGGGCACCGCAAGGCGTCGTCTGAAAGTCTCTCGCGCTATGGTCGTGCAGGCTTCGCACACTGGATCCACCCCGGCTCTAACCCACTCCCCTCAAGGGATATCCCGATTTATCGGTATTTGCTTGCTTTCCTATTTGCAAAGAATCCACCGGCCACGGCCTCCCTAAATACGTTGCAGGCTTTGGCGTCTCGCGCTATAATCAGCCATGCCCGCAGGCGCGACGGCGCCTGCGGCGACTGTAGTGGAAAGGAAAGAGGCAGGCATGAGAATTGAACTGGCCAGACTCAAGTCCTGGGAGCGACACGAGGTGCTGGTGTCCCTGGTAAACCCCCGCCCCATCGCCTGGGTGTCTACCATCGGCGAGGACGGAACGCCCAACGCCGCCCCGTACAGCTTCTTTACCCCGGTGGGCATGAACCCGCCGGCCGTGGCCTTCTCCATGGGGAGGAGGAGGGGCGGCGACAGAAAGGATACCCAGCGGAACATCGAGGCTACCAAGGAGTTCGTGGTCAACGTGGTAGATGAGGCAGCCTCTGTCGCCATGAACAAGACCGGCTTCGAATACCCTCCGGGCGTCAACGAGATGGCCCGGGTGGGTCTGACCATGCTGCCCAGTGAGATGGTGCGCCCCCCCCGCATCGGGGAGGCCCCCGCTGCCCTGGAGTGCCGCCTTCTACAGGCCGTCCAGATCGGGGCGGAAACGAACGGGAACCTTCTGGTGATCGGCGAGGTGTTGCTGGCCCACGTGCGGGACGATATGTGGAACAATACCGAGGTGGACCCCCACCGGGCGCGATTCGTGGGCAGGATGGGAGGGGAGCTCTATTGCCTTACAGACCACGTCTTCGAGATGAAGCGATGGCGGGAGCCGCCGGCGTAGGGGATAAATCCGAAATCCTAAATCCCAGGCTCCGATACCAAGGGGCAAAACGCCCTTGCCCCTCTCCCTTTGGCATTTGGCATTTGGAGTTTCCCGGTGGGGGATGGCGGGGCTACTCGCCGTCCGACACAGCCGCAGTCAGGGCGTTCGCGTCGAACAGGTATTCCTGTCCGCCATTCTTGATAGCCACCTTAGGCGCTTTGGCAAACGGCGAAGTTATGGGGGGCATGTTTAGCGCCTTGCCCTGAAAAAGTTCTTCGATGGTGACTATCTGAATTCTGGGAAAGTCCCTATCCCACAGAGGGGAGTGGTAAGAACCCGCGGCCACCGCTTCTACTTTCATCTCTTCGGTGGGCGGCAGCAACGTGATGAATACGCCCATGGCGTCATTGGCCGAAACAGTCCGTAACTCCCTGATGTCCTTCACATGGACCGCGCCGCTCTTGACCTGAACGATCGCCCGCCGGGCGGTCTTGCCATGGTCGTCCATGAACCGGATAACGCCATCGATGCCCTTGTCCGCCCCTTTCTTTTTCTCCCCAACGGGCTGGGCCTTGACCAGGCTCAGCGCCCACCACTGGAACTGGTAGCGGTCGTGATGGGCCAGAGCCCTGGCGCCGTTAACATCCTTGGGCTCGCCGACGACCTCATATTTGATGCCGGGGAAGCTATCCTCCAGCCGCTTCTTCATGACAGCTATGGCCAGATGGGTCACATCGATGCCGATCCACCTACGGTCCAGTCTTTGGGCAGCCACCACCGCCGTGCCGCAGCCGCAGAAGGGGTCGAGGACCACATCACCCTCGTTTGAGGCAATAGATACAATTCGCTCCAGGAGCGCCTGGGGCTTTTGAGTGGGGTATCCCAGGCGTTCCTTGGCCTGAGACCCTATTGGAGGTATGTCGTCCCAAACGTCCTGCATGGGTAACCCGGGCATATCGTCAAGGTAGCGTTTGTAGCGAGGCACCGTACCCGGTCGCGTCTGCACTACACGCCCCTGTTCGTAGAGCTGCTGCATTCGCTCTTTTGAAAACCGCCAGTAGCGGGTGACGCCGAGGAACTCATATTGGGGATTCCCTTTTGCCTCTGCGCCAGGAGCAACCAGATTATCCAGAGTATACCGCCGTCCCGTTCCAGGCTCATCATGACGGTAAAAGCTGTCAAGATATCCCTTATCGTATGCAGTGTACAGGGTATTGCTGGTGAACTCCTCGCCTTTTGAATAGAAAAGGATGACATCGTGGATTCGTCCCATATGCTTCGCACCCTGTCCCACGTCGCTGTGGGCGCTACTGCGCTTCCATACGATCTCATTCTGGAAATTTGCTGGCCCGAACACCTGGTCCAGCACCAGCTTGAGATAATGGCTGGCCGTGGGGTCGCAGTGCAGCCACAGAGAACCTGTATCTTTCAACACCCGGTGAAGTTCTACCAGCCTGATGGCCATCATCACCAGATAGGCCGTCACGTCGTTCTCGCCGATGGCCCGGTGCAGCGCATCGATAAGCTGGGCCACCTTCATGGGGCCGTTCTGCACTAGCTCCAAGTAGGTCTTTTCGGCGGCCTCCGTCCAGTGCCAGGTGTCGCCAAAGGCCCTCACCTGCGCTTCGGACCAGTGCTCGGACTCCTTGAACAGGATGTTATAGCTGCGTCGGCTATTGAAGGGAGGATCCAGATAGGTGAGGTCTACGGAGTTATCGGGGATATATTTGCGGAGTATGTCCAGGTTGTCGCCGTAATAGAGGACGTTGGTGGCAAGCTCCATCGGAAGCCCCTTTCGGGAAAACCCCAAGCACCAAGCGCCAAATCCCAAACAAACTCAAAGCTCCAAGGTCCAAGATACAACGGCCACTCGCCATCCCCCATTGGAATTTGGGACTTGGGATTTGGAGCTTACCGTCAGGCGCTGCTTCCCCGTTTGGTGAGCGGTATCCCGGCGCGGCACTGCGGGCACGTCTCCGCCCCGGCTTTGAAGGTGGGAACCACGGCCCGGTGACAACTGAACAGCGGCACGCCGACATCAACTCTGTCCGGGGAACGGTCCACCAGGATGCCGATGCCTACTGTCTTCCCCCCGATGGCGGCGACAGCGTCCACCATCTGGCGCAGCGAGCCTCCCGTGGTCAGGATGTCGTCCACAATTAACACGCGCTCACCCGGCGTCACGGTGAACCCACGACGGAAGGCCCGGCCCTCCCCTTCCCGCTCGGCGAAGATGGCCCGGACCCCCATCTGCCTGGCGACCTCGTAGGCCAGGATCACGCCTCCCACGGTGGGGCCGGCCACGACCTGCACACCCTTATCACGGAAGTGGTCGACGATGAAGTGGCACAGAAGTTCGGTATAGGGGGGGTACTGCAGCACCTGGGCCTTCTCCCAGTACTGGGGAGAGTGGAGACCGGACGTCAGTAGGAAATGGCCTTCCAGCACCGCCCCCACCCGGCGAAAGATCTCCTCGGCGCTCAGCCTGCCGGCCACTCTATCTGCTCGCTCCCTGGCCCTGCCCTGCTTGCTCCCGGGACGGGGAGCTTATCCCCGGGGCCTGCTCGATGTCAGACGAATGGGCAAAGGAGTAGTTGGGCGCCCATCCCCAGCGGTCCAGCGGCCAGAAAGACACCCAGGCCTTGCCCACGAGGTTTTTCAGAGGAACGAAACCCCAGGTATGGGAATCGCTGCTGTTATTCCGGTTGTCTCCCAGGACAAAGTAGTAACCCGGCGGGACGGCCTCCGGAGGATAGACGTAGTTTGGCGGGGCGGCTATGTAGGGTTCAGCTATGGGCTGGTTATCTATGTACACCTTGCCGCCCTTTATCTCCACCCGCTCTCCGGGCAGGCCGATGACCCGCTTGATGTAGTCGCTGGCGGAGGGCAAGGGAGGCTCGAAGACGATCACATCGCCCCGTTGCGGGGGATGGAACAGGAAGACCCGGCCGCCCTCTTTATGAAGGAAAGGGACGAGCCTGTTGGCTTTGCCCCAATCGAAGCTGAAGTAAAGGACCTTGTTTACCACCAGACGCTGGCCCGGCAGCAGGCTCGGCTTCATGCTTTCGAACTGTATCTGAAAGCTCTGCAGGGTGGTCTGCACGGCGACAAAGATCAATATGGCCAGTACCAGGGTCTCGAGCAATTCCCGCAAAAAACGCATAAGTCTCCTCGTTTACCGTGCTAATTATAATCCGTCCTGGCGCACAAGTCTATTCGACCCCTCTCCCGAAAATAGCCGCTTTTTGTCTTTGCCAGCCAGCGCCCTGAGCCAAAGCCCTGGGCGAAGCGAACGGGGAAGCGAACGGGGAAGCGAAGCAATCCGTCCACCACGCGTTATCCCGATGGGTCGGGACTTCGGCCCGGACGCCGGGGTCTCGCAACGACGGCGGGACTATTTTCATACTTGGCGGCGCCCGGCGCACTGGGCATGATGGATTCCCCGGAGGCCGGCATTGTTCGGTCTTGGATCGCTGATCTTGGCCTTGGAGCTTTCCGTTTTACACCCGCGAGGGTCAATGATAGAATAGCCTGAAAGTCAACAAAGCCGCTCGTTGACAGACTTGCGGCGGGGATGCAGAGCGTCGAATTGCAAACACCTCTGGGAGGGTGTCCAAAGGAGGCAAGCATGGAACTCAAGGGTAAACGTATCGCGGTACTGGCTGAAGACCGTTACCAGGTACTGGAGTTATGGTATCCCATGATCAGGTTCCGGGAGGCCGGGGCCGAGGTGACAGTGGTGGGCCGGGAGAAGGGTGTGGTACACACCAGCGGGCACGGGATCGAGGTGACGGCCGACATCGGCGCCGCCGAGGCCCGCGCCGATGACTATGACGCCGTAATCGTGCCGGGCGGTTATGCCCCCGACCTCATGCGCCGCAATCCGGCTATGGTGGAGCTGGTGCGACATGCCTATCAGCAGGGGAAGGTGGTGGCCGCCATATGCCACGCCGGCTGGATGCTGGCATCGGCGGGGATCGTCCGGGGCAAGCGGCTGACCAGCTTCCACAGCATCAAGGACGATATGGTGAACGCCGGGGCTATCTGGCTGGACGAACCGGTGGTGCGGGATGGCAACATCATTACCTCCCGCCAGCCCGAAGACCTGCCTGATTTTTGCCGGGAGATAATCGCCGCCCTGACGCCGGTCAGGGCCCGGGGTGAGCCCGTAGGTGTGGCGTGACATTGGCACGGTGGAAACACGGCAGTGTGCGTAGGGGGAGGCCCAGCAAGTTTGGGCTTCCCCCTTTTCTATCCGCGGGGCCCTCGAGCGCTCTGCGCCAGACGGCAAGAGAGCGTCCAATTAGTTGTCGTTCTGCCGAAAACAGCCGCTCATTCGCCATTGCGAGTCCTTCAGGTCGGGATGGCCGACCCAATAGCGATGAACCGATTGGCAAATACACGGTTCATTGAAAGCCGAAGTCCTGTCGAAGGCCCTCGGTTTATCGGGGTCGTGCCCGGACAAGTGCATGGCGACCTGCCCCGTAAAGGGTGTCGGCGTGACAAACGCGGATATGTCCGTGCACCAACACGACGCTCGGCATGAAACGTCCCCCGTTTCTGCCCCCTCCCCTACGCCGTCCGGCCTGGTCCCCATTTTGCATTACAGCGCATCAAACTACGGGCTGACTGTTCAAAAAATACGTATTTCACTGGATAGCCGTTGAAGCCAATACATAGCAGAATTGTTAAGGGCGACATTGGGATGAATCGGCGAGCGTTCGAGCGTCGCGGTCGCCTGGAGGGCCACGTTCTCCAGTGTAGTGACTCGTAAATATCCTTACAATGCTGGTCTTGGGACTATGGGAAGTGCGTTCGTGAGAGACCGGAGTAGATCCCTCGCCCGATTCATCGGGACTTACTGAAGGGGGATTTCCGATTCCCCCGCTTTGGGGCCTGCGAATTGAAAACTTATGGCTGAGACAGTTGACTAGTGCCTAGTTGCAGTAATGGGCCTATTTATCTAACGAGTGCGCACAGGCAGAGACGCCTGTGCCGCCAGATACATACAACGCGAATATGAATATTGGGCTAACTTGTGCAAGTTACTACTAGCGCGAGACAAGGATAGCCTGCCGAATCAGCACGGGGGGGACGAGCAATGGCTGTGAAAAGCATTCCGACCTGGGGAAGTCCCGTTGCCAGGAGGCGGCCAGTGAAGACCCGAGGCATACACTGGCTCGCCGTTGTGTTTATGGCCCTCAGTTTCATTCTGCCAGACGCAGCCGGGAGCGGGAACACACTGTATGCCGCCCCCGACCTCGTTGCGGTGAAAATAGTCCCTGAGTCGGCAACGACCGTACCGGCGCCGTTGCATCCCAGGCCCAGAGCCAACGCCGATCCTTCGCCAACGGGGTTGCCAGCCGGGTCCATTGTCCGGCTCGCAATCCAGGGGAGCATTGAGGACCTGGATGGCACCGGACATGAGTGGCAGATCGGCAGCCGTCCGGTCTTCGTGTATACGGCTGTTGGCACAACCTCTCCCGCCAACGTCAGGAAAGGGGATACGGTCAGCATCACTGCCGTGCGCACATTGGCCCCCGGGCCTATCGTGGCGAAGGAAATCAGCCTCATCATGCCGGGGCAACCAATCGGGACCAACACACTGGCTACCTTTTTGTTCACCGGACTCGTTGAGTCCGTGGGGCCTCAAACGTGGCGCATTGGAGGAAACGATTTCACTGTAAATGACGCCGCCCGCCCTGCGGCTATTGTACAGGGCCTGGAACAGGGCAGCAGGGTCACCGTTGAGTTCGTTGCTGGGGCGCAAGCCGCTCCGCCATCGGCAGCCTCCGCCAGCCCCGTACCTGCGGGGCTGGTCGCCCCCGCCGCCTTACAGATCGTTGAATTGCCATCGGTGGTCGACCTGTTCATCAGCCCTCCCCAGAGCACGCAAGGAGACGATGTTCTCCAGGGTGGGCCGGGTGATGACTCGGTCGCAGGCGCTGCCGGAAATGACATCGTCTCGGGACTGGCAGGCGCCGACTCGCTCTCCGGGGGCAGCGGCAACGATGTGCTCGATGCCGGTGAAGGAGACGACAGCATCGCCGGCGGCAGCGGCGACGACCGCATTGACGCCGGCGCCGGCGACGACCAGTTGGATGGCAATGACGGCAATGATCTCATATCAGGGGGGCCAGGCGACGACAGCGGCGACGGCGGAAGCGGGAACGACTCCATTGATGGCGGAGAGGGCGACGACTCTTTTGACGGCCAGTCCGGCGCCGACGTCTTCGTTGGAGGATCGGGTGACGACAGTTTCACGGGAGGTTCCGGCATGGACACTGCCTCCGGAGAGGCTGGCGACGATTCTCTTGGCGGTGGTAGTGACAGGGACCGCCTGCGCGGCGGCGAGGGCGATGATAGCCTGAGCGGGGGCGGCGGCAGCGACGAACTGGAAGGGGGAGATGACGACGACTCGCTCTCGGGCGGCCACGGGGAAGACTTGCTGGATGGCGGCAGTGGGGATGACGGTCTATCCGGGGGATCGCAAAGCGATCAGTTGAGCGGCGGGTTTGGCGATGATTCGCTGTCCGGCGGCTCAAACAGCGACCGACTGGAGGGAGGCTCGCAGGACGACAGACTCAGCGGCGGGTCGGGGGAAGACACGCTAGTCGGCGGCGATGAGGACGATGACCTTTCTGGCGGCTCCGGGGCTGACGCGCTTGACGGCGGTCACGGCGATGATTCGCTTTCTGGCGGGTCGGGAGACGACATACTTCTTGGCGGCGACCAGGACGACAGCCTTTCCGGCGGGTCAGGAAGCGACGTCCTTGAGGGCGGGCAGTCAGATGATTCCTTGAGCGGCGGCAGTGGCCGAGACCAGCTCCGCGGCGGTGACGATGATGACGTCCTCGCCGGCGGCAGTGGGGAGGACGAACTGCACGGCGGAGATGACGACGACTCGCTTTCCGGCGGCTCCGGCAGCGACAAACTGGAGGGGGGCGCAGAGGATGATAGCCTTTCCGGAGGCTCGGGGAACGACCTGCTGAACGGCGGCTTAGGCGACGATTCCCTCTCCGGCGGGTCTGGAATTGATACGTTGGCCGGCGCGGAGCAGGATGACAGCCTGGCGGGAGGGTCCGGGAACGACCTTCTCGGTGGCGGAACGGGAGACGACGCGCTATCCGGCGGCTCCGGCTTCGACATGTTGGCTGGAGGCCTGGACGACGACAGCCTCTCTGGCGGGTCCGGGGATGACACTTTATCGGGCAATGACCAGGACGATAGCCTATCCGGCGGCTCCGGCAAAGATGCTATTGACGGGGGCGCCGAGGACGATTCGCTGTCCGGCGGGTCGGGAGAGGATATACTTCTTGGCGGTGATGGCGATGATTCCCTCTCCGGCGGTTCAGGCGTCGATGCCCTTGATGGGAATAGGGGTGACGATTCCCTGAGCGGAGGCAGCGGCAAGGACCGGCTAGTCGGCGGCGGCGGCGATGATAGTCTGGTGGGTGGGGACGGCAGCGACGAACTGGAAGGAGAGGATGACGACGATTCGCTGTCCGGCGGCCACGGAGAGGATTCGCTGGATGGGGGCAAGGGAGACGACACCCTGGCCGGTGGCTCGGAAGATGACAAGCTGAATGGAGGTCTCGCCGACGACTCACTCACCGGCGGGTCCGGCAACGACCTCCTGATTGGAGGCGACCAGGACGACAGCCTGACCGGCGGCTCCGGGGTTGATACCCTGGATGGCGGCCTCGGCGACGATTCTTTGACCGGTGGCTCGGACAATGACATGTTGCGCGGCGGCGACCTGGACGACAGCCTCGCCGGCGGCTCGAACAACGACCGGCTGGAAGGAGGCGCCGAGGACGACTCGCTCTCGGGCGGATCGGGAGACGACATACTGATAGGCGGCGATGGGGATGATACCCTCTCGGGCGGGTCCGGAAACGATCAACTTGATGGCGGCCCGGGGGACGATAACCTGTCCGGGGGCAGCGGGGATGATGTGTTGAAGGGAGGGACGGGGGTGGACAGCCAGCAGGGCAACAACGGCAATGACACCTTCATTATGCTCCCTGGCGATGCGCCCGCGAACCACAAGGAGAGCATCGATGGCGGCGATGGTGTGGATACCGCTATAGTGGTCAATATGACCTGCCCGCCTGGCCCGTTCCCCTTCGGCCAGTTTGAGGTGATCGACCCGGCCACAGGAGGCAAATACGTCTTCACCAATGTAGAGGTATGCCAGAGCACCACTGTTGCCCCGGTATTTCCCGCAGCAGGAGTCCTGGCCAGCGCCGGGGTGCCTCCCGCTGTTGCGCCGGTTGTCCCTGCGGCGCCACTGCCGCTGTCTCCCCCTGTCGTAGTTGCTGGCGCTGTTGCGCCGGTTACCCCCTCGGCGGGCGTCATCGATGACAAGGGCGGAAAGGCTGCTGTTGCGCCGACCGCCCCGGCTGCGGGAACTGGCGATGACAAAGGTGGCAGCAGCGGTGGTGGAAGTGGCAGTGGTAGCGGCAGTGGTGGCGGCGGCAGCGGAGGAAGCGGGAGTAGCGGTGGCAGTGGCAATGGAGGGGGAGGGGGTGGGTCCCGGTGACGATAGTTGTCCGTTGCCTCTCCCCCCTTTGAGGGGGAGATTAGAAAGAGGGGGATTTCAGATAACCCATTTTGCGCCTGAATAATACGAACGACTTAAATAATGATACATTCTCACGGTGGCGCCCCGACTTGTCGGGGCCTGTGCGCCATAGCACAAATATTAATGGGTTTGTATTAATAAGGGGCGGGCCTTCTTTGAGGGGCCGCCCCATTCTGTTTTCATTCCCCGGGGTGCGGCGGAGTAGCGCCTGTTCCATTTGCTAGGGCAGAAAGACGTATCGCAGCGGCCGCGCTGTGGTGTCGCTCTGTCCCCGGCGTGTCAGCCTCATTATCGCCGCCGGGCGTTTGCCAGTATCGTGAAATGCGGCTCAACTTGACATTGCAGCTACAGATATGGTACGATTTTCCCGTTTCCAAGTCTTCTTGCCCAAACGTGGTTTTTCAGGAGGGTAGCACAGTGGTCGTCAAGATCGACAGGAAGAAGTGTTCGTGGTGCGGATGGTGCGTCAATTTCTGCCCGCGTGGCGCTCTCAAGAGCTGGGTGGGTATAGAAGTTGACACGGAAAGGTGCACCGATTGCTACGAAGGCATGCACCACTTTGATGCGAACGAGCCTCTGGCCAACCGGCAGCAGGCATTGGACCGCGCCCAGAGCTCCTGGCGCCGCGCGTGCATGGAAAATTGCCCCTGCGATGCCATCGTGCCCCAGAGCTAAGAAGGCGTAAGGAGAAAGGGTTTATTGATGGAAATCAAGTGTTGGGACTGGATATCTAAACGACCCCCGTGCCAGGCCGCCTGCCCCGCGGGGACCGACGTGCCGGGCTATGTTGTAGCTGCGGCCCAGGGCAGGTATGCGGACGCCTACCAGGCATTGAAGGATACGCTGCCCCTTCCCGCAATATGCGCCTACATCTGTCATCATCCCTGCGAAAGCAAGTGCGTCAGGGGACGCGTGGACGAGCCAATCTCCATCAAGTCCGTGAAGCGGTTCGTCACAGACTGGGCAGCCAGCCAGCCAGCCAAGAAGGCTCCGGCGCCAAAAAAGGCCGATACTGAGAGACAGAAGGTAGCAATCATCGGCTCCGGACCGGCGGGACTTGCCGCCGCTCAGGGCCTGGCCCTCAAAGGGTACGATGTAACGGTGTTTGAAGCCCTCCCCGTCGCCGGCGGCATGCTGGCCGTGGGCATCCCGGAGTTCGTCCTGCCCCGAAAGGTGTTGCAGTCCGAGATCGACGCCATCGAGTCCCTGGGCGTCAAGATCAGGACGAACACCAGGATCGGCAAGGATATCAGCTTCGACGACCTCAGACAGCAATACAAGGGAATATTCATCGCCATCGGCAAGCAGAACAGCGCAAAGCTGAACCTTCCCGGTATGGACGCTCAGGGAGTCGTCCCGGCGCTGTCTTTCCTGGCCGATGCCAACTTGGGCAAACTCAAGAAACTGACCGGTAAGGTGGCCATCATCGGTGGCGGCAACGTGGCCATGGACTGCGCCCGGGCCGCCGTGAGGCTTGGCGCCAGCGAGGTCTTCTGCGCCTGCCTGGAAAAAGAGGACCAGATGTTGGCCTTTGAGTGGGAAGTGGACCGGGCAGTGGCCGAGGGCGTCAAGCTCTTCTGTGGCCGGACCCCCCAGCAGGTAGTGACCAGCAATGGCAAGGTTTGCGGCCTGCAGTTCGCCGACGTGGAGTCCATCAAGATAGATGAGGCCGGAAGGTTCTTGCCGGTGGCCTGTAAGGGCACCGAGTGCACCATGGAGGCCGATACCCTGATCGTAGCCATCGGCCAGTCCGCCGACGTGTCCTTCCTCCAGGGAGTTAAAGGTCTGGAGTTCACCAAGCGGGGCGCTCTGGCAATCGACCCTGATAGCCTGTCCACAGGCATGCCCGGCGTCTTCGCCGGCGGCGACATTACGGCGCCCGCCGGGACGGCCGTCGACGCCATTGCCGCAGGCAAGAAAGCGGCCCAGAACATCGACCGGTTCCTCCGCGGCGACACCAACGGCAAGGGGGCGCTGGCGGTGGATGTGGAAGTCCCCGACGACAGGCTGCCCAAGTTCGTGCAGAAGAGGAAGCGGCAGGAGATGCCCCTGATGGACGTCAGTAAGAGGAAGAAGACCTTCGACGTCGTCGAGCAGGGATTCTCGGAGAAGGTAGCTGTGCAGGAAGCCAGCCGGTGCCTGAACTGCCCGATGTGCGGCAACTGCATGTTCGACCGGAGCCAGATGTGCTTCAAGACGGCGTCTCGCCTGCTGTAGCCGGTCAAAATACGATTAAGGAAGGCCACCAATGAAACAAGCTAAGTATGATGTGGTTATTATCGGGGCCGGTCTGGGCGGGTTGACCGCCGGGGCTGTCCTGGTAACGGCCGGTTTCAAGGTACTGGTTGCCGAGAAGGTCTCCTTCGTCGGAGGCCGCTGCGGCACGCTGGAGTACAAGGGCTTCCACCTGCCTACCGGGGCCATATGGCTCTCCGAGGAGGTCCACGGCGACCTGGCCCGCGCAGTAGGCGCCGAGTTCAACCTGCGGGTCATCGACCCGCCGTACTACTTCCGCATCGGCGGCAAGGACTACCCGGCGCCCATTGCCGGCATCTTCCGGACCATGTTCGGCTATGCCAGCAAGGACGAGGGCGAGATAGTCCGGGTCATGAAGGCTTTCAAGAGGGGCATAGCCTGGCAGGAACCCTCCATGAATATGAGCGTCTATGACTGGCTGCGGCAGTACACCGATAACGAGGCTATCGCCGGCATCATCCGGGCCTTCGTGGCTATGGACACCGGCCTGAACCATTTCGAACTGCCTGCCGGTGAGTTCTTCAAGTTCGTCAAGGAAACGTCGTTCGTGAAGCGCGGCGGCTTCCTGGCCCAGGGCGGCGGCACGTTGACCCAGGCCCTGGCCAAGGTCATCCGCGACAAGGGCAGCGACATCTGGACACGGTGCCAGGCTACACAGATCATGGTCCGGGACGGCGTCGCAGTGGGCGTCCGCGTGCGGAAGGACGACATGGAGGACATAGAGGTCTCGGCCACGGCTATAGCCTGCAATGCCGGGCCCAAGACGGCGGTAGAGCTGGCTGGCAAGGAGAACTTTGGCGAGGGTTACATGAAGGACATCGCCAAGATCAAGGCCGCCCCTCAGATGATCATTTATGTGGAGAGCGAGGAGTCGCTTACCGATAACAAGGGCATGTTCATGTGGCCGGAGGCCCGCCGGGTGTTCTGCGCCCTGGACTACACCGGCATCTGTCCCGAGGTCTCCCCACCCGGCAAGACCCTGCTGGAGGCGTGCAGCTACCTGACCAACTCTGAGCAGCCATACGACCTGAAGTCCGAGGTGGAGCTGTCCATCCAGGACCTCAAGGACAATATCCCGGACTTCGACAAGCGGGCCAAGATACTGAAGATCATTTGCTACCACAACCAGTACGGCCTGATGCGGGTATGGGCCGGCCAGCCGTTCGACATCAAGACGCCGGTCGAGAACCTCTACCTGGCCTGCGACAGCGCCGCGCCCCACGGCTGGTGGGGTTCCTCCGCTGCCGTGAGGAGCGGACGGCTGACGGCGGAGGAGATAGCCCGCCGCTTCAAGCCCTCGGTGGCGAAGGCGTAGGGCAAACATCCCGGTTCATCGGGATTCCTACAGTGCCCAAAAGAATACCCCCCCGACTCGTCGGGGGGGGGTATTCTTTTTGGGTGATTATCCCCGGAACGGCATGACCGGGCTCTTTTGTCAGGTCAGCCAATGGTAGAATAGTTGCTGGACAAGTTGTCGAATGGCAGACATGCACGTCTGATGCAGGCGCAAGCTAGTTTTTGACATAGGTCAGAACGGGTGGGCGAAAGTCCGTGAGGGTTCGAGTCCCTTCTTCCCCACCGCAGACGGCCATTATGGCAGACTGAACGTTCCGTCACAAAGAGAAAGCTTTGTTTCCAAGGAAACTCTCATTCCGACCTGGAAGCATACTCGTCACTCGAACTCCTTCGCTGTTTGCGGGCGAAGAGTAATATGTTGTTCAGCCGGCGGCAGCAGGTATTTCGAAGAACCATCCGTTCACGTCATGGCTGAACGCTTCCTTTGCCACGCCGAAGAACAACGTGCTGGGCGGTTCACGCTTGAATACTATGTAAGCCGATATGGATGCCGTAAGTGGGTACTCCGCGCCGACTTCCCGGAACGTCAGCCCATCGATCACAGCCTCTGCCTCTATCACGTTTATCAAGGCACCTCCTATCTTTCCCCCGTTTGCCGGGCCTCGTCCCCAGGCGGTTGGTTCGGGACCGCTGGCGGGGTATCATATCCTCCAACACCCTACCTCGGTGAACCGAGGACGGAATTCCACAGCAGTCAGGCTTGGGTCACCCAAATAGGGATGATGGATTCTGATGGCGATCGGTGATTGCTCCTCGAATTGGCGGCGCGGAGGCCGCCCAAGGACCGCGCCTCTGATTTCTTCCACCCAGTCCTGACTGGCCAAATTTACACATAGACGAACCCGCACCGGCGCTGGGACATCGTCTATAGATACCCGGTACAAGAGTCCGATCAACGGGAAGTTCGCCCCTTTGGCTTGGAGTGTTCTATGGAGGGCATAGCCAAGTTCTTCTTTGCAGGGTTCGCTCGACAGACTATTGGGCGTGACTAAGAACGCCCAACCTGCCAACGCATCACTGGTAATCTTCTCCGCAATCTGTTCCCATAGTCTTCGCCCTGGAATGAGAGCTATCTTGTCATAGGTAGTCGGGATGCGGGCTCGTCTTAATCGTTGAACCAAGTATTCGAAATCACCCTCGGCACTGTCTGCCCACGAATACGTAATCCACAAAGGCAGCGTCATAGCCCGTTCCCTCCCTTTAGTCCCAAGTGCATTATACGCCACACCTTCTACCGACGTCCGTTTGACCGGTCAACACGTCGGGCACCAGCCCGGTTGCTAAGTGGGCCATCACTCGTCCATCGCCACGGGCTAGGGCGGCAGCAACATCCTCTGCGTTTATCTCGTATTCGCGCATAACTTCTTCTCTGGTCATGCCGGCCGCGAACTCAGCAATAATGCGTGCAACAGGTACTCGAGTCCCACGAATCACGGACTTGCCGTGCTGAATTCTGGGGTCAATAATGATCCGCTCTCTGACTTCCATTGCTTCTCACCTCACACGCCTGGTGCGCTCGTCGCATCATAGATTCCTGAAGACATCCACTCAGGCCCACGGCGGTTCTCCGACATTAATCCCTGGCGTTTCCTTCAGCGATAAACATCTTTACGATGGCCAACTTTCACAATCCACACAGTAAGCTCCTTATCCTGGACTGAATATACAATGCGATACTGCCCCTGACGAACGCGATATCTGTCTTGGCCGGCTAGCTTTTCACAGCCTGAAGGCCGAGGCTGTGTGGACAGCGACTCGACACGATGGATGATTTTCTTCAGGTCTTTCTTGGGTATTGGCTTAAGGTCTCTTTCAACCGAATCTCTGAAATAGATTCTATATTCGGCCATCTTTCTTTAGCCTTTTAACCATTTCGTCATAGCTGATCAGAGGTTCTTTCATCCTTTCTTCAAATGCCGCAATGTCCTCGGCATCTTCGGCAAGACACTCTCTCACGGCGTCATTTACAAGCTCCGATACTGATCGGGAGATGGCAATTGCTTTTAGACGCAGCGCCTTATGCAAATCAGGGTCCAAATAAATAGTGGTCCGTTTGGTTTGAGTGGCCATAGCAATACCTCCACACATTATATAACACTCTAGCGTTAAAACATCAACATGTCTATTAAAAGAATTCGGGGGGAGAGATTCACCCACTCTTATGTCATATTAGATAAGTTCATGGTCATCAACCACGGTAACAATTCGCTGATCACGATACTGTGTGGCAAATTGAATGTGGCATAATTGTGCCGTATCATTGTGTTTGTCAAGGAGATGACCCCGTGAACACCAAGTGTCCGGACGTGCACTTGGACAAGGAGCGGCGCCGCTAGGGGACCTGGCAGCGGAGCAAGGCGTACCCGTATCTGAGATGGTACGTCGTCTCATTGACAGGGCTTATGCGGAAATGCTCAGGCACGCGGAAGCGCGCAGCCTTGGAATTGGGTCGCCCTGCATATAGAGGATGTTCCCGACACGGCAACGCTCAGCCGCCAACTGGAGAGAGAAGTTCCATATCCGGCTTGGAACCAGTCCTCCAAACAGAGAACCCTCCGGTTTCATCGGAGGGTTCTCTGGTGCAGAAACGTGGTGAGCTAATTCGCCGAGCCGCCCCCGTCCAGCGCCACCACCTGTCCTGTCATGTAGTCCGAGGCCTCGGAGGCGAGGTAAACGGCGAGCAACGCCACTTCTCGCGTTTTCCCCAGGCGGCGCATGGGCAGGTCCTTGAGATAACGACCGAGTATCTTGGGGTCGTAGCCCGCGGTTAGCCGGTACATGAGGTCGGATTCCAGCGGCCCGGGCGCCATGGCATTGACGTGGATATTGTAGCGGGACCACTCCAGGGCCAGGCAGCGGGAGAAGTAGGCCACTGCCGCCTTGCTCACCCCATAGGCTATCAGATAGGGCGTCGGCTTCACCCCCAGACCGGAGGCGATATTGATGATCCTCCCCTGCCGCCGGCTGACCATGTGCGCCCCGACCTCGCGGCAGACCAGGAAGACGGAGTTCACATTCAACTCCATTACGGTTTGCCATTCTTTCAGGCTATGAGGAGTCGGGTCCGGCTCGCCGCCTGCCGGGTTCTTCAACTCTGGCAGCGGCAGGATGGGCTTGGAGAACTCCACCCCGGCGTTGTTCACCAGTATGTCTATCTTCCCCAGTTCTGCAAGAGTCTTCTGGACCATACTCTTGACCGAGTCCTCGCTGGTAACATCGGCGGGGACTATCGCGCAGCGACGGCCGGACTTGCGGACATCGGCGGCTGTCTCTTCCAGGTCCTTAACGGTTCGCGAGGCGACGGCGACATCCGCGCCGGCCTCGGCGAAAACGG
The DNA here is from genome assembly GCA_016210545.1 of Chloroflexota bacterium. GTDB lineage: Bacteria > Chloroflexota > Dehalococcoidia > JACVQG01 > JACVQG01 > JACVQG01. The sequence continues at coordinate 33,101 of JACQTY010000236.1, forward strand.
TGGCTATTGCCCTGCCCAGGCCGCGGCCGCCGCCGGTGACCAGGGCCGTCTTACCCTCCAGACTATATTCCTTGAACAATTCCGTATCCTCCTGAATCTAACCATGGACTGCCGCGCCAATGCGCGGGCCTGCGTCAAGGTGAACAATCGTAATAATAATGAGTGAATGGGCTGTTGTCAATGAACCGAATTGAATCCCAGGGTCTTTGCATTTTCGGACACGAGGGAAGCCCCGATACATCGGGGCAGCGCTGTCACTCTGAGAAGTCCCGACCTGTCCCGATGTATCGGGAAGAGTCTGGGGCGGGGTTCGACTCCTTCAGGCGCCCCTCAACCCTC
>JACQTY010000232.1 GCA_016210545.1 Chloroflexota bacterium
GGCCGAAGTGTCGGCCTCCCTTTGCTAAAGAGCCTGCCCTGAGCCTGTCGAAGGGGAGATTGAGAGGGATTTTGATGGCGGATTAAGGCTAAAGCAAGCAGATTCAAGGGCAACCCCGGGCCGGTACCCTGGACCAGAAAAGGCGATGGCGTATGAAACCAGGACAAACCAGCGTGCTGGCTATTGACGACGATTCCCACATGGCGCGCCTCATGCAGCGCATTCTGGACCTGGAGGGGTATCGTGTGCTCATTGCCATGAACGGGCAAAACGGTCTTAACCTGTTCAATCAAGAGCACCCGGACGTCGTCGTGCTGGACATCATGATGCCGGGCATGGACGGTTATGAGGTATGCCGGCGGATACGCGAGTTCTCTCAAACGCCAATAGTCATGGTCACTGCCAAAGGGGATGAAGAAGCTAAGGTGAGAGGGCTGGATGCCGGCGCCGATGACTATGTCACCAAGCCTTTCTCGTCGCGGGAGTTAGTAGCTAGAGTCAGGGCAGTATTGCGCCGCGCAAGTTTGCGGAGCGGGCGCCGCCAACCTCCCTTCCAGAAGGGACACCTGTTGGTTGACTGGGAGCGGCATCGCGTGAGTGTGTCTGGTCAGGAGATAAATCTTACTGCCACCGAGTACCGATTGCTATCCTGTTTGGCTCAGCATGCCGGCCGGGTGTTGACGCCCGATCAGATTCTGGAGGAGGTATGGGGGCCGGAGTATTGCGGGGAGACCAACTTGCTTCAAGTGAACATTGCGCGGCTAAGGCAGAGACTGGGGGATAACGCCAGGAAGCCCAAGTACATATTGACCAGAACTGGCATAGGATACACCATGCCAAACGAGCGGTGACTTTGTACCCCTTATGCATGCGAGCCAGGCTGCCGTCCATCCGCCGCCGGTTGAATGTAGCCATGGGATCACTGTTGCCCAAAATGGGTTTTGGGGAATAGCATCCTCAATGGCACGATTTGGACAGCAAAGCGCCTTTCGGCGCCCCCGGAGAACGTGCAGCCCCGGAGTCAGGGTCCATCCTTCATGTCCTCATCCGTGCCCAGTGCCAGGCTTTGTGCGCGGCCTATTAGCGCGTTAGCCTGGTCTATCAGCCTGGAAATCCCTTCTGTAAGCTGTTCGAAGGCTTGTTCAGTCCGAAGACGCATATCAAGATGCTTCTGGAACATGGCATTCAGCGCCGTAAGCTCCTGCACCCTCTTTTCCAATTCGCCGTTCTTGACCGACAAATCCCGTCGCAGTTCCTTTTCGTGATTAAAGTGCTGGGCCAACTCCCGGGCATAGAGCTTTAGCTGTTCATCACCCATCTGGCCCCAGGTCTTGGGGACCTCGTCGGCCGTTTCATGAGCAGGCAAGGGTTTCCTCCAGTTTCGCAAGCAACGCAGAGGGGCTGAAAGGCTTGGTCAAGTACCCATTAGCCCCAGCCTCCAGAGCCCGCGCCCGGTCTGCGTCCTGAGCCATAGCGGTGAGTATGATGACAGCGATGCCGTCCGTCTCGGGATCGGCCTTAAGACACCGACATACTTCGAGGCCGTCCATCCCGGGCATCATGACGTCCAGCAGCACAAGGTCGGGTCTCTCCACGCGGGCCACCTCCAACGCCTCAATGCCGTCCCTTGCCTCCAGGACTTTGTAGCCGCTCCCGCCGTTGAGGGTAGCAGCGAGGAGAGCACGTACAGGTTCTTCATCATCGGCCAGGAGTATCTTCCTGGCGAATCTTTCCGTCAGTGTCAATCGCCTTTCCTTCATGCTGCCTTTTCCTTTCATTATGTTTTGCAGACCTTATCCTGCCCGCTTGAGGGACAAGAAGCGTGCGCAGGTAACCCTCGAAAGCCACCGGTAGAAGTCGCGGAACCGGTTAGGGTCAAGGCCCATCAATGCGTTACTCCTTCACAACGGATTTTTCCAAAGGTACAGTAAAACAGAATGTGCTGCCCTGATGCAGCCGGCTGTGGACCCAGACACGGCCCCCCACCATTTCCACCAGTGACTTGACTATGTACAACCCCAAACCGGTGCCCCGAATGCCATCGGTATCCGGGCCACGGACCCGGTGAAAGCGGGTGAACAGGTGTGGGATCTCTTCTTCCGGGATGCCTATCCCCTGGTCAGAGACCGATATCACGGCCTCGATGTCACTTCCCTTCCCGCTTGCAGACACCACCACCTTTCCGCCGTGGGGAGAGTACTTGGCGCTATTGTCCATCAGATTGTACAGGACCTGGCGTAGCTTATCAGGATCAGTCCACAGATTCGGCAAGTCATCGGGGACATCCACGCAGAAAGAGTGAGAGCCATAGGTGAGGTTGAGCTGACTCACAAGTTGAGCAACGATGGGTTTAAGGAATACCGCTTGTTGCTGGACCGACAGCCGCCCCATTTCAATTTTCGAAATATTGAGCAGGTCCTCTACAATGTCGGAAAGCCTGAGGCTTTCCCTGTGGATGTACTCCACCCATCTGCGTGACTCTTTCTTCGTGCTTCCACTCTTCAGAAGCAGCTCTGCAAAGCCCTGCACGACCGTCATAGGTGTGCGTAGCTCGTGGGAAGCGATAGAAATAAACTCTGTCTTCATCCGGTCCACCTCGCGCTCGCGGGTGATATCCCGTAACAACAGCCCTGTGCCTGCCAGCGTCTCGGCTAAGCCGATAGGGAACGCTGTGGCCTCAACGGTACGTTCGCCGCCCACAGAATACAGTTCGATCTCTGTCTTGAGACTTCCTGCGCGCGGCGCCCTGTGGGCCCGGGGCTCGAGAAACTTCTTACGGTCAACGACCCGGTCGGCGAACAGCCGCTCGAACGCCTCCACAGGAAGTCCTACAACGTCTTTCCCCCCGACATCGAGGATCTTCTTGGCGGACGCATTGCAATACGCCACCCGGTCAAGACCGTCCACCACTACCAGGCCCTCGTCCATGCTGGTTATGATGGCTTCCAGAGTGCTGCGCTCCTTCTCGATACGTTCGTATAGCTGGGCGTCGTCGATCAGGTAAGCGAACAGGGCCGCAATAGCCTTGCCGAGAGCGATCTCCTCAGAGGAGTAGACTTTCGGAGCGCTTACGGTACTGAATTGCACCAGGCCCAGGGTACGGCCCCCAAGGGTGAGCGGCAGGGCCAGGCAAGAGCGGACGCCGAGGCGCTTGATGACATCCAATCGTTCGCCCTCAGGGAGGGCTTGAGCGTCGTCCACGACCAAAGGTTGGCCCTCCTGAAACGCCGTCCGAAGTAAGGCAACACTGGGACCGTCCGCAACGATGCCCGGGACTGGAAGGATCTCCATGTCACCCTGGTAGATGGCCAGCGTTACACATTGGTCTTCCGACTCGTCTACGGTGCTGACCTCCGCCCGTTCGACCCCCAGGGCCTGCGCAGCCCGCTTCAAGGCGCCCTTCAGGAGGGCATCCAGGCCGGCGCGCTGGGTAGCGGTGGTAAGCACATCGGATAGGGTCTGCATCTCGCCAACGCGCCGCCGCAGGGCCGCTTCAGTCTGAGTGAAAAGCCGGGCGTTTTCCACTGCCAGGGAGATCTCCCGGCTGTACGTTGCCAGGAGAGCCACCTCATCCGGTCCAGAGATTCGGGAATCCGCGCCGGTGATCAGTATCAGTCCGGTGGGACGGTTCCGCACAACAAGCGGGGAAATCGCCAATACCAGGCGCGTTCCGCAGCCGGGCAGCCCCTTGATGAGCGGCGGCGCCTGAGGAGAATGTGCCGCCACCCACGGCAGTTGCTTGGCGAACAGCAAATCGACAACTTCAGCAGGGAAGGCAGAGAGGGACACAGTGCATCCCTTCAGTTCTTCGCCGTGAGGCCCCTGGACCGCGACAACGGTGCATTCTTTCCCCCCGTCCTCCAGAAGCGCAATGCCCGCAGTCGCCTCTGCAGTGCAGAAAGCGCCTGCAATCTCGTTCAGGGAAAGTCGCAGCACGGTTTCGATGTCGAGGCTTGTAGACAACGACTGAGCCAGCCGGTGAAGCCTTTCCAGAATCTCATGCTGCTTCTTCTCCGCAGTGACATCGCGTACACTGTGCACCACGGTGGTGGGCCGGCCGTCCGGGTCCAGCACCGGGTCGCAACGGATGTGCAGCCAGCGGTCGCCCAGGTGAGACTCCTGTACCACCAGGTCGGCGGGCGCCAGTGACGCCGTGGCGCGAACAAGGGGGCACCCGGCTACTGGTTGGGCCGTACCATGCAATACCTTGCAGCAATTCTGGCCCACCAGGGCCTGCGGAGTAACGCCAAGCATTGAGGCCAGAGCCTTGTTGGCCCGCATAATACGAAACTCTGCAGAGTTGATACTTACGCCGTCGCTCATGGCGTCAAAGGTATTTCGCCATTCCTTCGCGGCCGTTTCCACCTGTCTGAAAAGCCGGGCGTTGCCTACAGCCACGGCTGCCATGTTGCCCAAACTGGTCAGCAACTCGATCTCGGCAGGTGTAAAGTTGCGCCGAGAACGGGAAACCCCGCTTATTACCCCAACCAGCCTGTTTTTTCCCCTGAGGAGGATACTAACATGGGATTGTATGCCTGAGCAGAGAGCCGACCTGTAGGCCATGTCGGGACTACTGGCGTCTTGCACTACGACAGGCTTCCCTTTTTGGGACGCTAACCCGAGCAGTCCCTCGTATATCTTCAGCCTGGGCCTGGCCTCCATTTCCAGAGCAAGCTCCTCGGGCAGACCCCGATGGGTCAACAATACGAACTCCTGTGCGGCTTCATCGACATACTTCATACTACCGCCGTCCACTCGGGACAGCTTCAAGAAGGCATCCAGAGCGACGGCAGCAATGTCTTTCAACTCCAGCGACTCGCTTACGGCCTGGCTCACCTGCTGCAGGGCAGCCAGTTCCTCGGCCCGGCGTTTCTCCTCTTCAAACAGGCGAGCGTTGGCTATGGCCACGCCCACCATGTTGCCCAGGTCAGCCATCAGTCTTGTATCGCTCGGCTTAAAGGTACGCTGGTGGAGGGAAAAGCCCCCTATCACTCCCACAACCGTCCCCCCCACCTTCAGCGGCAGCCAGATGCCCGACTGGAAGTCCGCAGTGTGCTCCCGACCGTAGAACCGGCCCTCTTGACTCGAGAGGTCCTCTACCACCAGAGGCTCACCGGACTGAGCGGCGCGGCCCGCCATCCCCTGGCCAACCTTTACGTTGGGGAGAGTCCGCATACGCAATACCTGCTCCGGGGACGTCCCGAGGTGGTCCAGCAGCACCAGTTCCTGGGTAGACTCATCCAGGTGCCTGATGGCGCCGGCATCTAGCCGCAGCACGCGAATAGTTGCCTCCAGGGCCACACGGGCGACAGTCGCCAGGTCCAGGGACTGGCTTACTGCCTGGCCCACCTGGTGGAGGGCCGCCAGTTCCTCAGCTCGCTGTTTCTGCAGGGTAAACGTGCGGGCGTTCGCCAGGGCCAGGGCCACCATGTTGCCCAGACTGTCCACGAGCCCCACGTCGCCCGGCCCAAAAGCACGCTGGCGCAGTGACAGGCCGCCTATCACCCCCACAACTTTCCCTCTTACCTTCAAGGGCACATAGATGGCCGACCGGTAGTCTGCCGTCCACCGCCGCCCGTAGAACCTGCCTTCGGCGCGGGTGAGGTCTTCCACCACCACAGGCTCACCTGACTGAGCAGCCTTGCCCGCCAAACCCTGGCCGACTTTCATGTTCGGCTGGCTTTGGAGGGGCGAGATACGCTCCGGCGGCAGGCCGCGATTGCCTATCAGTACCAGTTCTTGAGTGGCTTCATCGATATACCTGATAGTTCCCGCGTCTACCTGCACGATGCTGAGGGCCGCGTCAAGGGCCACGCCGGTAACAGTATCCAGGTCCAGAGACTGGGTTACGGCCTGGCCCAATTGCTGGATGGCAGCCAGTTCCTCGGCCCGACGTTTCTCCTTTTCAAACAGGTCGGCGTTGGCCATGGCCAGGCCGACCATACTCCCCAGACTGGCCATCAGCGACACATCGGCTGACGTAAATGCACGCCGCCGACAGGACATGCCGCTTATCACCCCCACCACCTCTCCCTTTACCTTCAACGGAAGATAGACAGCGGAACAGAAATCGCTGGTATGCTGCGGTCCATAGAATCGCCTTCCGTCTGGGGCCAGGTCCCCCACTACCAGAGGCTCCGCCGTCTGAGCCACCCTGCCCGCCAACCCCTGGCCGACTTTCATATTGGGCATGCTCCTCTTGTACCGCACCTGTTCTGGCGGCAAGCCGTGCTCACACAGGACTACCAGTTCTTGCCTGGCTTTGTCCAGCCATTTTATGTCGCCCGCTTGTAAGTCCATGATACTCAGGGTTGATTCCAGGGCCCGTTCGGCCACGCTCTTCAAGTCCAGCGATTGGCTTACGGCCTGGCTCACCTGCTGGAGGGCTGCCAGTTCCTCAGCCCGGCGTCTCTGCTCCTCAAAGAGTTGGGCGTTGGCTATGGACACGCCGACCATATTCCCCAGGTCTGCAAGGAAGTCCGTGTCCTGCTTCGTAAAGGAGCGCTTCTCGAAGGTGAAACCGACGATGGCCCCGATGACCTTGTCCCCTGTTCTCAGCGGCACGCCCAGGGCGCTTTTGTACCCGAGCCTGCGGGACGCGCCGTAGAAGCTCCAATCGCAGGAGCTAACGTCTTCAATTACAATAGGCTTCCCCGCCTGCACGACCTTCCCCGCCAGACCCCGTCCCACCGGTATTCTGGGCTTCGCCCGTGCTTCCTCCGCCAGCTCCGGCCCAGATGTCTTGATGGCCAGGGGCGCCAACTCCTGAGTGGACTCGTCTATCGTCCGCAGGCTCCCGGCATCGAGGCGCAACACTTCCAAAGCTGCCTTGAAGGCTTGAGCCGAAACTTCCTTCAGGTCCACGGACTGGGCCATTGCCTGGCTTACCCGTTGCAGGGCGGCCAGTTGCTTGTTGCGCAGGTCGATCTCGGCCTCAGCGCGTTTGCGCTCGGTGATGTCCATGAAGTTCCCCAGGGTCGCCGGCCTGCCCTGAACCTGGACTGAGGCCACCATCTCCAGGCACCACCGTGTCTCTCCGCTCTTGATAACATACTGGTGTTCATAGGGAGCGGTTCTCTCTCCCTTCAGCATCTTGATTGCATTTCGGCGGGCCCTTTCCCGATGCTCCGCAGCCACAAGCTCCAGCGAGGAAGCCCCTAGCAATTCCGAAGCGCTGTAGCCCGTGTATTCCTGGAACTGCGGGCTAACATAGCGAAACTTCCGGTCCTGGGCCATGTACACGCCTATTGGCGACGCGTTGGACATAGTCAGGAATATCTCCTTCGATGCCCTGTCGTCCTTTTCCGCTTGCCGGAGTCTGGCCGTCAGGTGGACACCCATGAGGGCGATCAACCCCATAACTACACTTGTGATCGGTTCAAGGAGATGATCCGGGGCATCAAGGAACAAATAGGGGACATGGGCAGCCAGGAAGAGGAATGCGACCCCCTGTCCCAGACGGGGTGACCAGCGATAGGCGACAAACAACACCATGGCCACCGCAGCAAAGTCTTCAGTCTGGCCAAGAAGCCGCCACATTGGGGAGGCAATGAGACCGCGAAGGAAGGGGATACTGTATGCCAGGTGGAGAAGGCTGAACAGCGCGATCGCGAGGGCAAGCCACAGGGACAGGAGAGGACGCTCCTGCACCGCGGCCCTGATCTGTTGTACGTGGTGGGCAATTCTGGCTTTCACGGGTTCTGTCCCCTTTCGCCGCAGCGATTTGTGAGAACCGAGTTTCGCTCTTTAGAAAGGGCAAACCGGAAAGTTAGGTCCGGCTTTCCTGCTCTATCGTATCACCCATCAGTTCGCGATTTCTCCGAAAACAGGCTACAGTTTCCGCCACCGTAGGGGCGAACCCGCGTGTTCGCCCGCCCTGGCCCACACAGGGGCAGACACCCTTCGGCTGGATCAGGGGGACCATGGGTCTGTCCCCTACAGATTCACTCTCCTCCAGATGCCGCTGGCCCATTTTCATGCTTCGCGGCGCCCAGGGCGACCGAGCATGAGCGATCCCCGCCAGAATAGGCTACAACCGTGCTTCCAGACTACGAGACTCCACGCCGTGCCTCTCTATCGTCCGAGTACTTCTTCCACCTTCTTGAGCAAAGCCGCAGGGCTGAACGGTTTGGGGAAATACTCCACCCCGATCTGTTGCGCACTCTCTCTGTCTCGCTCTTGAGGAAATCCGGTTATCAGGATGATAGCCAGGCCCTTTGTTTCTGGGTCAGCCTTGAGCTGGCGACTGACTTCCATGCCGTTGAGGTAGGGCATCGACATATCCATCAGCACCAGGTCTGGCCTCTCCATCCGGGCCAGGGCCAGCGCCTCAAGCCCGTTGCGAGCTTCCAGCAATCGCCATCGTTCACCGTTGCCCAGGGCAGCCACAATCAGAGCCCGCAGCGCCCCGTCATCGTCTGCCAGAAGAATCTTCTTGCTCACAACGCCTTCTATCTGGACTTCGGCTTTGGAGAACTGACTTCGCCGTTTCGTTGTTCACGTTCCCGACAGCGACCCGTCCACCGCTACCCCACTGGCGCCTTGTATATCTAGCCTTCCCAAAAGATGGTTAAGACTCCGCTATGCCTATTGTCCATAGGTGGGCCATTAAAGTCAATATCAACTCTGGTTAACGAAGGGTAAAATGAATGCCCTACGATATGGAGCGCAACAGACGGCGACAATTGGATGGAACTCTAGCTAATATCCGAGGCTTCTGGCAGGAACCAGGTGCGTGAAGAAGGCCACCCCACGACTCTTCCCGCTATTTTGGCCGTCCGCCTGATAGGGAAAACGAACTCTGCTTTCGGAGGAGAGGGGCGAGTACGACAACAACAAGGGCACGGGAAGGTCGAAGATAGGGTGCTCTATGCCCTGAGGCCAGCGTTGAGGCCCGCCACGGCGCTCAACGATGGGCCAGCCCCCGGCGGCAGAGGCAAGACGACGGATACGGTGGTGCCCGCACCTGGCCGGCTGCTTATGTCGAAACTGCCGGCCAGCGCTTCGGCTCGCTCCTTTATCCCCACCAGCCCCAGCGTCCCATCGCTTTCTCCTGACGCGAGCGTCCGTGACACGTCGAAGCCCCGTCCATTGTCTTTCACGGTCAGCGCCAGCCTGCTGTCCCTATGGTCGAGGATGACCGTCACATCCTTCGCCTCGGCGTGTTTGCGGACATTGCTGAGCGACTCCTGTACTATGCGGTAGATTGCGACCTGCGTATTCGGTGGGAGCGGCTGCTCCTTGCCTGTTATCCTGAAATGGCTGTGGATGCCCGTCCTGCAGCTCAGCGTGGATATCATGCGAAGCAGGACCAGAGGCAACCCCTGTTCCCCCACCTGCGGAGGCTGGAGGTCAGCCATGACAGAGCGTAGCTCCCCGATGCTCTGGGACAGCATATGCTCGACCTCCCTTATTCTGCCGGCTGTTTCAGGAGCGGCCCGAAGTTCCAGGTCAAAGGTCTGGATGCGTTGTTTGGCAGCCATCATCCACTGGGCGACGCCATCGTGCAGGTCCAGGCATATCTTCCGACGTTGCTTCTCCTGAGCGTCCAGATAATGCATGGTGAGCCACTCCACCGTACCCTTGAGCTTGTTGACCTCGTTCACGAGTTGAATGCGGGCAAGGGCCATGGCCACCTGCTGGCAGAGGACTTGAAGAAGTCCTAACTGTTCATTATTGAAGGACGGTTTTCGCGCTGCCTTCAGGGCTACGGCGACGCCCAGTTTCTGCCCGTTGCCAATCAAAGGAAAGCTGGCCAGCGATGCGAGTCCCGATTGGTCCAGTTGCCGGCCCATCCCCATCGCAGGCGGGGCGTCCCTGCTGAGCACGACGGGCTGACCGGTGCGGGACGACCAGCGGACCGCCGCCTCTACAGGGCTGCACTCACTCTTGACGCGGAATCCGAAACTCGTCCGGTGGGCGGAACTGAGGCCAGCGGTAAGAAAGCGTATTACCAGGCCATCCGCTTTAGCCTCAGAAGAGGCAAGTTCCCACATGATCTTAAGCAGTTGGCCCAGGTCAGCGGGCTGGCCACAGTTATCCTCAGGGACAAACATCGGCAGCAAGAGTTGAAGACGCGCCGCGACCTGCCGGCGTTTAGCTTTCCTTCTGGTCGATGGCGGGCCTGGAAGCACGTGACATCACTCCCTTACTTGGGGGACGCCGCTCCTGATCGAGAAGCTGTCCATGCCATGTTGGAGAAGATTGCAGGACATGCGCACGCTTCTGTGCAACTGGGGCGATTGCACTCCGTCTATAAAAGCTATAGCACGGACCTTACTGTGATGTCACAAAAAGCAAACAGTATCTTACAACATGCTCACAATTCATAATGGCAGGCGCTTGATGGGAAACAAACCGGGGCTTTCTGTAGCTCATTGGAGTGAAGCTGACAACCCCGATGGCCAGGGAATCCCTCATGCCCCCTTGCACAGGGCGCCGCGAAGGATGGAAATGCCATTCCGGCCACCGAGCCGGAAGCCAGGGGCGGGCAGGGGCCGGATTTATCCCGATGAATCGGGACTTCCGCGGGAATGGGGGAAATGGCTATTTTCGGAGCAATGACAAGTAGCGGTCACCGTATCTTGTAAATGACCATCATCGGGGCCGCTTCGCGGGAATGGGGAATCGGGTGTTTTCGGAGAATGGCCTCACCCCAATGTGGCGCGCCAGGAACCTGGATCAAAGGGAGGGGGGCGGGGCATTGCCCTGTGAGTCAACGGTGTTTCCCGTCATCCATGCCTGTTTCAAGACAGTGTCGTGTACTCACTAAAAGCCAGGCGGTTCTCTCTATGTCGGTTCACAGGACACACAGCCCGACGCCGTTCTTCCGTGCATTATCCCGGGGGCTTCACCATCATGTACCCGATCCCCGGCCTGGTCAGTATGTATTTGGGTTCTCCGGGACCATCGTTGAGTTTTTGCCGGAGCCGTGACATATTCACCTGGAGTATGTGCGTTTCACCGCGATATTCCTCACCCCACACGCGGTCCAGTATCTGGTCAGGGGCGACTACGCAGCCCGCATTGTGCACCAAGTACGACAACAGATTGAATTCCGTCACTGTCAGATTCACGCCACGGCCCCCTTGGATCACTCGATGACTTTCACAATCTACTTCCAGGTCACCCAGGCGGAAGAGAGGACACGGAGGCTCTTCCCACAGCTTTGAGCGCCTCAACACCGCCCTGACGCGCGCCGTTAGCTCCTTCGAAGAGAACGGCTTGGTGACGTAGTCGTCAGCGCCGGCATCCAGTCCCTGCACTTTCTCTTCTTCGCTTCCTTTGGCAGTCACCATGATTACGGGAACCTCCGAGAACTCCCGAATGTGGCGGCACACCGCATAGCCATCCATCCCCGGCATCATGACATCCAGAAGCACCAGGTCCATGTCCTCCCCGTCCAGCTCGTTAAGACCATCGGCGCCGCTCTCGGCGGCGACTACGCGGTAACCTTCAAGTTCCAGAATGCGCTGCATCAGGCGCAACATGCGAACATCGTCATCTACCACAAGTACGGACGCTTTTCGCGCTGGCACGGTCGCATCGCTCTTTTCTAGCCGTGGGGAATCCAGTTCAATGTGACGCATTTTCAGAGTTGGGAGGAGTCGCCATCCTGTCAACAGCGTTGCCCGGGCACATTTGCTCAGCCGAGGCGATCTCCCTTTGCATCCTGTGGGGTCGCGCTCCGGCCAAGAAGTCCCGCCCTGGCGGCGATGGTCGCCGCATGGGTGCGGTCCGCGGCGCCCAGCTTGGCAATGATATTCTGTACGTGTTTCTTTGTTGTGTCTTCCGATATCCCAAGGCCTATTGCAATCTGCCGGTTCGTACCCCCGTCGCTAAGCAGTTTCAACACATCCAACTCTCGCCGCGTCAACTCAAAGAGAGGGTTCTCCGGCTCACCCCGGTTTTTTCCATCGCTCTTCATGGAGGCCACCACTTGCCTCAACAACGATGTTCCCACCATTGTACCGCCCCCAACCGCGGCGCAGATGGTATGTAAGATGAGGTCCAGCGACGCGTCCTTGAGCAAATATCCCCCCGCCCCGGCGTGAATCGCATCCACAAGGTAGGCATCATTCTCGTAAGCGGTCAACACGATGATAACCGTTTCAGGACGTTCCGCCTTAATGCGGCGCGTTGCCTCGATGCCGTCCATATGCGGCATCCTGATATCGGTCAGGACCACGTCCGGCGCGGTCTCTTTGACCTTCCTCAGCGCGTCTCCTCCATCTGCCGCCTCGCCAACCACCTCGATTTCGGGTAGGCCGGCAAGCAGCGCCCTCAGGCCCTGGCGCACTACCAGGTGGTCATCTACCAGCAAGACCTTGATCTTTTCCATTGCCACCCCCAGCCGATGCCATTATGCCTGTAACTTGCTCGTCAGGCAAGCCCCCACCTGGGTAATGCTTACCCCCCCCGAATGGGCCTGAAAAACCACCAGATTGGGGTTGTGAACAGGTATGAACGGAATTAAATTGGTAGGCAGCTATCCAATGAGCCCCGACGACCGGGTAACGTAGAGGGGAGCCCACAGGAGAGTTAGACCTAGCTCATCAGGATAGACAAAGCTCACAGCAAGAAGGAGGTAGGTCATATGGCAGTAGAAAAGACAATGGCTTCGTCAAGTCTGGCAGAAGTCGTGGACAGAATACTGGACAAAGGCGTCGTGGTCGACGCCTGGGTACGCGTGAGCCTGGTCGGCATCGAGATCCTGGCTATCGAGGCCCGCGCTGTGGTGTCCGGCGTGGACACATTCCTGAAGTATGCCGAGGCGGTTGGTCTTACGACGGCAGCCACCGCCTAAGACCGGGTGTCATGGCGCTCCCTGAGGGTCGTGGGACCGGCTTAGCGCTGGACGTACCGAGGAATCCAGGACCCGGGCTCCCCTCACCGGTCAACACGGCCACAGGCAGCGTCGCCAGAATCGTCGAGCACCAAATTGTAGCAAGGAGAAAAGAATGCCTATGCCTCAGGATATGCACAGCCTGGCGCAAGAGGTTGTCCGGTCTCACCAGGCGCGGGCGGCGACCGTGGCGCAACTTCGCGATGACGTCGCTTCCCAGAAACAGGCGACCGCCGCCCATCTTCGCGACCTGGACAGGGCGGGCGGGGATGCCGCCGCGAAGCAACACGGCAGTCTCCAAAAGGCGCGGGCCAACATCGCCGGCGCTGTGGCCCAGAAAAGGTCAAATGCGGCAGCATCCCTGAAGGGTCTAGCCGCCTCACGCCAGGCGAAAGCCCACGAGCAGCTTGCCGCCCTGGTCCGTGGGCAAGCTGACCTGGCTCAAGCCGTGGGGCAAAAACGGGCCGAGGTGGCGGCGTGGTTGAAAGACACGGCGGCGGCTCACCGGACGACGGCCAGGCAGCAACGGGCCCGACTGGCTGGCAATAAGGCTCAAATGGCCCGGACCGAGTCTCAGCGGAGGTCCAGAGTCCGGGGCTGGCTGAAGAGCATCTCTGCGGACCGGGACTGCGCCCGCAGGGAATGGCAGGCCATGGATGTGAAGCTAAGGGGGCCTTTGGCCGGCGGCGGAGGTTCCTCAGACGAGCCATCTGCTGGCCTGCCCGGGCTAAGAGACCACGTCCTGAAATTTATCTCCGCTCACTCCGCTGGAACGCGGCTGAGAGAACTGGAGCAGAGATTCGGACTGAGCCGGATCCAGATGGCAATGCTGGTCAAGGCCCTGGTCAACAGCGGCAGGGTCCGGAAGCAGGACCTTCTGTACTTCGCCGTGGACGAAACGTGAGCCGGCGCGGTGATGGCCGCGGGCGCCGGCGCCCGGATGACCAGGGATGGGAAACGGGCGCGAGGGCGCATATGGACCACCGGATATCCGTATCAGAAGGGGATGTGCACCTATGGCAACCGAAGGCGTAACCACCGTCTTGCAGCCACGGCGGCTCTCAAATTTCGTAGAGACGTCATTCATAAGAAGCATCGTGGACCGGGCCCTTACATATATCAACGCCGGGTATCCAGTCCATTTCAGGGGAGCCTCGGGAAGTGGAAAGACAACCCTGGCCATGCACATTGCCAGCCATCTCGGGCGTCCCGTGGTCATGATCCACGGCGACGAGGAGTTTTCTACGTCAGACCTGATAGGCGGCGAGCACGGCTACCAGGTGAGGAAGGTCATCGACAATTATGTCCACTCGGTATTGAAGACGGAGGAGGACATGGACCGAAGGTGGATAGACAACCGTCTGACGGTAGCCTGCAGGCATGGGTTCACTCTCATTTATGACGAGTTCACCCGTTCCCGTCCCGAAGCCAACAACGTCCTCCTATCCGTGCTCCAGGAGAAGATGCTCGACTTGCCGGCGGCCAGGGACGGCGATAATTACCTGAGGGTCCACCCGGAGTTTACCGCTATATTCACCAGCAACCCGGAAGAGTACGCCGGTGTTTACCGGAGTCAGGATGCTCTTCGAGACAGGATGGTCACCCTGGACCTGGACCAGTTCGATGAGGAGACAGAGATTGAGATCACGCGAGCCAGGTCCGGGATTGAGAGAGCAGACGCGGAGAAGATCGTCCGCATCGTACGCTGTCTCAGAGAGTCCGGAGCCTGTGAATTCATGCCTACGGTACGAGGCTGCACGATGATCGCCCGGTGCATGAAGGTAAAAGAGGGCGCCATTACCGTTGGCGACAGCCTATTCCGTCAGTTGTGTTACGACATCCTGGCTTCCGAGTCCTCCCGGACAGGCGACAGGGACCGGATTGTTCGCGTGAAGGCTGTTTTGAATGAGCTGATAGACCGCTATTGCTGACGCCGTGAGAGTGGGGATCAGTTATCCCCGACGGCGGCAAGCCCACAAAGATGCGAAGGAGTTTCCCGTGAAGAGCGTTACCCAGATGAAAAGCCTCGGTGATATGAGGACCATTATAAGTACCCATGCTCGATCCACACCGCACGAGACGGGGTCCACCTATCTGGAAGTGTACCTGTTGGACAAAGAAAGGCAGCGCCTGGAAACCGAAATGTCTATGCTCAATAAGCGCCAGGGGCGTATCCAGGGGCGTTTGGACGAAATCTCCAAAGCTGTGGAAGAGCTTGTAGCCGCCAGACGCGCCGCCACCTCTGAAGGTCAAGCCAAAGGGTGCATCGACGGCAAGAGCCAGGTGCGGGCCGGCAGTGGGGCCGGGCCGGGGCGGCTGGTAAAAGTGAATGTGGAATACTGAACCTACCGGATACATAACGAAGACAAGTCCAGACGAGCATTTGGAAACAGGCTCTTGGGGGTACAAAGTACAGCGATGTTGCAGTCCGTGGCACAACAGCGATGCCGAATCGAAGAGATAGGCCGATACGAGGCTGGGAGCCTCACGACACAAGTCGCCAGAATCGTAGGTACAGCGCCGGTATCCTGGCAGACCGAGCCGTTTGCCAGGGTGATGAAGCGAGAGAAACTGAGATCAGTTTCCTGTTCGTCGCCGGAAGGAAGGCCGCCTACCCGTCCGAGCGGAGGTGCGGCGACCGGTCCGGGAGCAGGGACGGAATGGGAATGGGAATCCCATCCCGCACCCGCCGACAGACCATCACCACCGGGAAGTCCCAGGGGCGTTGGAGTTACCAGGTATGCCCGCCGTTTGATGGCCCTGGAACAGGAGCGCATGCGACGGGAAAACCGCCGGGCGCCCGCGGCGCGCCGGCTATTCCGCAGGGACCGACTTGCAGGGGAATAACCGAGAGGTGAAGCCATGGAACGGACATATATTTACGGGATTACAGGGAGCGGGGCCGCCGCCCCCACTCAGATTACCGCCGCCGACGGTTTCAGCGTCACACGCACCATCAGCAATGGACAGCTAGGAGCAGTCGTCGCCAGTTACGCAGGTGAAGGGTTCGATAGCATGTCGAAAGAAAAGCTGGTGAAGAGCTTGCTTGTCCACCAGCGAGTAGTCGAGGCCGTGATGCAGCGTCACCCCGTGCTTCCGGTCAAGTTCGGCACTCTACTTCACAGGCGTGAAGAGGTACTGAGCCTGCTTTCGCAAGGCCGTTCACAATTTTTGAATGCCCTGTCTTTAATAAAGGATAGGGTTGAGCTTGAAGTAGCCGCGACGTGGGACATCAAACGCGTGCTTCAAGAACTCAGCCAGGAAAAAGAGATTGTCCAGTTCAGAGAGGGCATAACTGAAAAGGGAGCGCCAACGGTGGCAGACCGGGTACAACTGGGGGAGCTGGTGAAGGCCCATCTGGACAGACGCCGAGAGCACTACCGGGAACGAGTAGTAAGCGCCCTGGGGCGGCTTTCGCTCAACATGGCATCTCATGAGCTGGTCGCGGAAGACATGGTGGTCAATATGGCTTTCCTTGTGGAGCGTACGGTGCAGCCTCAATTCGTGGAGGCCCTGCATCGAGTGGACGACGACCTGGCGGACCAGCTCCGCTTCCGGTTGATAGGCCCCTTGCCGCCGTACAGTTTCTGCACTGTAGAGATAGACCGGATCACTACTCTTCAAATCGAGCAGGCGCGGCAATCCCTTCATTTGGACGAAGTCTTTGGCGAGGATGACATCAGAAAGGCATATCGCCATCTCGCCGCATCGGAGTACCGGAGTCTGTCCGGGGGCGAGACACTGGCGAAGGACCGGTTTTCCCGTCTAGGCTGGGCATCGAGTACTCTGCTTCGCTACTGCCGCAGCCGGACGAACGGGGCTGGAATACAACAACAGTCAGAGACCGGTGACGGCTGCCATCTCGTTGTCGCCTTGAAAGGTATGGGGTCCGGAGAGATGGGGTCGGCCCGCTTCGCAGAACCGGCTGGAGTGTAAGTAAGTCTATGGAAAAAGGGAAGTATATCTACTGCATTATTGGCTGTCCGGAAGAACGGAGCTTCGAGGGCGCCGCGCCGATAGGCGGCGATGGAGGAAAGGTACATACGATTCCGTGGGGAGGTCTCGCAGCAGTTGCCAGCGACTCCAGCAAACCGGAATACGATAGCACAAGGGTCAATCTGCTGGCCCACGAACGGGTGCAGGAAGGTGTGATGAAGGAATTCACTATCCTGCCTGTACGGTTTGGGACCGTGGCCCGGTCTGGGCGTGCGGCTGAACAGGTCCTGAAGCTGCTGGAGACGAGGCACGCGGAGTTCTCCCGGCTCCTGAGCGATATGGAAGGAAAGGTTGAGCTCGGCCTCAAGGTGATGTGGCGGGATGAAAAGTCTGTGCTTGATGAGGTCCTGGCCGAAAGCAGCAGTTTGAGAAATCTCCGGGATTCTATGGTGGGAATGCCTCCCGAGGCAAGCCACTACGATCGGATACGGTTGGGAGAGCTGCTCAAAGAGGCCCTGGAAAAGAAGAAGAGTTCGGAGGCCGAGAGCCTTCTGGGCTGCCTGGACCGGCTGGCCCACCGGACCGTGCAAAACCCGTCGGTTGTGGACCGCATGGTCGTCAATGCAGCTTTCCTTGTCGCCAGGGACCGAGAGACAGAGTTTGACGCCGCAGTGGCAAAGCTGGAGCAGCAATTAGGACAGCGAGCCTTATTCAAGTACGTTGGGCCTGCACCACCATACAACTTTGTCAACGTCACAGTGAACTGGCGTGGCATGTGAGGGAATGGACCGATGGGATTCCTGTTGGACTGGATGGCGCTGCCCGTAATGGGGCCCACCAAACTGGTGCACTGGCTGGCAGAGATCATAGCAGAAGAAGCTGATCGGGAGTCCCTGGACGAGGGAAGCGTCCGTGGCAAACTCCTGGAGCTGCAAGAGAAATACGATGCCGGAGAGATCAAAGACGCGGAATATGACCTTCAGGAGCAAGCCCTCTTGACACAGATGAAGGCAATCCGAGAGGCAAAAGCAGACCAGTCTCGAAAGGAATAGCCTTACTGGTCAGACATGATTGGAGGAGAATACATGGAGTTGAGAGACGTCTTGGAAGGGGCCAGGACCCAACTGGCAAGCCTGACAGGGCTCAAACCGGTCTGCGTCAGCCGGGTGTTCAAGGACGGACAGTGCTGGCACGTCGGGGTTGAAATGCTGGAGATGTCCAGGATACCCCCCTCGGCCGACTTGCTGGGAGACTACGAAGTAATCCTCGCGGAAGACGGCAACATGATGCGGTTCGAGAGAAAGCGTACCCGGTTGCGGGGAGAGGCCGTGGAAACCGGCAGCAGGTAGCCGCAAGAGATCTGTTTTCAGGGGTCGCGAAAGGCGGGAATACGGGATGGCTATGCAAATAGACCGGAACAGCCCGGGCAATCTGGCCGACGTAATTGAGCGTATCCTTGACAAGGGCCTCGTAATCAACGCGGACATAGCTGTTTCCGTCGTGGGGGTGCAGCTCCTGGGCATCAAGATCCGGGCCGCACTGGCATCCTTTGAGACGGCCGCCCGGTACGGCCTCGAGTTCCCACTGGGGACGAGGCTGGACACTACAGCGTGGCACGAACTGACGGCCGGCAAAGAGACCTGCCCGCGGTGTTCCCGGCGCTCACCAGCGGAAGACCTTCTGGGAACGGGGTGTCCGTGGTGCGGATGGCTGAGCGCCAGCACGAAAAGGTCTCTGGAAACGCCTTCCGGTAATGGTCACCGGCGCGAAGAATTGCCATCAGTAGAAATCAGGTAGGTGTTATATGGGAAAGAACGATAGGTCTCAGGACATATCCAGCGCCCTGGGCGGCACACTCAACATACTGGGCTTGAAGATAGATCTGGCCAAGCTTCTTTCGTCCCCGGATGAGACAAAGGAGTCCCTGGCGGGCCTCAGGGAAAGACTGAAGGCGGCCGGCGGAAAGGAAAGCCTGTCAGATGAGGAGTGGAACGGGGGCGCAAGCATCACAGGGAACATCCGTACGCACGGTGTGCTGGGGGAGCGAGAGTTCCATATGGGCACGTTCGGACGACAGGAAAGGTCGACGCGGCGGAAGACAGAGGCGCCTCCGGTTGAGACCGTCGAGCCGCCTGTCGATGTGTTTTATGAAAAAGAGCGGGTAGTTATCGTCGCCGACGTGCCCGGCGTGGAGACGGGAGACCTGGAACTCAAGATCGACCATGACGTGTTTTCTCTCTCCACCAGGGCTAATGCCCGCCGCCGGTACAGAAAGACACTCCATCTGGATAGCCCAATAGAGCCGGACAGTATGCAGGCATCGTGCCGGAACGGGGTGCTGGAAGTCTCCGTGAAACGGCATGAGAAAGCGTGACCCCAGAAGTGCGCCTACTGCTGCCCGCACCTGATGAACTTCAGAAGTAGTCCAGACCGGGCAACGACGGTCGCCGTGTCCCTGTCCGGGCGCCACAAATAATAAAAAAGGCCTGATCGTCGTTGTGAGTCCGCCGAAGGGCGAAGCAATCCGTCCCTTCTTTTGTACGCGGGGAGCAATCCCGACAGGTCGGTACTCCTCGCAAAGACAGCGTGAGTCTATTTTCGAGGAAGGTCTGACAGCATGAACGTCGACATTGACGAGAAGGACCTCAAGAACGGTTTGCTCGGTCTGGTGGTCGCCCTGGTAGAGATCATCAAGGATACCCTGCGCCTTCAGGCGCTAAGACGCATGGAGAACGGCAGCTTGACCCAGGACGAACTGGAGAGACTGGGCGAAGCCCTTATGGACCTGGACGCCGCCATAACGAAGATGAAGGTGGACATGGGCATCAGCGAATCGGTGAAGGCAGTGCGGAACGGGTTGGACAGAGCGATAGCAGATATTGTGGAGGGCATAGTCAGTCCGGATGACCCGAAAAGACAGGCCGTGGAGGCATGTTAGGCATGGAGGACATGGCGGCGGCAGCCCCGGAGGCCGGCGCCCAGCAGGCGCAGTATGTCTACTGTCTGGCTCTGGGTAAAGAGGATGTTAGGCTCGGAGGAATTGGCATCGATGGGAGCGAGGTCTATTCCATCGTGCACAATGATATTTGCGCATTAGTCCATCGGTGTCCGGCAAGCCCCTACCAGGCCGAAGACGACAAGATTGCCAGAGGCTGGGTGACGGCCCACCACCGCGTGATTGAGACAGCCTGGAAACGCTGGGGCGCGGTCTTACCGGTGACCTTCAACACCATAATCAAAGAACGAGAGCGTGGTCCCGGGGAAAACCTCATCGACCGAATGAAGCTAGATTACGGCGTGCTGAAAGGCAAACTGGAGGCCGTTGTCGGAAAGGCCGAATACGTGGTCCAGGTATTCTGGGACCCCGCCATCGTATCGAAACAGGTGACGGAGACCGTTCCTGAAATGGGCGAGCTACGAGCGGAACTGAACTCGAAGCCGCGCGGGCTGCAATACATGTATAGCCAGAAACTGGAAAACCTGGTGAGAAAACAGGTAGAGCTAAAGGCGTCTGCGGACGTCATGGATTTCTATGGGAGGCTGAGCCCCTGCGTAGACAAGATAAACGTGGAAAAGAACAAGCCGGGAGAAGACGGCAAGGAGATGCTAATGAACCTCTCCTGCCTCGTCAGGGCGGACAAATACCGGGACCTGGAGCTGGCTCTGGGTGACGTCGGGCGTCTGGAGGGATACTCGGTCCGCCTTGCCGGGCCGCTGCCTCCCTACAGCTTCTGCTAGGGGAAATGGAGAACAGCACGACCGTATCTGCCCCGGCCCAGGCCACGCTGGTGGACCTCCTGGACCGCGTGTTGGACAAAGGACTGGTGATCAATGCCGATATCGTGGTTTCCCTGGCAGGCGTGCCCCTTATCGGCATCAACCTGAGGGCCGCGCTGGCGGGAGTCGACACCATGATGAAATTCGGGCTGATGGAGCAATTGGACAACAGCATGCGCTTGCAGAGCCAGGCCAGTAGAGGCGTCTCGTTGAGCTCCCGGCCGCCGGGGAACGGATCCGGAGCCGAAAGCACAGCCGGACCAAGAGATTATCTCAAAATGTGAGCGGAGTGCTACTAAGTTCGTTGCGTTTGCTTCGACCTCTCCCCCTTGTATAATTAACAATAGTTGACAGAGACATCCCCGGTCGGGTGCGACAGACCGATTCCCCCTTGGTCCTAGAGGCCGTGGGTCAGCAGGGTCGTCGCGCCCGTTATTCCAAGAGCCCGAAC